>JANNDE010000510.1:0-9357 GCA_031387395.1 Hymenobacter sp.
CGCCCCAGTAGCGAAACTGCGCGTCGGCGTCCTGCCCACGCAGCTCGCGCATAAGGTTGGCGGCATGGAAATCGCCCGAGCGTTCGCCGGCTATCAAGTAGTATTTCATTTTCAGTTAAAAGTTAAAAGTTATGAGTTAAAAGGCCGGCTAAAAATGGCTCCACAGCACTAGAGTCCGCTTTTAACTTTCAACTTTTAACTTTTAACTCCCATAATATTCCACGAAGTTGCGGGGCGTTTCGTAGAGCTTGATGCAGTGCAACTTGGCCGGGGTGATGGCGGGCAGCTCGCGCTCGATAATTTGCCAGAAGGCGATGGCCAGGTTTTCGGTGCTGGCCATCTGGCCAGCCAGGAAAGGCACGTCGAGGTTGAGATTTTTGTGGTCGACCTGCTCGGTGATGTGCGTACGGAGCAGGTCGGACAGGGCTTTGAGGTCAACTACGAAGCCGGTTTCGGGGTCGGGGTTGCCCTTCACCGTCACGATGAGGTCGTAGTTGTGGCCGTGCCAGTTGGCATTGGCGCAGGGGCCGAACACTTCCAGGTTGCGCTCGTCGCTCCACTGGGGGTTGTGGAGCTTGTGGGCGGCGTTGAAGTGTTCCTGGCGGGAGACGTATATCATTCGGGGGGACTTGGGTACTTAGGGACTTGGGAACTTGGTTTTTAATTGTGACCCGCCCGCGCATTGCGCAGCCAAGTTCTTAAGGCCCCAAGTCCCTACAGTCCCTTTCTTCGCAGCAAATATACGAAGAAGGGCACCCCGAACAGGGCCGTGACCAGCCCTACCGGCAGCCCGGCCGGCGGGTAGAGCAGGCGCGCCAGCAGGTCGCAGGCCAGCAGGAAGGCCCCGCCCAGCACCGCGCACCCCAGCAAATTATAGCGCCCGGTGGTGCCCAGCAGCCCCCGCGTGAGGTGCGGCACCAGCAGCCCCACGAAGCCCACCGGCCCGCACAGCGCCACCACCCCGCCCGTGAGGGCGGCCGCCAGCCCCACCAGCAGCCAGCGCCGCGCCGCCACCGGCAGGCCCAGGGCGGCGGCCCGCTCCTCGCCCAGCAGCAGCAGGTTCAGGTCCTTCTGCAGAAACGTCAGCACTATCAGGCTACTCCCCAGCACGGTGGCCGGCCAGGGCAGCACGCTCCAGCCCGCCCGCTCGAAGCTGCCAAAAGCCCAGAATACCACGCTGCGCAGGCTGCCATCACCGGGGGCCAGAAACGTGAGCAGGCTGCCCACGGCCGCCGCCAGCGCCCCCACCGCCACGCCCGCCAGCAGCAGCGGCGCCGGCAGAATTTTGCCCTGCCGGCTGCCCAGCGCCACCACCAGCACCGTGGCCCCGAACGCGCCCGCCAGAGCGGCCGCCGGCGGCAGGTACACGCCCGCCAGCGTGAGCGAAGGCACCAGCACATAAGAAGCGATAGCGCCCAGCGACGCGCCCGAGGCCGTGCCCAGCAGGTACGGGTCGGCCAGCGGGTTGCTTACCAGGGTCTGGAGCAGGTAGCCGCTCACGGCCAGGCTGGCCCCGGCCAGCAGCGCCAGCAGCAGGCGCGGCAGGCGCAGCTCGACGAGAGCCAGCTGGGCCGGGTCGGCGGGGTCGTAGTGCCGGAAGGTGTGCAGGATGAAGCCGTAGGAGGTGGTGTAGCTGCCCACGCGCAGCCCCAGCACCAGCAGGGCCAG
The DNA here is from genome assembly GCA_031387395.1 of Hymenobacter sp. Lineage (GTDB taxonomy): Bacteria > Bacteroidota > Bacteroidia > Cytophagales > Hymenobacteraceae > Hymenobacter. The sequence continues at coordinate 1,669 of JANNDE010000510.1, forward strand.
CGTGAGGAGCAGGCCGAGCAGTAGCCAGAAAACGGGACGGGTTGTCAATTAAAAATTGAGAATTAAAAATTAAAAAATGCTGTGCATGGCAGGCCGTCTAAATCCGATTTTTAATTTTTAAGTAGTCAGTCATAAGCAATCAGTAGTTATGCATCACTTAATACGTTCATAGCCAAATTTTTGCCATCTGAATACTGACTACTTAATTCTGACTACTTACTTAGTTCTCAATTTTTAATTACCGTTTGCAGCTCGCGTACCGACTCCACCACGCGCGGGCCGGGCCGCTCCAGCAGGTTGCCAGTGATGGGATATATGCGGCGATTTTTGTAGGCGTTGATGCGTTTGAGCTCGGGGTAGTTTTTGAAAAACGTGCTATCCAGCTTGCCGAAGGTGCCGCCGAGCAGTACATCAGGGTTTAGCTGGAGGATGTACTCGCGGGTAAGGGCCGGGTAGGGCTGCGGGAAGGTTTCGGTGACGGCGTTGCGCCCACCGGCCAGGCGAATCTCATCGGTGAACAGGGTGTTCTGGCCGTAGCAGTAAATGGGGTCCTGCCAGGTAATAGCCAGCACCTTCGGCATGCTGGCTGGGCGCGGAGTCTTAAAGGTGAGAGATTTCAGATTCTGGCGCAGCGAATCGGTGAGGTGCCGGGCCTGCGGTTGGCGACCCATTATCCGGCCCACTTCTTCCAGGCCCTCAAACACGTCTTCGACCCGGCGAAACCGCAGGTAATACACCGCAATACCCAGTTGCTGCAGCCGTCGCGCGTCATCGACGGAAGTAATGCCTTCGACGGTGAACACCACGTCGGGTTTCAGCAGCACCAGCTTTTCGAGGTCGAGCGGGTAGTTGTTGACGACGGGCTTGCGGTACACGGCGGCGGGGTAGTTGTCCTGCGGGCAGCGGGCCACGATGGTGGCGGTATCGGCCACGGCGAACAGCATTTCGGTCATGCTCGGGGCCAGGGCCAGTACGCGGCGCGGGTGGGCGGGCAGGCTCACGAGGCGGCCCAGGCCGTCGCGCACGGGCACGCGGGCCGTTTTTTCGGGTTCGGCATGGCAACCCAGCAGCAGGGCCAGCGGTACAAGCAGCAGAAAGAAACGCATGCGGCAAAGGTAGGCCGGACGAAGTACCGGGCTGAATGGAACAGGCATAACGTCATGCAGCGCGCAGCGAAGCACGACGTTCCTTCGCCTGCATGACGGTTCATTATTCAGCGCCCTACCTTTGCCCTCCGCCCCCCATTCCGCTTCCCATGATAGTAGTAACCGGCGCGGCCGGCTTCATTGCCAGCTGCCTTGTCTCCCGCCTGAACGCGGCCAATTTCAACGACATCGTTGTGGTCGACAACTTCTCCGTCGAGAAGAAGCTCGCCAACCTCGAAGGCAAGAAGCTGCGCGAATACGTGGACCGCGAAACGTTTTTCGAGTGGCTCGATGCCCACCACGAGCAGGTGGAGTTCATCTTCCACCTCGGCGCGCGCACCGATACCGCCGAGATGGACCCCGCCGTGTTCGACCTGCTGAACCTGAACTATTCGAAGCAGATGTGGCAGGCCTGCGTGCGCCACCAGCTGCCGCTGGTGTACGCCTCCTCGGCCGCGACCTACGGCGACGGCACCCTCGGCTACTCCGACCAGGACGAGGCCCTGTTCCCGCTCTACCGCCCCCTCAACCCCTACGGCGACTCCAAAAACGACTTCGACAACTGGGCCCTGCGGCAGGAAGAAAAACCCTATTTCTGGGCCGGGCTGAAGTTTTTCAACGTGTACGGCCCCAACGAATACCATAAAAGCCGCATGGCTTCGGTAATTATGCACGCCTTCCACCAGATTCAGCAGTCGGGCTCGATGACGCTGTTCAAATCGCACCACCCCGATTATACCGACGGCGGGCAGATGCGCGATTTCGTGTACGTGAAGGATGTGGTGGAAGTGTGCTTCTTTCTGCTGAACCACCGCACGCACTCCGGCATCTACAACCTGGGCAGCGGCGAAGCCCGCACCTTCCTCGACCTGGCCCTGAACACCTTCCAGGCCCTGGGCCGCACGGCCGACATCCGGTTCCGCGACACGCCGGAGGACATCCGCGACAAGTACCAGTACTATACTCAGGCCGACATGCGCAAGCTGCACGGCATTGGCTACGACCGGCCGTTCACCCGCCTTGAAGATGGAATTCAGGACTATGTGCAGAACTATCTGGTGCCCGGCCGGTACCTGTAAGCGCGGAAGCAAATGGGCGGTAGAAACGCCTAGCTGCGTCTTGCCGTCCGCGCTGTTTGCAATTTGACCGTTCAACGACGAGACGCCAGCATGCGTCGTTACATTCCTTAAATTATCACCCGTGAAATCAACCGCCCGTCCCGTTATCACCATTGTGGGCGGCGGCTTCGCGGGCACGGCGCTGGTGCTGCAGCTGCGGCAGCAGCCGGGGCTGGCCGGGGCCGAAATCCACCTGATTGAGCCGCGCGGGCTGCCTGGCCCCGGCCTCGCCTACTCGGCCCGCCGGCCCGAGTACCTGCTCAACGTGCGGCCCGGCGGCCTCAGCCTTTACCCGGCCGCGCCCAACCACTTTGCCGGGTGGCTGGCTTGCCAGCCCGAAAGCGCCGCCGGCGTGCCCGATTTTGCCTCGCGCGCCGCCTACGGCCGCTACCTGCACGAAGAGCTGGCCCCGGCGCTGGCTCCGGCGGGCGGCCCCAATGGCGTGCACTGGCACCACACCACGGCCGTGGCTGCCCCGTTGCTGCCCAATGGCCGCCGGGCGGTGCAGCTGGCCGATGGCAGTAGTATCGAGAGCGACTCCGTGGTGCTGGCCCTGGGCAACTTCCCCCCGCCGCCGCCCTGCGGGCCCGACCACCGCTACCTGCACCACCCCGGCTACCACCCCGACCCCTGGGCCACCGGTAACATCCGTCGTATCGGGCCCGACGAGGAGGTGCTGCTCATCGGCTCGGGCCTGACGGCGGTAGACGTGCTGCTGGCCCTGCGCCAGGATGGCCACCGTGCCCCCATTACCGTGGTGGCCCGCCACGGCCGCTGGCCCAGCGCCCACGGCCCGGCCACAGCCGCCTATCCCAGCTTCTACCCCGAGCTGGCCGCCGAAACAACGGTGACGGGCGTGGTAGCTGTTTTCAGGCGGCATTTGCGGGCAGCGGCGGCGCAGGGTATCGACTGGCGGCCGGTGCTCGATTCGCTGCGGCCCGATTTAGGGCGCATCTGGGCAGCGTGGCCGCTGGCCGAGCAGCGCCGGTTCCTGCGGCACCTGGCGGGGCCGTGGGCCGTGGGCCGGCACCGCAGCCCGCCCCAAAATGCCCAGGCCATGGCCGAGCTCACGGCGGCCGGGCTGGTGCGCCTGCACGTTGGCACGGTGCGCGAGATTTTGCCCGACGGGCACCGCCTGCGGGTGCGCGTGCGCCCCTGCGGGGAGCCCAACGGCTGGCGCACGGCCGACCACGTCATCAGCTGCGCCGGGCCGCTGCTCGACTACGCCCGCATAGCCACCCCGCTGGTGCAGGGCCTGCGCGCCGACGGCCACCTCACCCCCGACCCGCTGCACCTGGGCCTACTCACCACTGCTCATGGGGCGCTGCTGGCGGCCGATGGCACGGTGGCCCCGGGCCTGTTCACCCTTGGCCCCAGCCGCCGCCCGGCCTATTTCGAATCGACGGCCGTGCCGGAGCTGCGCCAGCAGGCCGCGGCGCTGGCCGCGCATTTGGCGCAGTAAAAACGGGTACCCCGAAATCGCATCGCGGGCCGCGATGCGATTTCGGGGTACCCGGGCTCTCCGGTCAGCTAGGCTGCCTGGCGCGACTGGCCAGGGTAGAGCGGCAGCACGGTAGCTTCTTCGGCGAAGAAGGAAGTAGCGGCTGAAGTGGTGGTTTCGACGGGGCCACTGTGGCGCAGGGCGCGCATCAGCAGGTAGCGGTATTTTTCGGCGTCGGCCACGGCTTGCTCAATGGCCTGCACGGCATCGGCATGAGCTACTACGGCCTGCAGCTCGCGGCGTGGACGGCGGGCTTCGAATACGTACTTTTCGAGGTATTGAGTGGCGGATTTCATGGATGAAAACGAGCGGTTTTTTTAGTCTGTCACCGCGTATATATTAAACCCCAAAACCCTCGTTTTCATTCATGAGAATGCCGTTTTTATCTACTCGATGCGCCCATAAAAAGCCTCCGGAAACACTGGGTTTTCGGAGCCTTTTCAGTGAATAGAATCGGGGCTTTTTCAACGTGGCTCAAGGCCGATTTCCTAGCCGATTTTCAGCACCACTTTGCCGAATTGCGCACCGGCTTCGAGACGGCGCAGGGCGGCTTCGGTTTCGGCCAGCGGAAATACCTCATCAACTACGGGTACAATTTGCTTTTCCGTCACCAGGGCCAGCATGTCCTCAAAATCCTGCGGCGTGCCCATGGTAGAGCCCAGCAGGCTGAGCTGCTTCCAGAACACCTTGGCGGGCGGCACGTCGGGGATATTGCCCAGCGTGCCACCGAAAAACACGATGCGCCCGCCCGGCGCGGCCGCATCGAGCAGCGGGCCGAAAGCCGCCCCACCCGCGCTGTCGATGATGACGTCGAACGGCCCGCCGGCCTGCTGGGTGAGGGTTTTCACCCAGTTTTCGGCGTGGTAGCTGGTGCCGCCTTTCGCGCCGTGCTCGCGGGCACGGGCAATTTTATCTTCAGCGCTGGAGGTCACCCAGACTTCGGCCCCGCGGGCCACGCACAGCTGCACCGCCGTGAGGGCCACGCCGCCGCCCACGCCCGTTACCAGCACGCGCTCGCCGGGCTGCACCTGAGCGCGGGTGAAGGCCGCCCGGTAGGCCGTGAGGCCGGCCAGCGGCAACGCCGCGCCCTGCTCGAAGGTGAGGTGGGCTGGCAGGGGCCGGATGTATTCGGCGGGCAGCACGATGTACTCGGCGAAGGTGCCGGGGTCGGGCATGCCCAGCACGGCGAACTCGCGGGCCTGGGCGCGGGGGTCGCGGCCCCAGCGCAGGCCGGGGTTGACGAGCACGCGGGCCCCCACGGCGGGGGCGTCGGCCGGCACGTTTTCACCGTGCGCGGCTACTTCGCCAGCCCCATCGGCCCCCAGGGTGCAGGGCAGCGTGATGCCGGCGTATTTACCGGCCTGGATAAAAACGTCGCGGTGGTTGAGGGCGGCGGCGTGCAGCTTCACCAGAATTTCGCCCAGGCCGGGCGTGGGCGTGGGAATGTCGCGCAGCACCACGGGCTGGTGAATGGCATCGAGTTGAATGGCTTGCATGGGAATGAGGAAGAGGAGAAAAGATGTGAGGGTATAGAGGAGTGAGATTAACAGAACGTCATGCCTGGGCTGCGCCCGGCATGACGGATTTTCACCTCACTGGTTCGGCGTGCCCGGCCAGATGCCCGCCGCCCTTCAGCCCCAGCAAGGCCAGCGGGCCGGCGATGAACAGGCCGGTGGCCAGCCCGCCAAAGTGGGCGGCGTTGTCGACGTTGCCACTGAGACCGGAGAGCAGGTTGCTCAGCACGAGGTAGAGCACCAGCCCGAGCATGGCGCGGCGGTCGGACTTATCGAGCACCAGTTTTTTGCTGATGAGCAGCACCAGCAGCAGACCGTAGAGGCCGAAAATAGCCCCGCTGGCCCCTACCGAGTTGATGCCCTGCGTGTGCCACCACAGGCTGGCCAGGCCGCCACCCACTCCGCTGGCCAGGTACACCAGCAGCAGGCGCAGCGGCCCGGTGCGGTCTTCCACCAGCAGGCCCAGCAGCCAGAGCGAGAACATATTCAGCAGCAAATGCGAGAGGCCGGCGTGCACAAACAGGTGCGTGAGCAGCCGCCAGGGCTGCCCGTGCCCCGTGAGGCCCGACACGTTGGAACCCCACTGCACCAGCTGGTGCCCGGTGGGCTCGGTGGCCGACACGCCGCCGAGGCCCACCATCAGCCCGAATACCAGCAGGCAGGCATCAATCAGCAGCGGGGTGGCCAGGAAACGGCGCGAGGGGATGAACAGCCCGCGCAGCAGCTGGCCCAGCAGCTGCGGCCAGGTTTCGGGCGGAGCGGGCGGCGGGGCCGGCGGTGGGCGGAATGGGTCGGGCAGCAGGCCGCGCCGGCCTAGCTCGGCCACGGCGGCGGCCCCCACGGCGGGCGGGTAGCGGGCGGCATTCTGGGCCAGGTACAGCAGCTCAGCCTCGGGCTTCTCGGCGAAGAGCCGGGCGGCCAGGGCAGCCGTGGAGCCGGGCGCGGCGGCGGGGTCGGGGGTTTCCATGGGCACGCGGCGCGGCAAGGAGCGCGCCAGCCTGGGCAACCGGCCACTTTGCCAGTTGTTCGGCGGCGGATGGCGGCTATATGTGCATCTTGATAACCGTAGCCTTGTAGGGCTTGCCCGTGACGGGCGAGGCCGGGCGCAGCACCCGCAGCCAGTCCTGCACTTCGGTGTCGCGGGCGTTCAGCTCCTTGTCGTTCAGAAACTTCTTCTGGGGCAGCAGGTCGGGCAGGCGTTCGAGGATGTGCTGCTGGCTGCCGGCCACTTCCTGCATGCGCTGGAAGTCTTCCTGCATGGCGGGGCCAAACTTCTCGTAGGTGTACACGGCGGCCTTGTTCCAGGCGCTCCAGGAGGTGCGGGCCACCAGGGCCTGGTCGGCAAACATGGTGCTGGCCTTGCCGGCATGGGCCTGGTTCACGAGGTACTCGGTCTGGCACTCGGCGGCCCAGAAGCGCCTGGCCAGCTCGCGGTACTGGCGCAGGGCCATGCCGTCGGCTTTGGCGGCGGTGGCGGCGCGCTCGGCGGCGGGCAGGCGCTGCACCTGCTGCGTCACGGCCTGGGCCACCACGGCGTCGTAGGTCGGAATGGCTGACGTTTCGACTTCCACCAGCTGGGGCGGGGCTTTGGGTTTGGCGGCGGCCACGGGCGGCGGGGACGGCTGGTTTTTCTGCTTCACCACGTAGAAGCAGCCCAGGCCCACGAGCAGCACGGCCGCCAGCCCCAGCGTGAGCGGCCCGGTGCGCAGGCCCGTGGGCGCGGCCGGCTCCGGCGATACGTAGGTGAGGGGCGGCAACTCGGCCGGGCCGGCCATTGCCGGGGCCACGCCCCGGCGGCGCAGCTCGCGGCGGGTGGCGTCAATCAGGCTGGGCTGGTAGAGCTCGGGGTGGTCGACGAAGAACCGGAGCTCGGCGTCGGTTTTCTGGTGGTAGAAGTCGTCGATAGAAGCGGCCACGGCGGGGAGGGGGATTAGTGGTAGGTAAAGCAGGTGGCAAGATAATGCACGGGGAAGACTGGGCGGGGGCGGGCCCCGCCCTTACCTCAACCGCCAACCGTGTCAGCCGTACACCTCCCCAGGCGGCTGCTTTTCCCTGATTTCCCTCCCCTATTCCCCCAAACCCATGCCCACGCCCGAGCAAAACCCCACCGACCCGCGCCCCGACCAGGCCGCCGCCACGCCCGACCAGGGTTCGGAAAGCGATGCCACCGTCAGCACCACGCCCAACCTCGATACTGATACCGACACCAGCGCCAACACTGCCAGCCCCGGCAACGCCCCCAGCAGCACCCAGCAGCACATGGGCGACGGCGCGGGCATTCGCGGCGACTACGGCGATGCCAGCCAAACCAACGGCCTCGAAGGCAGCCCGGGCACTTCCGACCAGCCCCTGACCGATACGGAGCTGACCGGCTCCTGAGCAACTGCCCGGCTCTTGCCGCAACGCCGGGG
>JANNDE010000513.1:0-9505 GCA_031387395.1 Hymenobacter sp.
TGCGCCACGCCTGGCACGCGGGCCTCACGCTGGGGTTTGTGGCGGCGCTGTGGCTGGTGGAGCAGCCCCGCCAGGCGATGGCTGGCTCCGCGAATTAGCCTGCGCTGAAAACCAAAAAACGCCCGACCAAGATGGCCGGGCGTTTTTGATGAGCGGGCGTGCCAGCGGGCGACTACGCTGGCACCTCCTCGGTGATGGTGCTGGCGAAGGCCAGCAAATCGGCTTCGCGGAAGGCCCCAGCCATTACCTGCAGGCCGATGGGCAGGCCGGCCGCATCTTCGCCCACGGGCACCGAAATGGCGGGCACGCCGGCCAGCGAGGCCTGCACCGTGAAGATATCGGCCAGGTACATGCTCACCGGGTCCTGCTTCTCGCCGATATTGAAGGCCGTGGTGGGCGTGGTAGGCAGCACCAGGAAATCGTACTGGCGCAGCAGCTCATCGGTTTTCTCCTTGATGAGGCGACGCACGCGCTGGGCTTTGGTGTAGTAAGCGTCGTAGTAGCTGGCGCTGAGCACGAACGTGCCGAGCAAGATGCGGCGCTGTACCTCGGCTCCAAAGCCCTGGGAGCGGCTCTTTTTATACATCGACTCCAAATCGGTCGCATCCGAAGCACGGTAGCCGTACTTCACGCCATCGAAGCGGCCCAGATTGGAGCTGGCTTCGGCGGTGGTAAGGATGTAATAGGTCGGAATCATGAAATCGAGGTAGGGGAAGTCCACGGCTTCCACCACGTGGCCCTGGCCGCGCAGCAGGTCGAGCTGGGTTTCCATGGCGGCCTTGATTTCGGGGTTCAGGCCCGCGCTGTTCACGGCATCGGCAATGTAGCCGATGCGGTAGTGGGCGGCGGGCGTGAGCTGCTGGCTATAGGCGGGCACCGCGCGCTGGCTGGCGGTGCTGTCCATGCCGTCGGGGCCGGCCATTACTTCGGTTAGGAGCGCAGCATCGGCCACCGAGCGGGTGATGGGCCCAATCTGGTCGAACGACGACGCGAAGGCCACCAGCCCGTAACGCGAAATGCGCGAGTAGGTCGGCTTGAAGCCCACCACCCCGCAGAACGCGGCCGGCTGGCGCACCGAGCCGCCCGTGTCGGAGCCAATCGAGGCCAGGCACATATCGGCCTGCACCGCCACGGCCGAGCCGCCCGACGAGCCGCCGGGCACCCGGTTGGGGTCGATGGCATTGCGGGCGGGGCCGAAGTACGACGTTTCGTTCGAGCCGCCCATGGCAAACTCGTCGCAGTTCTGGCGGCCGATGATGATGGCATCGGCATCGAGCAGGCGCCGCACGGCCGTGCCGGTGTAGAGCGACTTGAAGCCGTCGAGCATGCGGCTGCTGCTTTGTAGCGAGTGGCCGGCATAGGCCAGCACATCTTTGAGGCCGATGACCATGCCGGCCAGCGGGCCGGCCGTGCCAGCGGCCAATTTGGCATCCACGGCGTCGGCCTGGGTGCGGGCCTCGTCGGGCCACACTTCTAGGAAGGCGTTGAGGTGCTGCTGGCGCTCGATGTTGGCGAGGTAATAGTCCACGAGCTGACGGCAGGACGTGGTGCCTGCCGTCAGCTCGCTGCGAACTTCGGATAATGACTGAAAACGCTTCAAACCTGATGCAGAATTAAGTAGTAAGACAGAAGTAATAAGTAGAAAGATTTTGTTCAAGTATGTGAGACTGTCATAATAGTGCAGTCTTACTACTTGCTACTTAATTCTGGCTACTTACCGAGGTGACCGAAAGGGGGGTTACGCGCCGGAGTCGGCGGGCAGGTAGGGCTGGCGGGGCTGGGTGCCCTCGGGAGCCAGGTTGGGGGGCAGCGCGGCAGCCACGGGCGGAGCCGGGTCGTGCTGGTCGGCGGTGGGCAGGGCCGTGGCAGTCGTAGCGGCCGGAGCCGCCCACGGGTCGAAGCCGGAGCCGGCTTCAGCCGTTAGGGGCAGCGGGGTAGATTGGTGCTGCGGCTGCGGCGCGTAGGGGTTGGGCTGCTGGTAGGGCTGGTTGGGCGCGGCGGGCTGGCCAGCCTGTTCGAACTCGCGGCGGATTTCAGTGCTGGCATCCTTAAACTCGCGGATGCCCTTGCCGAGGCCGCGCGCCAGCTCCGGAATCTTGTTGGCCCCGAAGAAAATCAGGATGACGACCATGATGAGCATGAGCTCAGAGCCGCCGATATCGCCCAGAAATAATACGAAGGGAGTGTGCATGGCTAATAGAAGCGCGGGTTAGCGCGACTGATTGTTAGGGTCGTTGGGGCTGTAGGCGGGCGGCGTGGGCTGCTGGTAGCCGGTTTGCTGCGGGTAGCCGTTGGGCTGCTGGTTGTAGTTGGGCTGCTGGGGCTGATTATAATTCGGCTGCTGGGGCTGATTGTAGTTCGGCTGCTGGCCGGGCTGGTCACGGTATTGGGGCTGCTGGTCTTCGGGCTTGGTACTGGCGTCTTTAAACTCACGCACGCCCTGGCCCATGCCCCGGAATAGCTCAGGAATGCGCTTAGCCCCGAACAGCAGGATAACCACGAATAAAATAAGCAGCATTTCGGTGGTGCCGAAGCTGCCGATGAGGAACAGGGAATAGAGCATCAGAGGGTGGGCGCCTGGGCCCGGTGGAGGGTGATAAAAACGGATATACGCAGCCGGGCGGGTTTTGGAGTGCCAAAGATACCGCCTGGCAGATGTTTTGCCGATGAACCCGCCATTGGCCGGACCAAACAAGGCAGTTGGGCGTTATAACAACCAGATTGGCCGGAAGGTGCTAACCCGGTTTCAGGGGCGGCCGTAGTTTTGTAGCCACTTGCCCTGGTCGTGCCCCACCGCTGCTTGCGCAGCGACTGCTTTCTCCGTTTGCCATGAAACTACTTCCCCCCAAGGCCCCGGTCGCTGATGAGTACGAGCGCCTCGAAGCCCTGCATAGCTACGGTATTATCGATACGGAGCCTGAGCCAGTCTTTAACGACCTGGCCCAGTTGGCGGCCTACCTGTGCGGCACGCCAATGGCGCTGATGGCGCTGCTCGACGATAAGCGCCAGTGGCTGAAAGCCAGCGTGGGCATCAGCATCGGCGAAATGCCCCTGGCGCAGACTTTTTGCCAGTACACCGTGCGGGCAAACGACCTGTTCGAAATTCCCGATGCCCGGGCCGATGCCCGCTACGCCAACAACCTGATGGTAGCCGGTGCCCCGCACATTCGTTTCTACGTTGGCGTGCCGCTGCTCACGCCCGATGGCTACCCCCTGGGTACGCTGTGTGCTTTCGACACGAGGCCCCGCGTCCTGAGCACCGACCAACGCGCGGCCTTGTGGCTGCTGGCCCGCCAGGTGATGGCTCATTTGGAGCTGCGGCGCACGCGCCTGCTGCTCGACGATGAGCGCCAGAAGCTGGAAGGTATTATCCGGCTGGCTGGGCGCACCAATGCGCTGGCCCCGGCCAGCAGCCGCCCCGAAATCTTTGTGAAGCAGGACCAGCGTCTGCTGCGCGTGCCCACCATCGACCTGCTGTATGTGGAAGCGCTGGGCGACTACGTGAACCTGTATCTTGGCCGCGAGCGCCTCACCATATACGGCACGATGAAGGACCTCGAAACCAAGCTGTCCGGTTTCGAATTTGCGCGCATCCATCGCAAGTATATCGTTCGGCTCGACCGCATTATGTTCATCGACGGCGACTCGGTACTGCTCGACGGCGGCCCCACTGCGGGGCCAGGCCGCCTACCGGTGCGGGTAGCCATTGGCAGCTCCTACAAAGCCGGCCTGCTGGCCCGCCTGACGGTGATTTAAAATCCCCGCCAGGCTTCGGCCGCCATCGACCGCTCCAAAATCCGCCATTCGTCGGCTAAATTGGACATTTCAACGAAATACGCTTGGTGCAGGGAGCCCGGTCATGCATCTTTGATACGGTTATCGGCAGGAGCAGGTGAGTAGCCCCTCTAACCGACAGCTAAGTTTGTTTTCATAGCTCGGAAAGACCCGCACCTTTGGTTCGGGTTTTTTTTTGCGCCGGAATTTAGCGGTGCCCAAGCCAGCTTTCGGGGTTGAGATTGGACGAGTTATGCCACACCTGAAATTGCACCTCGGAGGTACCCTCGCCATCGGTGGCCACCGTGCCGATGACTTCGCGGGCCCGCACGCGCTGGCCTTCCTGCACGTTCACCGAGTGCAGCTTGGCATACACCGTGAAGAAGTCGCCATGCTGAATCATGACGATGGTGTTCATGCCCGCGATATTGGTGATGGTGAGTACTTTGCCATCGAAGCACGAGCGCACCGACTCCCCGGCATCCGTCTGGATATCAACGCCCCGGTTTTCGACGGTTACGTTTCGCAGCACCGGGTGGGGGTGGCGGCCAAAGCGCTGGCTGATGAAGCCCCGGCCCACCGGCCAGGGCAAGTGGCCCCGGTTGCCGGCAAACGACGACGAGGCCAGGGCCGTTTCGGGCGTGAGGGCAATGCGCACGGCCCGGCGGTCGGCGGCGGCTTCGGCGGCGGTTTCGGGAACGTCGCTTTCGGGGGCGGCAGTGGGGTCGTCGGTGCGGCTTTCGGTGGTGGCGGTGGCTTCGTCGCGGCGGCTGCGAGCGGCTTCACGTTCGGCGGTGCGGGCGGCTTCGTGGCGGGCGGCCAGGCGTGCGGCCCGGGCAGCGCGCACAATTTCTTCGCGCACGCGCACCGCAATCAGGTTGTCGAGGCGGTTCACGGCCTGGCGGCGCTCTTCCAGCTCCTGGCGCAGGCCCTGTTCTTGCTGGCTAAGCTGCTGCACCATCTCATCTTCCTTCGATTTCAGGCTGAGCAGGCTGCGGTTTTCGCTGAGCTGGCTGTTCAGCAGGCTGCTTTTGCGTTGCTGCTGCCGCGTGAGGCCCGTGAGCTGCTCGTGCAGCCGGTACTGCGTGCCCACGATGCGGGCCGCCTGCCGCTGCCGCTCCTCGGTGTACTGCCGGATATAGCGCAGCCGCAGCGCAAACTGGTTGAACGACTCCGACGCAAACAAAAACATGACCCGGTTGAAGCCGTTGGCCGTTTTGGACGCCATATAGAGTAGCTGCGCGTACTCGGCCTTAAGCTGAGCCAGCGTTTGCTGGGTTTGCACCACCTGACGCACCGTCTGGTGCACGTTGGTCTCGATGCCCTGCAGCTGGGTCGAGATGCCCCGAATTACCTGCTTTTTCACCGTTAGCTTCTCGCTGATGACGTGCAGCTGGCCCAGGCTCACTTTTTTCCGGGCCTGGGTCTGGTCGAGGGCCTGGCTGGTGCGCGCTATCTGGCGCAGGTTGCTCAGGCGCTCGCGTTCGAGCTGAGCCTTGCTTCTGCCGCGGGCAGGGCTGGTAGCGGCGCGGCGCGCGGCCGGGGCCCGCCGCGGGGCCGGGGCGTGGCGGATGGGGGCACGGCGCGCGGCCTGCCTGGGCGCTTTGCCCCGGCGTGCCGGTTGCGGGCGCTTCTGCTGGGCCAGGGCCGGACCGGCCAGCAGCCAAAATCCCAGCAAAATTGGCAGCCACCAACAGCCCCGGCGTGCGCCCGCCGCTAAAGGGAATGCTACAATATCGGCCTGGGGTACCTGCTTGCTCAACGGAGGGGAATATTCAAAAACCTACCAATCTGGTAGAAAAGCAAAATTAGTTCGCCGCCGCGGGTATTCCGCACGGTGGGCCGGCCTAGCGCAAGCGCCGGTAGCCCCTGGGCACCGCGAAGGGAAACGCCAGCCGGGCGCGGCTCACTTCTACCTTGTTGTAGTTGACGGCGGCCGTAACGGCCCCCGCGGCCTGCTGCTGCGCCTGCACAAACAGGGCGTGGGCAAAAGGCAACGGGGGCTGGGCATTCAGCGGCTGGAAATCGGTGTAGTCAACGGTGAGGTTGCGCCTGGCGGCCTCGTCGCTCAGGCGCAGCTGCTGCACGCGGCCGGTGTTGCCGGCCTGCAGCAGGTGCTCGACCAGCACGGTGCGCAGGTTGTAGCTCACGCGCTGGCGGGCGGCTTCCTCGGTGGCCACGGTGGGCTTGGTGCCGGTGGGGGCGGGCAGGTAGTCGCCCAGCAGCAGCGTTTGCATCTGGGCGAAGCTCACCGGCACGTTCAGCAACTTGCTCAGATAGTCGTAGCCACCACTGAAGTAGGTTTTCTCCAGCCGGTTCACCACGTGCACCGAGTCGTGGGTGAGTACGGCGCGCACGCCCTCAAACCCCGCCAGGCCAGCCGACACCCAGATAATGCTGTCGCGGCGCACGCGCACGGCCAGGTTGGCCCCCTGCTTGTTGCCCCTCATGGTTATCTGGGCCTTGCCTTTGATGGTGAGGAAGTCGAACGCCGTGTTCTGGGCCTGCACCGAGGGCAGGGTGGGCTCCATGGCCGGCGTGGAGGTGCCAGGGCCGTTGGTCGAAACAGTGGGCACCGCTTTGCGGGCGCAGCCGGCCAGCCCGAGGCCCAGGGCCAGCAGCAGCGAGAATTTATTCATAAAGCTTGTGTTCTTTCAGTTTGCGCTCCAGCAGGTCGGAAGTGCCGCCGGCTTTGCGGGCGCGCTGCCATTCGGCGGCGGCCTTCTCCTTGTCGCCGAGCTGGTACACAATGTCGCCGTAGTGCTCGATGATGGAGCCATCGGTCGATTTCGAGATGATTTTGTCGAGCACGTCCTTCGCCCCGGCGTAATCCTTCTGCTTGTAGAGCACCCAGGCATACGTATCGAGGTAGGTCTCGTTATCCGGGAACTTCTTCACGACCTTGCCAGCCATGGTTCTGGCCTTGTCAAGCTTCACCCCGCGCAACGACAGGTAATAGCTGTAGTTGTTCAGCACCAGTACGTTGCTGGGGTCGCTGGCCAGCGAGGCTTCGTAGGCCGCATCCGACTTGTCGTCCTCGTGCAACTCGTGGTAGGTCTCGCCGAGCTGGGCGTCGAACTGGGCCAGCAGCGCGGCATTGTTGGCGGCCAGCTTGCGGCCGTGCTCCAGGGACTTAGCGGCGCGGGCCGGCTGCTTTTTCAGCTGGTGGGCAATGCCGTTATAAAACCAGAACTGCGCCTGGTTCGGGAAAATCTCCAGTGCGCGGTTGCTGTGCAGCAGCAGCGAGTCGGTCTGGTTCAGCTCCCCATCCAGCCCAATCACCTGCTGCCACACCTCGAATTTAGTGTTATCGTAGCGCAGGGCGCGCGAATAGGCGTTGCGGGCCTCGGCCTTGCGGTCGGTCTGCACCAGCACGTCGCCGCTGATGGCGTAGGCCTTGGCCTCCTTGGGGTGGGCCGCCACGGTGGCGGCGGCCAAATCGCGGGCCAGCTGATTAATGGATTCCTGCGGGCTGGGCAGCTGCTTGAGGTAGCCGATGAGGATGCGCACGGCCACATCAATGTCCAGCGAGGGGCTGCTCAGGGCCAGCCGCAGCTCCTGGGCCGATTCGGTGGCCAGGGTTTGCTGGCGGTACACGTCGGCCAGAATCAGGTGGGCCTGGGCGGCACCGGGGTCGAGGCGCAGGGCCTGCTGGGCGGTGCGCAGGGCATCGGGCAGGCGGTTGTTGTTGGCATACAGCTCGGCCTGGGCCAGTACGTAGCGCACCTCGTTGGGGTTGCCCCGGATGAGCTTTTCACCCTCGGCCAGGGCCAAATCCAGCTTGTTCTGCTTGAGGTAAATCTGCTGCTTCTTGAAGGAAATCTCATCCACCTGCCCGAACTCTTTCTCGGCTTGGTCCAGCGTGGTCAGGGCTTCGGGCAGCTTGCCCTGGGCCAGGTACAGGTCGGCCAGGTTGAAGAGGTAGCCGCCCGAATTAGGCACTTCTTTGATGAGCGTGGCGTAGGTTCTGATGGCCGAGTCATACTGCTTCTGGCTGGCCTGAATCTGGGCCAGCAGCAGGTAGTAGTAGGCATTTTTGCTGTCGATGCGGGTGGCCGACTCGGCGTAGTTGGCCGCGTCGCGCAGGTTGCCGCTCAGCATGTTGGCCTCGGCAATCTTGTAATTGATGGCCGCGTTATCGGGGTCGATGGCGTAGGCCTTCAGCAGGCTCTCCAGGGCCTTGTTGTAGTCTTCGAGCAGCGAGTACTTCACGCCATCCACGAACAGGGCTTCGCTGCGCTCGCGCTCGCGCTCACTCATCAGCGACGACATCTGGGCGCGTAACGCGGCGCGCCTGGCGCGGGCCTCGGCCAGCTTTTTTTCCAGGTCGTGCTGTTCTTTTTCCAGCGCGCGCTGCTGGCGGCGTGTCAGCGGCACTTCGGGGGCCGGGGGCGTAGAGCCGCCCGCGGGCATCTGGGCCGCCACGCCGCCCAACAGGCCGGCCCACAATACCACGCTCAGCACAACTCGACGCATCATAGGAGCATACAACAAAGCCGGACGCAAGGCCCGGCTCCCAAAAATAAGGGGAATTAAAAGGAAGTGAGGAGCGGGGCACGGGAAGCGGCCACCCAACCGGTGAACGGCGGCAGGTGCCAATTAATTTCACGGCGTTCTGCCATTTCCGTTTCCCGCTCCTCCCATTCACGTATCACACCCGCAGCTGGTTATAATCGCCAAGGCTCAGGTCGTCGGGGGTGCCGGCCACGGTGGCGAAGTTGCCAATCATCGAATTGGTGATAACCACGTGCAGCAGCGAGGCCGACTGCTGCACGATGGAGTTGCTCAGGCGCGAGTCGCGCACGTTGGCGTGGGCCCCCAGGCTCACGTGTGGGCCCACTACCGAGTCGGTAATGATGGCCCCTTCGCCCACGTACACCGGCTCGATGAGCACCGAGTTGGTGATGATGGCCGACTCGTGCACCAGCGACTCGCCGCGCTCCTTCAGGTACTCCAGGTAGCGCTGGTTGGTGAACACGGTGGCGTCCTTGTTGCCGCAGTCGAGCCACTCGGTGACGCGGCCGGGCACGAACACCATGCCCTTGTTCTTCATGTTTTCGAGGGCGTTGGTGAGCTGGTACTCGCCTTTGTCCTTGATGTCGTGGTCGAGCAGGTATTGCAGCTCGCTGCGCAGGTACTCGCCGTCCTGGAAGTAGTAGATGCCGATGATAGCGAGGTCCGACACGAATTCCTGGGGCTTCTCCACGAACTCCGTAATCTCGCCCTGCTCGTTGAGCTTCACCACGCCAAAAGGCTTGGGGTCGGCCACCTGCTGCACCCAAATGGTGCCGGGCACGCTCGAATCGAGCACGAAATCAGCCTTGAACAGCGTGTCGGCGAAGGCCACTACCAGCGGGCCGGTCAGGCTTTCCTTGGCACAGAGAATGGCGTGGGCGGTGCCCAGCGGCTCATCCTGATACACGATGGTGCCCTTGGCCCCTACCGATTCGGCAATTTTCACCAGGCTCTTTTCCACCTCAGCCCCGAAGCGGCCGATGATGAACGCCACCTCGTCGACGGGCTCGCCGCACACTTTGGCAATGTCCTCCACGAGGCGCTGCACGATGGGCTTGCCCGCGATGGGCACCAGCGGCTTGGGAACGGTGAGGGTGTGGGGGCGCATGCGCTTGCCCATGCCGGCCATCGGAACGATGATTTTCATGTTTCTTAGTTAGTTGTCAGTTGTTGATTCGAAGAACGTCATGCAGAGCGTAGCGAAGCGTCTTTACCG
>JANNDE010000516.1:0-7341 GCA_031387395.1 Hymenobacter sp.
CCCTAGCAGCCCCGCCCGTACAGTGCCCCGGTACGCCCCTGACGTTCGCGGCCGTGGTAGCCAACGCGGGCCCCGCGCCCACGTTCCGCTGGTTCGTCAACAACGCGGCCGTGGCCAGCGGGCCTACGTTCAGCAGCAGCACGCTGGCGACCGGCGACCAGGTTCGGGTGGAGGTGACGCCCACGGCGGGACTGTGCAGCACGGGCGTAGCCACGGCCACCGTGACGGTGACGCAAACGACGCCGCCACTGCCCGCGCTCACCATTGACGTGCAGCCGGGTGGGCCCGTTTGCCTGGGCGCGGCGCTTACGCTCAGCATCAGCGGTGTAACCAACGCCGGCCCGGCCCCCACCTACCAGTGGCTGGTGGACGGCAACGCCGTAGCGGGGGCCACGACCCCGGTTTTCACCAGCACCACCCTGCGGGCGGGCCAGGTGGTGACGTTGCGCCTGCGCACCACCAACGCGTGCGGACAGCCGGCTACGGCCGTCTCCAACGGCGTGCCGGTGCGCATCAGCCCGCCGGTGGACGTGGATGCCGGCCCCGACAAACAGATACTGGCCGGCACGTCCGTCGCGCTGGAAGGCCGCGCCGATGGCACCTACCCCGTGACGTGGACGCCAACCACGGGGCTGACTTTTTTGGGCACCGACCGGCTGCGGCCGTCAGCTTCGCCAACGGTGACCACCACCTACACGCTCTCGGCCGGGGCCGGGGGCTGCGCCGATTTCGACGAGGTGACGGTGACCGTGCGCCCGCCCATCCGCATTCCCAACGCCTTCACCCCCAATGGCGACGGCCGCGACGACACCTGGCAGATTGAGTTCATCGAGCAATTTCCCGACAACACGGTGACCGTGTTCAACCGCTGGGGCAACCGGATTTTCTCGGCCGACAACTACAGCCGGGCCAATGAGTGGCGCGGGGACATCAACGGTAGTCCCGCGCCGGTGGGTACTTATTATTACGTCGTCGTCACGAAGGGGCCGCTGGGCAAGTCCTACAGCGGGTCGCTTACGGTTTTGTATTGATAAGTAACAGGACAGAAGTAGCAAGATTTCATCTAAACAACTGGCTGTTACATAATTACAATCTTACTGCTTGCTACTTCATTCTGGCTATTTACTTAAAGCGCCTGGCCAAGCCGGGGTTCGGTTTCCGAAGCCGCAGCGCCGGCTTTTCAGATTGTCAATAAGCGAACTGCTGCCATGAAAAGAGCCTTCCCGATACTGCTGCTACTCCTGCTGCTGGCCAGCCCGCGCGCCCGGGCCCAGCAGCAGGCGCAGTACAGCCAGTACATGAACAACAACTACATCCTGAACCCGGGAACCACCGGCGTGGAGGATTACATCGACGTCAAGTTCAGCTACCGCACCCAGTGGACGGGGCTGGAAGGCGCGCCCAAAACCTACTACGCTAGTATCAGCTCCTCGCTGGGCAAATGGCGCAGCACTCCCAAGCGCACCATCCGCGACCGACGGCGGCCGTTTCATGCCGTGGGCGGGCTGGTGTACAACGACGTGACCGGGCCCACGAGCCGCACCGGGGCCTACGTTTCCTACGCCTACAATATGGTGTTGACCCCCGACCTCCGGCTGGCACTGGGCGTGTCGGCCGGCATGCAGCAGTTTGCCGTCGACGGGCCGCAGCTGCGCTTTTTCGACCCCACCACCGTGGCGGCCAGCGCCGCGTCGCGGGTGCTGGACGGCACGGTGGGGGTGTGGCTGTACAGCTCGAAGTTCTACGTCGGCCTCTCGGGGGCGCAGCTGCTGGGCAACAAGCTCAACTTCTCCTACGGGCCCAACTCGGTGGATGCCGGCGCGGGCAACTCGCTGAAACGACACTACTTCGCCACGGCCGGAGTGCGCCTGCCGCTCACCGATGACTGGTCGCTGGTGCCGTCGGCGCTGGTGAAAGCCGTGAACCCAGCCCCGCTCGCGGTCGACCTCAACGCCAAGCTCAAGTACCAGGACCTGCTGTGGGTGGGCGCATCCTGGCGCGCCTTCGACTCGGTGGTGGGCATGGCGGGCGTGAGCTACGAGCAGTTTACGCTGGGCTATTCCTACGATGCCGGCTTTTCCAAACTGGCCGGCTACAACGGCGGTAGCCACGAGGTGCTCGTGGGACTGCGGCTTAAGAAAAAAGCGCAAGTGGTGTGCACCAACCGGTTTTGGTAGATTTCATGGCCGGGCGGGGGCGCCTGGAGATGAAAGGAACCGAACGAAATAAAGGGCCTGAGCAACGGCAGCAGACCAGAAAACAGCCTTTCAGCAATAGTCTTACTACTTGCTACTCATGACTTACTACTGAAATAAGTGGTTCCGGCAGGGCTCGAACCCGCATTGGCTGGTTCGAAGCCAGCAGTCCTATCCATTGAACGACAGAACCAAAGAATGACAGCAAAGATATTGCCGGCCGAGGCTTTGCCAGTAATCCGCCGGGCAGCTGCGGCCGATATTCCCACCATTATGGCCCTGGTGCGTCGCGTGGTGCCGCTGATGCAAGCCAGCGGCAACTTCCAGTGGTCGGCTGATTACCCGAACGAAGCGGTTTTTGGCGATGACATCGCACGCCAGCACCTCTGGGTGGCCGAGTTGGATGGCGCAGTGGCCGGCGTGGCCGCCCTCACCCAGGACCAAGACGCCGAATATGCTCAAGCCGACTGGGACGTAACCCAACCCGCCCTCGTGACCCACCGCCTGGCCGTGGACCCCGCCGCCCAGGGCCGGGGCGTGGCACTGGCGCTCATGGCCGAAGCCGAACGGCAGGCCGTGGCACAAAACCTGCAGGTGCTACGCGTGGATACCAACTCCGAGAACTCGGCCACGCAGCGGCTGTTTCCGAAGCTGGGCTACCAGTTCGCGGGCGAAATCACGCTGGCTTTCCGGCCGGGGCTGCGGTTTTTCTGCTACGAGAAGCGGCTGGCGTAATGATGTTACTCCGACTTGGTCTGGTGCTGATGCTGCTCAGCCTGGGCATGCTTTACAGCGTGCGGGCAGGTAAGCTGAACACGGCCGCCGCCGTCACTGGTGGGGTTCTGGGCCTGCCGATTTACCTGGGCAGCGGCTTTACGGGGCTGGCGCTGCTGGCCCTGTTTTTCGGGCTGGGCACGGCGGCCTCCGGCTGGCGCGTGGCCGATAAGCGTCGCCTCGGGCTGGCCGAAGAAAACAAGGGCCGCCGCACTGCCGGCCAGGTAGTGGCCAATGCTGGCGTAGCGGGCCTGCTGGGGCTACTGGCCTGGCAGTTTCCGCCCGCCGCCCCGCTGGCCCGCCTGATGTTGGCCGGCAGCTTCGCCGCTGCTACGGCCGACACACTGGCCTCGGAGCTGGGCAACGTGTATGGCCGGCGCTACTACAACATCCTTACCGGGCGGCCCGACACGCGCGGGCTGAACGGCGTAGTGAGCCTGGAGGGCACGGCGCTGGGGCTGGCGGGCACGGCCGTGCTGGCGGGTGCCTACTGTCTGGGTTTTGGCTGGGGGCCGGCGTTTGGTTGGCTCCTGGTGGCGGGCACGGCGGGCAATCTGCTGGATTCGGTGCTGGGCGCTACGCTGGAGCGGCGCGGCTGGCTGAGCAACAATGCCGTTAATTTTATCAATACCCTGACTGGCGCGCTGACGGCGGGCGGGCTGGGGTGGTGGCTGGGCTAACGGGGTTCAGTAGCTAGCTACTGAACCAGTTGTAGCCTTTGTATGTACCTTGAAGCATGAAAACCTACACACTCGACGTTATCGCTCCCGACGATGAGGAAATGGTGGCGGCTATTTTAGAGGCATTATCGAAGCGCAATGTTATCCGCTTCGCGGTGACCGCGCCGTGGCAGCCTTTGTCGGACGACGAATTGGAAGCCCGAATAATGGCCTCTGATGCGCAGCCCCACCTTTCTTTTGCCGAAGCCCGGCAACGGCTGGGTTTACGAGCGAAAATCTCCGCGAGGTCAATCTAATCCCGGCATTTCTGGACGGATTGGCGGCGATTCAAGCTTACCATAGTCAATTTGACGCGACGCGGGGGCGGCAAATCAGTACCTCCATTATTGATTTCGCCTGTGATATCATCGCGCCTTTCCCCTATGCGTATCCCCAGCACCCCGTGCGCCAGTATCCCGACCGGGATTACCGGCGGGCAATTTTTCGGCGCGAATACATATTGATTTACCGGGTAACGGAAACTGAAATATCTTTTCTACTGGTTTACGGGGCCAGGCAGCGTCCTGATGACTCCTCGTTACCAACCTGAAGGGCCGTTTTACGCTATTGACGGCGCAAACGGCCACCGCTTCAAACTCCGGCTCCAAAGCAGAAACGCGCCCGTGCCCAGCGCCATCATGCCCAGCGCGGCTACCTGGAAGTAGAGCTTGAAATGCAGGCCGCCCCACGTCACCTCGGCCGGCGCGATGCCCACGAACACGAACAGCCACACGATGATGGCCAGGATAACGGGCAACGGGTAGAGCGGCATTTTGAACGGCAGCGCGCTGGTGCCACGCCGCTTCCGCAGCAGCATCAGGCCCACGGCCTGGCCCACGAACTGCACCAGGATGCGCATGGCCAGGATGGCCGAAATCACCTCGCCCAGCCGGAACAGCAGGCTGAACACGAAGCCTACGCCGCCCAGCAGCAGCAACGATACGTAGGGAAACTGCTTGGTGGGGTGCAACTTGCCGAAGATGGGCAAGAACTCGCCATCGGCCGCCGCCGCGTAGGGGATGCGCGAGTAGCCCAGCAGCACCGCGAACAGCGAGGCAAATGCCACCAGCAGCACCATGGCCGTGGCCACGTTGGCCGCTGTCGGGCCGTATAGCCGCTCCATGAATACGCTGATGATGAACTGCGACTTATCGCCGGCGCTGGCCTGCCAGCCCTGCACCTCCTGCCAGCCGATAACCGTGCCCACGCTCCAGTTCAGGAGCAGATACAGCGCCGCGATGCCCAGGATGCTGAGAAAAATGCTGCGCGGAATGACTTTTTCCGGCCCTTTAATTTCGGCCCCGAGGTGGCACACATTGTAGTAGCCCAGATAGGAATAGATGGTTTTGACGGCCGCCTGCCCCATCGCCGCCGAAATAAGCAGCCCCGGCAAAGCCGAAACGCCGCCGGCCGGGAAAATATCGACGTGGTGGTTGGGGTGCGTGACGCCGCCAAAAATCAGCCAGCCCATCAGGCTCAGCACGCCCACCCACAGGGCCACGCCCAGCTTGCCAATGTCCTCGATGCGGCGGTAGAGCAGCACAATCAGCAGCAGCACCACGGTGCCGGCCACGGCCTTGGGCTGCCACCACTCAGTCATGGGCACCAGGTAACCGAAGTATTGGGCAAAGCCAATGGCCCCGGAGGCCAGCACCAGCGGCGACTGAATAAGCGTTTGCCAGACGTAGAGAAACGACATGTAGCGCCCCCACTTCTGCTCGCCGTAGGCCAGCTTGAGGAAGCGGTAGCTGCCGCCCGCTTCGGGGTAGGCCGCGCCCAGCTCGCTCCAAATCAGTCCATCGACCGAGGCCAGGGCCGCGCCCACCAACCAGGCCAGCAGGAAATTGGGGCCCATAAAGCCCATCACGAGCGGCAGGGTGACAAAGGGGCCAATGCCCACCATGTCAATCATATTAAGGGCAGTAGCTTGAACCAGGCCGAGACGGCGCTGCAAAGTGGGTACGGACATGAGGACGAAAGTAGCGCGGACTTTTAGTCCGCGCCGGTGAGTGAACCAACTTGCGAACTAAAAGTCCGCGCGCTGGTTCGCTCACTTTTACCCGTCAGCCCTAAATTGGCCTATGCGCCCCCTCCTCCTCACCCTGCTCCTCGCCGCCCTCCCGCTGCTTTTCGGCTGCTGGGTGAACGCCACGGCCCCGCACCCGCCCACCACGGCCTACGTAGCCGCCCGCTGCACCCGCTATTGCTACGCCCACACCTGCCCGCACGCCACGGCCCACAACAGCCCGGCCTACGTCCGGCTTCGGCCACTGTATGGACTCACCATCGCGGCGCTGTCGGCGGGCGGCGGGGCACTATACGGCCTGTTCAACGTGGCGTTTTACCTGCTATTCCTCCCCGTTCTGCTGCTGTGGCTCACGTATGGGGCGCTGCGCGACGCCCGGACGCTGCGGCAGCTAAAGCAGCGGCGGGCATGAGTGCGCTGCTGCAACTGGCGGGCCGGGTCGTGCACCTTGCGTTTTGGTACTGCGTCGATTTCATGGTCAACCTGGCCAACCTCACCCATAGCAGCTACCCCGAAGCCAATACGTGGGTGCTGCTGCTGTTGCTGCCGGGGCTGCTGGCGGGGCTGATTGGGGTGCGGGTGATGCAGGCGGCAGCGCTGCGACGGGCGCGGCGGCGCTAGCAGCCACCAACCCCGGCCGCCGCTGCCGCGTAAGCCCCGGCATGAGTTCACCGGGTTCTTCTTCTAAACTGGCTATTTACGGGGCCATTGCGGCCAACGTCGCCATTGCTGCCAGCAAGTTTGTGGCGGCGTATTTCACCGGTTCGTCGGCGATGCTTTCCGAGGGCATTCACTCGCTGGTGGATAGCGGCAACGGCCTGCTCATCCTGCACGGCGTGCGCCAGGCCGGGAAACCCGCCGATAAGCGCCACCCCTTCGGCCGCAGCAAGGAACTGTATTTCTGGGCCCTGATTGTGGCCATCCTGGTGTTTTCGGTGGGTGGCGGCATGTCGCTCTACGAGGGCTTCGAACACCTCAGGCACCCCGCCCCCATCACCGACCCCACCTGGAATTATTGGGTGCTGGGCCTCTCGATGCTATTTGAAGGCATTTCCTGCTTCCTGTCGTTCAAGGCTTTCAACGCCGACCGGGGCGACGCGAGCTTCTGGGAAACGCTGCGCCGGAGTAAGGACCCCTCGGTATTTGCCATTCTGCTGGAAGATTTGGCCGCGCTGCTCGGCCTGGTCATCGCGCTGGCGGGCGTGTATTTCGGGCATTTGCTGAACAGCCCCTACCTCGACGGGGCGGCCTCCATTGCCATTGGCGTGCTGCTGGTGTTTGTCGCCCTGTTTCTCATCTACAAAACCAAGCGCCTGCTGGTGGGCACCGGCGTCGACGACGAAACGATAGACGCCATTGAGGCCCTCGTGAAAGCGCAGCCCCATGTCGAGCAGGTGGGGCTGCCCCTCACCTCCTACCTCGGCCCGGCCGACGTGGTGCTGGCCCTCGACGTGGAGTTTGCCCACCACCTCACGTCGAAGGAAATTGAGTTGGCCATTGACAAGCTCCAGGATGATATCCGGGCGAAATACCCGGAAATGAAACGCATTTTTATCGAGGCCAAGTCGCTGTCGAGCCGGGAAGCGTAGCCTCACGCATTCACCTCACCCCCGGCCCCTCTCCCGCG
>JANNDE010000529.1:0-2658 GCA_031387395.1 Hymenobacter sp.
CGGCCAACGCCAACCGGCCGCCCACGCTCAACGCCGGGGCCGATTACGTGATTCCGCGCAACACGCCCTTCGTGCTCACGGCCACCGGCACCGACCCCGACGGCGACGCGCTGGCCTACACCTGGAACCAGTTCGACTACAGCCCCACCAACATCGGGGCCCTGGGCAGCATCGTCGGGGCCGGCGGCATCGCCGCCGTCGACGACCCCAGCGCCCCGCTGTTCCGGCCCCGGCCGCCGCGCGCCACGCCCAGCCGCACCTTCCCCGACCTGCGCTACGTGCTGGCCAACGCCAACCGCCCCAACGACCGCATCGGTGAGGCCCTGCCCAACGTGGGCCGCGATATTCACTTTGGCGTCACGGCCCGCGACCAGCGCCCGGCCGGCGGCACGATTACGACCGACAACGTGACGCTGACCGTGGCCCCGAACACGGGCCCGTTTGCCCTGACGAGCCAGAACACGCCGGCCACCAGCACCCCCTGGGTGGCCGGGCGGCCAGCCACCGTCACTTGGTCGGTGAACGGCACGGACCGGGCCCCGATTAGCGTAAGCCAGGTGCGGCTCAGCTTATCCACCGATGGGGGCCTCACCTTCGGCACGGTGCTGGCGGCGGCGGTGCCCAACTCGGGCACGGCCAGTGTGACGGTGCCCAACGTGACGACGAGCAAGGCCCGCATCCGGGTCGAAGCGGTGGGCAACATTTTCTTCGACATCAACGACGCGGACTTCGTCATCAAGACGGGGCTGGGAGTAGTGGCGGGCCAGACGGCGCTGCCCGACTTGGAAATGGCCGCCTACCCCAACCCGGTGCCTTCGGGGGGTGTTTTGCGGGTGCGCCTGCAAGCCCGCGAGGCGCAACCGGTGGATTTGCTGGTGGCCGACGCCCTGGGCCGGGTGGTGCTGCGGCGCACGGTGGCGCTGCCCGCCGGCTCCACGCAGCTGGCGCTGCCCGAAGCCCGGGCGTGGCATGGCCTGTTCGTGCTGAGCGCCCACACGGCCACCGGCCAGGTAAGGCAGCGCCTCGTATTGGAGTAAGCCGCGCGTGGCGGGCTCTCCAGCAACTCACGGCCGTCGTAAATCCGGCGGGCACGTTCGGGATTGAGGCCGTGCGCTTCACCAACGGGCGCTCCAACCTGTGCACCGATTGCTACATTCTTTTTCATTTATTCATCCATCCATTTATTCACCAACCCCCTTTTTAGCCCCATGGCCGCGCCCTACCACGACCTCTATACCAACCATTTTGCCAATATCCGGTGCAGCCGGCCCACCTTCCTGGGCTTTCTGAACTACAGCGCGACGGCCGCCGCCGGCAGCTCCGTCGCCGTCCTCAGGGCCCTGGCCCCTGGCTTGCAAGCGGCGGCTACCGCCCTCGGCGGCACGGTGGTGGCCCGCGAGGGCCAGCAGGGCAGCGCGAAAACCCTTACCCGCTCGAAGAAGGACGTGCTGCGCGCCTTGCGCGTGTTTGTGCAGGACACCAACGCCGTGCTGCTGGTGCCCACCTACCGCCAGCGCCCCGATGCCCTGAAGCAGCTGCTGCCCCAGGGCCTGATGCACCTCACCGACGCCAGCGCTACCGAGCTGCCGGTGCGCTTCGAGGCTTTCGCCCAGGCCCTGACGGCCCATGTGGCCGACCTGGGCGCGGCCCCCGGCGCCACCGCCGCCGGCCTGCTGGCCGAGCTGGCCACCGCCAGCGCCGCCAAAGATGCCGGCCTGAAAGTGGCCAAGGAAACCATCGGCTCGCTGGGCGGGCAGTGGGCGCAGGCCACCCAGCTGCTGTGGCAGCTGCACGGCACCGCCCTGGGCGCGCTGTGGGAATACCCGGCCCAGGCCGAAGCCTACTTCAACTACGGGCTGCTGCCCCGGCGCACTGGTGGCAAGGTCAAAAAGCCTACTCCCGATAGTTCCAACATCTAATGGCGCAACCGCCGCCGCACGCGGCGGCGGGCCTACCTGGGGTGCCCACCTGGCCAACCGCATGCGGCGGGCCAGGTGGGCACTGTGCTTGGGTGCCCCGCCGCATGCGGTTGGGGGCTTGGGCACGGTGCCGGTGGTACCCGCCGCATGCGGCGGGCCAGGTGGGCACGGTACCGATGGTACCCGCCGCATGTGGTGGTGCGGTACGAGCATTGGTCGGGCATGCACCGGCATGGCCGGTTGCGTGTCCCAGAGCGGGTTTGGGGTTGGTGTACCATTTCTGGAGGGGTTAAAAGTTGAGCGTTAAAAGCTATGCAATCTGTATTTTAACGCTCAACTCTACCCATCAAATCGGAAACCGCGCTACGCCGCTACATCCTGCGGCAGCGTGGCCAGCAGCGCCTCCAAACCTGCGGCCAGCGCGTCGGCGGCTTGCCGCAGTGCGGCTTCGGGGGTGGCAGGCGCTTCCAGGGCATCGAGGCTGGGCACCAGGCCGGCCGCGCCCAGCAGGCACAGGGAGGGGCGCAGCTTGTGAGCCAGGGCAGCCACGGCTTTCCAGTCGGGGGCGGGGGCGGTGGTGGCGGTGCGCAGGTCGGTCAGGCTACCGGGCGTGTTGGTATGGAAGGAGGCCAGCACCCGGTTGATGAAGACGGTGCTGCCCCGGGCGGTCTGGCGCAGCAAGGCCAGGTCGAACACCGCTGGCGGGGCTGCGGTGCCGGCTTCGGGGGCGGGCGGGGCC
>JANNDE010000534.1:0-5995 GCA_031387395.1 Hymenobacter sp.
GGGGCCGGCGCCGGGGGGGGGCCCCCCGCGGGGGGGGGGGGGGGGGGGGGGGCCCAGCACAAGCCGGTGCGGGGCCAGAAAATCGCGCAGCGCCTGCTGGAAAATTCCAGCCTGCTCCTGCCAGTATTCCAGGTCGGTGGCCAGCTTGGTCAGCTCGCGTTCGGTAGTTTCGAGGCGGTCCTGTAGGCGCGGCATCTCGCGCTGAGCGGCGGTGGCGGCCTCGCCGGCCAGCACATACTGCTCGCGCAGCTTTTCGAGGCGCTCATCCAGCTCGGCCAGGCGGCGGCGGGCGGTGGCGGCGGCAGTCTGCTCGGTGGTGGCGGCTTCAAGCAGGCCGCGCACGGCGGCCGGGTCGGCCGGGTGGGGTGGGACCGGGGCGAGGGCCGCGGCCAAGGCAATGGCCTGCTGGTGGGCGGTTTCGGTGGCGGTGGCGGCTTCCTGGTGCAGCTGCCGGCGCTGCTGCTGCTCGGTCTGGCGGCGGGTGAGGGCAGTGGTAGCCAGCTGCAGCTCATCGGCCAGCGTCCCGAGAGCCAGCTGCTGTTGCGCCACCCGCTGCTCCTGCTCGCTGAACTCGGCCGTGAAATCGGATGCAAAAACGTGTTCCAGCGCGCCGCAAAGGGGGCAGGGCTGGCCGGGTCGTAGCTCATGGCGCAGTTGGTTGAGGTCGGCCAGGGCCTGCTGGGCGCGCAGCTCGCGGCGGTAGCTGTCCAGCAGCTTCTCGGCGTCGTCGCGGCGGGTGGTCAGGTAAGTGGCGGCAGTTTCGGCAGTAGTCAGCGCGGGGGCTTCCTGCGCTATCTGCGCGGCCAGTGAGTTGGCGCGCTGCTGCTGCTCGTGGGCGGTTTCGGCCTTGGGCAGCAGCTGCTGCAGGGCCTGGTGGCGGGCAGCGAGGTCGTCGGCTTGCCGGGCCAGGGCGGCGGGCGTGGTACCGAGCAGCAGGGCGTCGCGCTCGTTGCGGCAGGGCTGGCCTTCTTCCTTAATGGCCTGCTGGCGGGCCTGTGCCTCGGTTTCGAGCGTGCGCTGGCGGCCCAGGTCCAAGGTCAGCTGGTCGTGGTTTCGGCGCAGCTCGGCGCGGGTGGCTTCGCGGGTGGCTATTTCCTTCTGCGCGTTCTGCAGGTCGATAATTTCGCGGTCGAGGGCCAGCACCTGGTTTTTCAGGTCACTCTCGGCGCTGTGCTCGATGAGCCAGCCTTTTAGCGTCGCATCCTGGTCCTGCAGCTGCTCCAGGGCCCGGGCCTCGCGGGCCAGGCTGGCCGCCTCCTGCTCGTGGCGGGCGTGAAGGCGGCCGTGTTCCTCCTGGCGTAGCTGCCACTGGTGGCGGGCGGCGGCCAGCGCGGCATCCTGCTGCTGGGCCTCGCTGAGCACGGGGCGCAGGCGGTTTTCCTCAGCCTGGGCCTCGGCGTGGGTGGCGGTGGCAGCGGCGTGGGCCGTGGCGGCAGCAGTGGCTGCTTCGGCCAGGCCGGGCAGGGCGGCCGCCAGTTCGCGCAGCTGCTCTTCGTCGCGGGCAGCTTCGCGGGCGGCGGCTTCGGCCAGGCCCAGGGGCTTATCCACGGCGGCGGCGCGCAGGTGGCCGGCCAGCCGGGCAAACTCAGGTTGCAGGGTTTCGTCGTCGTGGCGCAGGCGCTCGGCCTCGCGCCCGGTGTCGCGCAGCTGGCGGTCGAGCTGGTCGAGAATGGTGCGCCAGGTCAGGCCCACGGTCAGCTCCTGCTGCTCCTCATAGTGTTGCTCGGCCAGCTGATGCAGGGCATCGAGCTGGGTTTCGAGGGTCGTGCGCTCGTCTTCGGCCAGCAGCCGGGTAGCGTCGAGCCGGGCGCGCAGCAGCTTGGTTTTTAGTTCTTCGTCCTTGGCTTTTTCATACGCCGCCACGCTCAGCCGCGAGTAGATGCCCACGTTGGTCATCTTTTCGAGTAGGGCGCTGCGCTCCTTTTCCGGCGCGTGCAGGAAGCGCGCAAACTTGCCCTGGCTCAATAGCACCGACTGCTCGAACTGCCCGAAATCCAGCCCCGAAACCTCGCTCACGCGCGCCGGCACTGCTTCCTTGCCGCTCACCACGGCTTCGCCCGAAGGGCTTAGCACCAGCGTCATGGCATCCTGGCCGAGGCCGCCTTTGTCGTCGCCCCGGGTTTTGCGCTTCACTTCCCAGCGCGCGCGGTAGCGCACCCGGTCCACCGTGCCGGTGTCGGGGTTGGTTTCGAGTACTTCGAACTCCACCTCCGAAAACGCGTGCGGCGCGTGGCGGCTCACCATCTCGCCCACCTGTCGGTCGTGGCGCGGCACCCGGCCGTAGAGGCCCACCGAAATCGCATCGAGCAGCGTGCTTTTGCCCGCCCCGGTGGGGCCGGTGATGGCAAAGAGCCCCGTGTCGGCCAGGGGCGTTTCGTCGAAGCGAATCAGGAACGGACCGGGCAGCGAATTCAGGTTAGCGAAGCGGACGCTGATAATTTTCATAACCTAAAATTACGCCCGCCCTGCCAGCACAAGGTGGGCAAGGCAGGCGAATAAGCAACTAAAAGGAGGCGGGAAAAACCTATCTGGCTGGGGCCGAGGCACGTTGGCGGCGGGCATCTTCGGCCAGGTAAAAGGGGGCTTCCTGCTGGTAGGGCTGCAGGTCCCACTGCGACTGCGCCCAGACCAGGCGCACAATGGCCGCCTGAAATGCCGTGCGCTGCCCGGGCGTGCACAGGGCGTTGTTCATTGGAAAGCGAGAGAAAGGAATAAAGCGCAATAAATGCTTTGCCAGGGGCCGAACAGGTAAATACATACGGGCGGGGGTGGTTTCGGCCAGCCATTGTGGCCGCCGTCAGCTCAGTAGCGGGGTGGGGCGGCTTCCGGCTCCGCCTCGCCCAGCAGCTGGCGCAGCTCGCCAAACGTGGCCGTGAGGGCCGCCGCCCGCTCCGGGGGCAGGCCCGCCACCCGGCGGCCAAACACCTCGTCTACCGTCAGCTCGTGCAGCTGGGCCAGCGGGGTCACGTCGGCGGCCAAGTCGGGCTGCTCGGTGGCGCGCTGGTGGCGCACGCCGCGCGGCGCGATTACCTGTTGCTTTTGCAGCTGCAATACGGCCTGCACGCGGCGCTGCACCTCGGCGGGCGTCTCGTCGGAGCGCACCAGCACGTCGGCCCAGGCCACCAGTGGGAAAGCCGAGTTGTCGTAGAGCAGAATAGCCGCCTCCACCTCATCCAGCGTGCCATGAAAGCGTTGCAGGCGCCGCGCTACCGGCACCGGCAGCGCCGTGATGGTGGGCGCGCCGGCTCCCTTAAACTCCAGCAGCAGCACCTGCTGCCGGTCGTCGGCCTCGGTGAAGGACAGCGGCACCGGCGAGCCCGAGTAGCGGATGTGCGCCCGGCCGCCCACCACCTGCGGGCGGTGCAGGTGGCCCAGCGCCACGTAGTCGAACGCAGTCGGGAAATGCTCGGCTCCCACTAGCCCGAGGCCACCAATGTGTACGTCGCGCTCGGCCCCCTCGCGGGCCTCGCCGCCGGCCGCATACAGGTGGCCGGTGGCCAGCACGGGCACGTCCTGCTCGCGCAGGCGGCGCACCACATCCATTTCCGATAGCGCCGCGTAGTGCCCGGCAATGCTCTGGCGGATGCGGATTTGGCGGTCGTCGGGGCTTTCGCCGGCCACGGCCAGGCGAATGTCGCGGTCGCGCAGGAAAGGAACGGCGCACACTACCAGTCCCGGCCGGCCGTCGGGCCCGGCCAGGTGCAGCACCTGCTCGGCGGGGTCGGTGGGCACGCCACCCACCACGTGAATGCGCAGCTGCCGCAGCAATTGCCGCGAGGCGTTGAGCATGGTGGGCGAGTCGTGGTTGCCGCCCACCACCACAATGTCGCGGCAGCCGGTGGCCTGCATCCGCACCAGAAAGGTGTAGTACTGCTCCTGCGCCGTGTAGGAAGGCGACTGGGTGTCGAAAATATCACCGGCAATCACCAGCGTATCAATGTTCTGGGCCTGCACCGTCAGCAGCAGCCAGTCGAGGAAGGCCTGCTGCTCGGTGCTGCGTTCCTGGCCCGTGAGAAAATGCTGGCCGAGGTGCCAGTCGGCGGTGTGAAGAACGCGCATAGGGTAGAGTGAACCTCAAAGATACTTGAGGGAGCAAGGCAACTTTAAGATTTGCGCTGATTGGCCTTAGCTGAAAATAAGCCAATCATCAACCGCCGCACCGTGCTGGTCTACATCAAGGGCATACCAGCCTACTTGGCTATGGCCATGGTCGTCGGTGAACAGCAGGTATTTGGTTCGTAGAATGAATGTCTCATGCGCGCAATCAAAGGATATCAACTGCTGGCTTACAGTACTGAAAGTGATGTTGAACGGTGTTAAAGTTGAAAATAGTCGACTATGCTCTTCCGGGCATTCTGCCATCCAATTGGCCAAGCAAATGCAGCCATGCTTGATAGTGGTTTGCAGAAGGTCGTGCGTCTTACTGAATTCTATCAGCTCATTGACAACTGATTCTTCCATGGCCTGCTCTCCGTTAACAAAGGGAGGGGGTTAATGCACTGCCGCTCCCTGAAACTCCGTCACGGCCTCGCCCAAATCCAACACGCGCGCGCCCGGCAGCGCGGCCTGCACGATGCTGCTGCCCGCCGCCGAGCGGTAGCCGCCGGCGCAATGCACCAGAATGGGCTTATCGGTGGGAATTTCGTGGGCGCGCTCGCGCAGCTCGGGCAGCGGAATCACCAACGCATTTTCAAAAACCGGTATTTTGGCCTCCGCCTGATTGCGAATATCCACGATGGTAAATTGCCCGGGGTGCTGGCGTACGGCCTCCGCATCGGCGGCGGCGGCGATTTCGGGCAGGGCCGCCGGGGCCAGCAGCGTGCCTTTGATGTTGCCTTCGTAGCCGATTTTGGCCGTTTTGCGCACCACGGTGTCGAGCGCGATTTTGGTGTCGGCCAGCAGGTAGAATTTCTCCTGCGGGCCCACTATCGAGCCCAGCCAGGTTTCGAATTTGCCGCCATCCTGCAGGTTGATAGCCCCCACCAAATGGCCGGCGCGGAATTTGGCCGCCGGGCGGGTATCGATGAGTAGCACGCCGGGCTCTGGCGCGTCAGTACTGCCCAGGTGCGGCACCGACCGGATGCTGTCCTCGAAGCTGGGGGCACCCTGGCGGTTGAGCTGCACGTCGTGGCCGAAGTATTTGGGCACGAAAGGCTGGTCTTCGAGCAAAACCCGGATAAACTCGTCCTCCGACATGGGTTGCAGGGCGTAGTTGGTTTTCAGCTCCTTGGCAATGGTCGAGTCGAGGTCGGGGCTGGTGGTTTTGCCGCAGAGCGAGCCGGGGCCGTGGGCCGGGTACACTTTGGTGCTGCCGGGCAGGGTCATCAGCTTGTTGCGGGTGCTGCGGTAGAGCTGGGCGGCCAGCTCACGGCGCTGGTGGCCGCCCACGGCCTCGTCCTCGCGCAGGTCGGGCCGGCCCACGTCGCCCACGAACAGCGTGTCGCCGGTGAACACGGCGCGGCTCTGGGCCAGCTCATCGAGCAGCAAAATGCTGATGCTGTCGGGTGAGTGCCCGGGCGTGTTGATGGCGTGCAGCTCCAAGTTGCCAAGCTTAATGCGGTCGCCGTCGTCGAAATTCTGGTGCGGATACCTGGCCCCTACCAGCTTGCTGCAGTAGATGACGGCCTCAGTTTCGTCGGCAATTTCCAGGTGCGACGACACGAAATCGGCGTGCGGGTGCGTCTCAATCACGGCCACGATGTTGGCCTCGTGCTCGTCGGCGAAATCGTAGTAGGGCTGCGGGTCGCGGCCCGGGTCGATGACGGCCATCTGGCGGCCGCAGCGCACGGCGTAGCTGGCGTGGGCCAGGCCCTTGTCGTAGAACTGCTGAATTTGCACGGCCGAGGCCGTGCTACTGGGGAGGGGAGGCATATTGGGGCGTGGCTTGCGGCCGGGTGATTTGGTCAAATATAAGCAAGCGGCCGAATGCCAGGCGCCGTTACCTCGTGCGCGGCCGGCACAAAAAAGCTTCAGCCCACCGGCTGGAGCTTTTTTG
>JANNDE010000535.1:0-1009 GCA_031387395.1 Hymenobacter sp.
CCTCAACCGCAAAGCCTACGACCTTGCCGCCCGCTACTTCGAGCGGGTCGTGAATCTTTATCCTTTCGATTACGATTCCAGTCTGTCGCTGGCCTGGGCTTACGTCAACCTGGGCAAGAAAACCGAAGCCCGCGCCCTTTACGCCAAAGTGCTGCTCATCCGGCCCGGCGACGCGACGGCCACAACCGGTCTGAAGCGCCTGTAGCCGGATTTGCGCGGCCAGACGCGGCTCTCAGCTGCTTCGAAAGCCGCCGAGCGGCCGCGCTTTCCGTAGGCCGCCAGGAGCCCACGGGGTTCAACTTGCCGTACTTCCAAAACTGGCTGCCCGCAGTAATTGCCCAAGACCGAAAAAAGCCCTGGCGCTACACGCCTTGTCCTTACCCAAATCTTTTTCCGACTTCTTCGAGGTAACGCAAAGCCCCTTTTCTGCTAGCCGACCTCGCTTGAAAAGCGGCAAATTGGATAGGCAACCACGCAAAAACGCCCTTCCAGCCATATGGCCGGAAGGGCGTTTGAGTTTTGGGTGAGGACAAGTGCCCATGCATCGGGGCTTGTTACGTGTAGGGCCGGGTGCATTGGGCAGCCCCGGCCAGCGCAGGATGCCACTACTTTGGGGCCACTGCCGAAACCTTCCGGCCCGCTGTGGGCTTTTGCTGATTCTCCTTTCTCGTTCTATGAAACTGCTCTATAGCTACCTGCGCAACTACTGGGGCTTGCTGGCGCTGGCGCTGGCGCTGGCCGCCATCAACCAGGTTTTCTCTTTGCTCGACCCCTACATCTTCCGCCAGATCATCGACCGGCATGTGGTGAAGACCGACCGCACCACGCTGCAGATGGGCTTCTGGGCGTTCCTGGGCGGCGGGGCGGGCCTGCTCATCCTCAAGGCCATGGGCGTGGCCATGGTGTCGCGCATCGCCAAAAACTTCCAGGACTACTACGTCAACGTCATCACGCAACGCCTGGGGGCCCAGCTCTACTCCGATGGGCTGCGGCACTCGCTGGAGCTGCC
>JANNDE010000559.1:0-7680 GCA_031387395.1 Hymenobacter sp.
CTTCGACAAGCTCAGCATGACTGTTTCAAAAGGGTTTTTGGTTAACTTAACCAGCTTCTGAGGCACTGTGGCCGATGTGCCACCCCTGGCAACCACCTTCCACGATTTTATGTTGACCGAAGTGGGCCTCGCTCTTTACCAATACTTTTATTTTCAACATGTTATACAGACCGGCGCGCCCGCGGCCGACTACCTGTTGCCCTACGCCACCATCCGCCGATTGCTGAACTCCAGGGGTTTGCTGCTGCGGCCAGCGGCACGCCAGACGGCCGCCACGCCCGCAACAACGGCCCGGATATGACCAAAGGCAAGCTGATAGAGGGTAGATGGCTCTGGCCCAGCCGCTGCTTGTGCGCCTTTAGCACGGTAAGTAACCGGTGAACGAGCCACTCCAAAACCCGGCTTTCACAACGGCCGCATCGAGATAAGGTAGATGCTCAGCTCCTTTCTCACTTCAAAGCCCTGCGCCTCGTACACCCGTACCGCTTTTGCATTATCGGTGCGCACGTGCAGAAACGGCGTGTTGCCGGCGGCCCGCATGCGTTGCGCCTGCGAGTGCAGCAGCTGGCTGGCATAGCCGCGCCCGAGGTACTCGGGGTGGGTGCACACGGCACTGATTTCGGTGTACGGCCCCACGTGCAGCCGCTGCCCGGCCATGGCCACCAGCTCCTCGCCGTCGAAAACACCTTCGTAGTGCCCGAATGCGAGGGTATTACTGAAAAACGGGCCGGGGTTGGTCCACCTGGTCAGGGCCAGCATGGCGGGCACGTGCGCGAGGCCCAGCGGCCGAAGCGGGGGCGTGCCCGCCACACGCCCCCGCTTCGGCCGCACCTGCACCATCTGCCAGACCCGCATGGGCCCCGACACCAGCCATTCGGCCGGCACCGCCAGGGCTCCGGGGCTGATGATGCCGAGCCGCTGACCGGCCGGCACCAAGCTCCGCAGCTGGTCGAAAGCAACCAGCGAAACGTGCGCAAATCCCACGAAAGGCGACACGTCGGCGGCAAAGAGCTTCACCTGCGCCGAGCCGTGGGCTAATGGCTTATTTCCGGAAATCAGCGCGTTCCACACCGGGTTGTCGAGCACGTGGGCCATAGGCTTGAAGATGGTTGGGCAGCAAAATCGCCAAGCCGAAAGTACGGAAGTGGCCGCTGCCCACGGCTGTTTTCAGGCCGCCGCAGGCTTGGGGCAAGCTTGGGAAGCAGCGAAGTGCCCTACCCTGCTGCCCTTACAGCCGCGCCCGCACCAGCCGCAACACCCGCTCCACCTCGTTGCGCATGTCGCCGCTCTCGGCCACGTGGTTGTTGTTCAGAAAGCTGAAAGCCAGTAGCCGGCCGCTGCGGGTGCGCAGGTAGCCGCACACGTTCAGGTTGTTGGTGAGGGTGCCGGTTTTGCCCCACACCCAAGGGCCGGCCGCGTCGTGGTAGCGGCGGCGCAGGGTGCCCTGGCCGCCGCCGGCTGCCAGCAGGCTCAGCAGGCGGCGCTCGGGCAGCTCCTGGTGCAGCTTGAGGAGCAAGCCAGTGAGGGTGCGCGGCGTAACGAGGTTGAGGCGCGAGAGCCCGGAGCCATCGACCCACAGAACCGGGTCGGGCAGCGTACCCAGCAGGTTTCGACGGGCGTAGCGGATAACGCGGCCGGTGCTGAGCGAGTCGCGGTAGCCGATTTTGGTGCTGCACATCAGCAGCAGCTGCTCGGCCAGGAAATTGTCGCTCACGCGTAACATGCGGCGGTAAAGTGAATCAACGCGCAGGCCGTAAAGCGTACGCACAGAATCGCCCAGCGCGGGCCGGGGCCGCCAAACAGCGCTGCTGGTGGCCCGGCGCAGGGTGTCGCCCAGCAGCCGCAGCAGCAGCCCGCGGCTCGTTGCGAAGGGCGTTTCATCGACCCACTTTCGGGCCGTGGGCAGCACGTAGAAGCGGTTTTCGTGCAGGGCGCGGATGATGTGCGTGTCGGGGTCGAGGCCGGGCGTGCGCAAATCGGCGGGGGCCGGCCCCACCAGCGGCGCGAAAAAGCGCGGCAGCACCCGAATGCGCGAAACCTCACGGGACCCCTCTGGGGCAGCCCCTCTCCCCAGGAGCGGGGAGCCTGACGATTTTCGCGGCGCGGGCGGGGTGGCGTAGAAACGCACGGTGTTGCCGAAAATGGGAAAGGCCGCGCGCTCAGCCTGGAAGTAGTAGCCGTAGTCGTCCCAGGTCCAGCCGGGGCCGAAGGGCGGAACGGTAGCAATGTCGCAGTAAGCGAGCGTGCGTTCCGGCCGGCTCAGCAGGAAATGATAGGCGCGGCGGCTGGGCACGTCGCCGTGCAGCAGCGTGGGGTCGCCGGTGCCCTGGAAAAACAGCGTGTCGTGGCGGCTGAAATAGCGCAGGCTGGGCAGCGAGTCGCCCAGAATATGCAGGCCGGCGTAGAGACTGAACAGCTTCATGGTGCTGGCCGGCGTGAAATATTTCGCGTCCTGGTAGCCGTAGAACGGCCGGATGCTGTCGGCATAGGCCAGGCTCAGACCCACCTGATGCTGGCGCAGAATGGGTGAGGCCGCCAGCAGCGAATCGAGCCAGGGCAGCGGCTGGCCGACAGCCGCCGGCGCGGCAACTGGCTTGTCGGTAGCAGATTGGGCGCAGGCCGATAATTGGGTGGTGCCCAGCGTCAGCAGCACCAGGTAGCAGAGGGAACGTAGCATCGGCCGCAACTTACGCAACAGATGGGGCTGGGGTAGCTTTGGGGGCGGTATAACCGACGGCGGCTTGCAAACTGGCCGCGCCGAAAAATCAAAACCCCTCCGACTCTGTTGTCAGCCTTCATTTATAGCTAACCCTCCCATTTATGTCCACTAACGCCCTGTTCGCGCCTTTCGCGCTGAAATCGCTGCACCTTAAAAACCGCATTGTGATGGCTCCCATGACCCGCTCCTTCTCGCCCAACGGCGTGCCGGGGGCCGATGTGGCCGCCTACTACCGCCGCCGGGCTGAAGGCCAGGTCGGCCTCATCCTCTCCGAAGGCACGGTCATCGAACGCCCGGCCTCGTCCAACGACCCCAACATTCCGCACTTCTACGGCGCGGCCGCGCTAGCCGGCTGGCAGCACGTCATCGACGAAGTGCACGCCGGCGGGGGCCGAATGGGCCCGCAGCTCTGGCACATGGGCGTGATGGGCGAGCACCGCTCGGGCTGGAAACCGTCGGAAAATTTCGAAGGACCCTCCGGCCTGCTCAAGCCCGGCGAGGCCACCGGCCGGGCCATGAGCGAAAACGACATCACCGCCACCATCGCCGCCTTCGGCCGAGCTGCCGCCGATGCCAAGCGCCTGGGCTTCGACTGCCTGGAGCTGCACGGAGCCCACGGCTACCTCATCGACCAGTTTTTCTGGGCCGGCCTCAACCAGCGCACCGATGCCTACGGCGGCGACGAGCTGACCCAACGCAGCCGCCTGGCCATGGAGCTAGTGCGGGAAGTGCGCCGCCAGGTGGGCGAGGAGTTCGTCATCAGCCTGCGCCTCTCGCAGTGGAAGCAGCAGGACTACACCGCCAAACTAGCCCACACGCCGCAGGAAATGGCCGCCTGGCTCCAGCCCCTGGCCGAGGCCGGCGTGGATATTTTCCACTGCTCGCAGCGCCGCTTCTGGGAGCCCGAGTTCGAAAATGAAGGCTCGGACCTGAACTTCGCCGGCTGGGTGAAAAAGCTCACCGGCAAAACCACCATCACCGTGGGCTCGGTGGGCCTGTCGGGCGAGTTCCTGGCCGGTTTCGCGGGCGAAGCGTCCGAGCCGCGCGACCTCGATGAGCTGCTGCGCCGGCTCGACCGCCACGAGTTCGACCTCGTAGCCGTGGGCCGCCAGCTGATTGTGGACCCGAACTGGGTGGAGAAAATCCGGCAGGGCCGCGCCGAAGAGCTAAAGGGCTACAGCCGCGAGGCGCTGGCTACGCTGGTGTAGGTACCCAGCCACGCGCGGGCCGCGGGCAATGGCTTGCGATGCTTCAGAATCCCAGTCGCCCGGCCACGGGTTGGCTGGGATTTTTTGCTTCGTGCCGTAGCTTCGCGGCATGCTAAAACGCCTGCACCTCCGCAATTTCACCGTATTTGAAGACGCCGACTTTGCATTTGGCCCGGGGCTGAATGTGCTAGTGGGCGCGAATGGGACCGGGAAGAGCCATGTGCTGAAGGCAGGGTACGCGTTAGCGAGGCACTTGCATGAAACACTTGGTGAGAAAGATTTGCACTGGTTCAATAGTGGCAATATTTCTAGCCCACTTTATGACCTACTGAAGGTTTTTAGGCCAATACCTTTTGAAGGCTCACAATTAATTCGCCGCGGGATGGGGGAATACAAAGCCACAATTACACTTGGCTTAGTTTTTTCTGGCGGTGATGTAGAAACTACTATCGAGCTACCCATTAACCAGGAGCTTTTTCTTGTTAGTGATGCAAGTGCGTCTGAATTGAAATGGCTGAATAAAAAAGATGAAACTATAGCCGTGGCGTCTTCCGTTTTTATCCCAGCCAAAGAAGCCATAACACTGGGCTGGCTCCTGCCCCTCTACGACCGCCGCGAAATCCCCATTGACGAAACCTACCCCGACCTCCTACGCTTGCTCATGGGGCCGCCTCTGCGGCAGCCCGAACCCGCCCATATCGTAGCGCAGCTTCAGCAACTCATCGGTGGTAAAGTGGAGGAAGAAGGCGGCCATTTCTACCTCGCGGCACCCGAGCAGCCGCGCATGGAAATGAACCTCGTGGCCGAGGGCGTCCGCAAGTTTGCCACGCTGTATAAGCTGTTGGCTAATGGCACGCTCACGCCCGAAACCACCTTATTCTGGGACGAGCCAGACACTAATTTTAATCCAGCTCTGCTCAAAGAAATGGCTGCCGTGCTCACCCAACTGGCCAAGGCAGGCTTCCAGATTATTCTGGCCACGCACAGCCTGTTTCTGCTGAAGGAGCTGCACATTCTGGCGCGGCAGGAGAAGCAGCCGGTGCGGTATTTTGGCCTGAGCGCCGAGCCGGGCGGGGCCACTACGGTTGCTACGGCTGATAATCTGGAGTTGCTGCCCGACATCGTGGCCCTTGATGCGGAGTTGGACCAGTCCGACCGTTTTCAACGCGTATTAGACCAGGAGGATGCCGACCGTAACTGAAAAGGATATCCGGCTGGACTTTCCGACCGGTTGGGCCGTGGTGAAATACGACGGCGATACACAAACCGGCAATGCCAGTTTCTACCGCCAGCGCATCGAGAGCAAGGTGCAAAACGTGCGCGGCGTGGACGTGGTAAGCTACCAACCTGAGTTGAAAGGCCGTTTGCTGCTTATTGAAATCAAGGATTACCGCATCAGCAGTCAGACGGCCGAAGAGAAAGCAAGTGAGTTGCGGCAAACGATGGTGCAAAAAGCCCTCAACACTTTAAGTGGGTTATATGCTGCCGCTCGTGTTCAGGACGCAGAATTGCGGGCTGTGACAGCCGGTATTTTTCGCCCCGGCCTGCCAATTGAGGTGGTGCTATTTCTGGAACGCCCGCCGCTGCCAACAGCAATCAGTACCGTAAAGCAGAAATTTCGCCGGCAGAACCCTCAGAGTGCCGCCGAAAACTTGGATTTAAAATTAATCGGCTTGCTAAGCAGTCCTCTAGCAGAGCTGGGAATGGATTTCCACCTGCGCAGCACCAGCACCATGCGGAGCGGCGATGGCTGGTCGGGCGGGGCCTCACCTCCTTCTCCCAGTTAGCAGCCCTCCGTTAAGCCAATGAAACATAATTGCCAGCCAGGCCCGAATATGTTTCATGCCTTGAAACATATTCGCTTTTCAACGCCGAATATGTTTCACCCCTGCTCCGCGTCCCATGGCCCGCCCCTCCAACTTTCCCAACTCCCGCCTGGCTAAGCTGCGCCAGCACCTGGGGCTTCAGCAGGAGCACCTGGCGCTGTTTCTGGGCATCAGCCGGAGCCTGCTGGCCAATATTGAGGCCAACCGGCGCCCCATGAGCCGGGCAGTATACGAGCGGGCCGCCCCCTTGCTGGCCCTGCTGCCCGACGCGCCCGCCCCCGAGCTTGCCCTGCCCACCCTGCTCCTGCCCGCCGTGCCCGCCCCCGGCCCGCTGGCAGCCCGCCGCGATTTCTGCGTGTGGCGGGCCACCAACCTGCGCTACGAGCTGCGCGCCCTCCATTCCATGCCCGGGCCACCATTGCCAGCCGCTGGCAGCAGGCCCTGCCCGCGCCGCTGGCCGCCCTGCCCCCTGCCGCCCCCGAGCCCGCCCCGCCCGGCGACTGGAGTAGCTTCACCTACCCGCGCCTGCTGGTGCAGCAGTGCGCCGGGGCCTTCCTGCCCGACGACGCGGCCCGCTACCACCTGCTGCGCCTGCAAGCCGAGGCGCTGGAAACGGAGGCCACGGCGCTGGCCGCGCTGCTGGCGGCGGGCCCGGCCGGGCAGCCCAAGTAGCGGCGCAATGGGCCGCCGCCAGCGCCAGAAGTTGTTCCAGGCAGTCGTCCAGGCCGCCTCGTAGAGCAGCGGCGGCAGGAAAATCAGAAAAATGAGGTCGGGCGCGATGGTCACCCGCGGCAGCCCCGGCATGAAGCTCAGCCCCAGCCCGCCCAGCACCAGAAAAATGGGGTAGGAAATGCCCAGCTTCTGCCCCAGCATCACCAGCAGAAACATGGCGAACAACAGACCCGGAATGAGCAGCAGCGTGGAATGAAGCATGGGCCTTCGGTTGGGTTGAACAACCCAACCGAAGGCCAGGCGTGAGCCCGCGAAACATCTCACTCGCTGGCGCGTGCCAGCCAATTCTTACGGCACCTACCCTACTGGTGCCACAGCCGCCGGCCCGCAGTCGGACGCTTCGGCCTATCGAAAAGCACCACGTAGAGCACGCCGAGCAAGGGCGTGAGCAGCAGGGCCGTTAGCAACCGCAGGTGCCAGTAGTGAACCGGGCTCAGGCCCCAGGCCTGCACGAGGTGGTTGATGAAGTGTGCCATTAATAAATATACTCATTATCAGCAGCTTTTGCAAGTAGCTACCTGCTCAGGGCCACGGCCTTCGCCCACCCGCCGGGCCCGCGCCGCGCAGATTTTCCGGTATCCCAAATTCGGCTGCCGTACTTTTGACCCCCGTCATGCCCGAACGCTCCAACCCCTCCCCCAGCGCGTCGGCAGCGAAATACATTTTCGTTACCGGCGGCGTCACTTCTTCACTCGGCAAAGGAATTATTTCCGCCTCGCTGGCCAAGCTTTTGCAGGCCCGCGGGTTCCGAGTCACCATTCAGAAGTTCGACCCCTACATCAACATCGACCCCGGTACGCTCAACCCCTACGAGCACGGCGAGTGCTACGTGACCGACGACGGGGCCGAAACCGACCTCGACCTGGGCCACTACGAGCGGTTCCTGAACACGCCGACCTCGCAGGCCAACAACGTCACCACCGGCCGCATCTACGACCACGTCATCCGCCGCGAGCGCGAAGGCGCGTTCCTGGGCAAAACCGTGCAGGTGGTACCTCACATCACCGACGAAATAAAGCGCCGCATGCTGCTGCTGGGTCAGAACGGCCAGTTCGACGTGGTGATTACCGAAATCGGCGGCTGCATTGGCGACATCGAGAGCCTGCCCTTCGTGGAGGCCGTGCGCCAGCTTCGCTGGGAGCTGCCCGATGCCGACTCGCTGGTCATCCACCTCACGCTGGTGCCCTACCTGAAG
>JANNDE010000636.1:0-1269 GCA_031387395.1 Hymenobacter sp.
AACAACCCGGTGATGCAGTCGCTGATTGAGGACAAAAAATTCAGCCGCAACCGGGTGCTGTCGACGGTATTCGCGGAGGTGGAACCGCTGAAAAACCTGCGGTTTCGGACCAACGTGGGTGTAGACTTGATTTTTGATAACGGCTCGACCTTCCTGCCTTCGGTAGGGCCAAATTCGAAGCGCTACAGTAAATCTGCGGCCTCCGTTTTTTCCAACTACAACCCTAGCTACCTCATCGAGAACACGCTGACCTACGACCGGCTACTGGCTGACAAGCACCAGGTGACGCTGCTGCTGGGCCAGTCGGCACAGGAATTCAACTTCAACTCGCTGAGCGCGGGGCGCTCGCTGTACCTGAGCAACGATTTGCGCCAACTCAACAACGGCCCGCAAACCGGCCAGACCAACAGCGGCACCAGCAGCCAGACCCGCCTGGCCAGCTACTTCGGGCGGGTGAACTATGAGTTTGCCGGCAAGTATCTGTTCTCGGCCACGGTGCGCTACGACGGTAGTTCGGCCTTCGACAAGGGCCACAAGTTTGGCTTCTTTCCAGGGGCCTCGGTGGGCTGGCGGCTGTCGGAGGAAACGTTCATCAAGAATATTGCCGTCATCAGCAACATGAAGCTGCGCGCCGGCTACGGCCGGGTGGGTAACCCCCTGAACGCCGGGCAGTTTGCCTACCTGGCCACAATTAACACCGGCATCACCTACCCGTTTGGCCCCACCGACGTGACCTCGGGCATGCAGACCGTGAACGCAGGCGCGGCCCCGACGAGGGCCCAGAACGCGCTGCTGCGCTGGGAAGACAACGTGCAGGCTAACGTGGGCGTGGACGTGGGCCTGTTCGGCAACCGCATCGAAGCCACAGTGGATGTGTACAGCCGCCGCTCGCCCAACCTGATAAACAACGTGCCGGCCTACCTGGTGACGGGCACCTACGAGGCCGTGCCCACTAACTCGCTGGTTTCGTATAACCGGGGCATCGACGTGGCCCTTACCACGCGTAACCTAGTGGGCGAGGGCACTCTGAACTGGACTACATCGCTGGTGTTTTCGGCCTATCAGAACAAGATTGACAATCTGGGCACGGGCGGCAAAGCCTTCAATGGCAGCACTGACCGCAACGGGACGGCCATCGTGCGCTACGACCAGGGCCAGCCGTTTGGCGCGTTCTACGGCTACGTAGCCGACGGCCTGTTTCAGACGCCTGAGGACGTAAAAACCCACGCCATCCAAACTGCGGGGGCCAATTCCGGGGCCAGCACAGCC
>JANNDE010000641.1:0-3059 GCA_031387395.1 Hymenobacter sp.
GGGGCAACAAGCACCGCAAAGTTCGGGTTAAAGGCCGACGCTTTCGACTACCACCCGATAGCGCAAGCTGACCCTTAAGCCACATTTATGCGCAATTCTCTCCGCGTGCACGCGGCCCTGTTTTTTGTTGCCCTCATTTACGCGGCCAACTATTCGCTTTCCAAAGACTTGATGCCGAATTACATGGGCCCGTTTGGCATCGTTACGCTACGCATTCTGGGGGCGGCGCTGTTCTTCGCCGTCATCAAATACTTCGTGGCCCCGCAGGACAAAATCACCGGTCGGGCCGACAACCTGCGGTCCATCGCCTGTGGCGTGCTGGGCATTGGCGTGAACCAGCTGCTGTTTTTTTCGGGCCTGAACCTGACTTCGCCCATCAGTGCGTCGCTGCTGCAAACCATCGCGCCCATTGTGGTGGTCGTGGCCTCGGCCTTCCTGCTCAAGGAGAAGATTACGCTGCCACGCGTGCTGGGCATAGCCGTGGGCCTGGTGGGCGCGGGCCTCCTCATTCTGGGGCGCAACGCGCAGGCGACGGTGTACCCCAACGCCACGCTGGGCAACTTATACATTCTGGCCAACGCCACCGTATTCGGCCTCTACCTGGTGCTG
The DNA here is from genome assembly GCA_031387395.1 of Hymenobacter sp. Taxonomy (GTDB): domain Bacteria; phylum Bacteroidota; class Bacteroidia; order Cytophagales; family Hymenobacteraceae; genus Hymenobacter. The sequence continues at coordinate 610 of JANNDE010000641.1, forward strand.
TCGGCCCCGCTCATGCGCAAGTACCACGCCTTCACTGTGCTGGCGCGGGTATTTCTGGTGGGCGCGTTCATCGCGGTGCCTTTTGGCTGGCGCGACGCCCTTTCGGCCGATTACGCCCACTTCCCGCTCTACATCTGGCTCGAAATCGGCTACATGGTGGTTTTCCTCACCATCCTGGCCTATCTGCTGAACAACTGGGCCCTGAAATACGCCTCCCCCGCCCTGCTGGGCGTGTATATCTACCCGCAGCCGGTACTGGCCGTGCTCATCGCCGTGGCCCTGGGCAAAGACCACCTCACCTGGGGCAAAGCCGGACAGGCGGCGCTCATCTTCCTGGGCGTGTGGCTGGTGAGCTGGAAGCGCAAGCCAGCGGCAGCGCCGGAAGTGACGACGGCAGCGGCGCAGGATTAGCGGTTTGTGGCCATCTGCTTTGGAGTTTTATGCAAAAAACGCATAAAACCTTTACAAACTCACCGCTTAATTGCCGTGAGGCAATGTGCATTTTTTGCACATTGCAAAATCAAAATCAGTGCATTTCTTAAACAGGCTCAACATCATTCCTAACAGTCGTCAAGGAATCCTTGACAACTCAAATCTCAGTTGTCTGGCTTTGCCGGACAACTGAGATTTGGAAAATGCAGTGAGCAAGGAATGCTTACCTACTGCATTTGAATTCCTACTGCAAGACACCAACCATGGCATCAGTAAAAGCAAGAGTTTTAGAAACTGTAATTGAGCATTTTCACTCGCCAGTTGTCGCGGGCTTGAGTTATAGAATCAAGAATAGCAGGCTAATCATCTACTATCACAGCAATGGAAATGAAGACATTGATTATGTAATCACTTTTGAAAATCCCAGAGGCTTTAAGGTTCTCGATGAAGGAGATATGTATAGTTACTGGGAGAACGAAGAGTTAATCAAGCACTGGCTATTCGAGATTGAAAGCGGTGGCTGGCTTGATAGAGAGGACGATGCCGGCGGTTTTATTTCCAAGGCGCTCGGTTTCCGCGAATTTTTAATTACAGGCATCGACGATTGTGTGTCAGTGATAAGTCATGGTGAACCTACAGTTCTTAAATACTTGTAGCGTTTTGAGCAATAAAAAAGCCCGTTGGAGATGAATCCAACGGGCTTTTTTATTGCTTAAAACGCTACAGGTGAATCACCTCGCCATATGCCGCCGCAGCGGCTTCCATCACGGCTTCCGACATGGTGGGGTGCGGGTGCACGGCCTTGATGATTTCGTGGCCGGTAGTTTCCAGCTTGCGGGCCACCACTACTTCGGCAATCATTTCGGTTACGTTGGCGCCAATCATGTGGGCGCCGAGCCATTCGCCGTATTTCTTGTCGAAGATGACTTTCACGAAGCCGTCTTTCACGCCGGCGGCGCTGGCTTTACCCGAGGCCGAGAAGGGGAACTTGCCCACCAGCACATCGTAGCCTTTGGCCTTGGCTTCGGCTTCGGTGTAGCCCACGCTGGCGATTTCGGGCGAGGCGTAGGTGCAGCCGGGGATGTTCTGGTAGTTGAGGGGCTCGGGGTGATGGCCGGCGATTTTCTCGACGCAGATAATGCCCTCGGCCGAGGCCACGTGGGCCAGCGCGGGGCCGGGCACGATGTCGCCGATGGCGTAGATGCCGGGCACGTTGGTCTGGTAGAAATCGTCGACCACCAGGCGGCCGCGCTCCACCTTGATGCCCAGCTCTTCGAGACCAATATTTTCGAGGTTAGTGGTCACGCCCACGGCGCTGAGCACCACGTCGCACTCAATTACCTGCTCGCCCTTGGCGGTTTTCACGGTGACGTGACAGCCTGCGCCGCTGGTGTCCACTTTGGTTACTTCGGCGTTGGTGAGTACGTTCACGCCGATTTTACGGAACGACTTCTCCATCTGGCGCGACACTTCCTCGTCCTCCACGGGCACGATGCGGGGCAGGAACTCCACCACCGTTACTTCCGAGCCCATGGTGCGGTAGAAGTAGGCAAACTCGACGCCGATGGCGCCCGAGCCCACCACCACGAGGCGCTTGGGCAGCTGCTCCATTGTCATGGCCTTGCGGTAGCCGATGATTTTCACGTTATCGACCGGCATCGTGGGCAGCTCGCGCGAGCGGGCCCCGGTGGCCAGGATGATGGATTTAGCCTCCACGGTTTCTTTGCTGCCGTCGGCTTTGGTCACCTCCACTTTGCCGGGGGCCAGCAGCTTGCCGGTGCCCATGATGGTTTCAATCTTGTTCTTTTTGAACAGGAAGTTGATGCCCTTGCTCATGCCATCGGCCACGCCCCGGCTGCGGCCGATGACGGCCCCGAAGTCGTAGCCGATGTTCTCGGCCTTCAGGCCGTAGTCAGCAGCATGATTCAGGTACTCAAATACCTGGGCCGACTTGAGCAGTGCTTTGGTGGGGATGCAGCCCCAGTTCAGGCAGATACCGCCCAGCGCCTCGCGCTCAA
>JANNDE010000661.1:0-12242 GCA_031387395.1 Hymenobacter sp.
GTTCGAAGCGGCTGTGGGCGTTGAAAAAGCGGCGCAGCGTATCGGCGGCTCGCGGTACGGCGTAGCCGCTCCAGTGAATGCCGCCCGACGGAAACAGCGGATAAGGGCTGCTGCGCTTCCAGTTTCGGAACACAGTGCCCAGGTCGAGTAGGTTGAGGCCGCTGGCTTGGAGCGGGCCGCGCAGCCGCTCGTAGTTGGTGGGGCGCCGGCTCGCATGCCGGGCCGAGTCGGGCCAGTATTCGGGGTAGAGGCTGGCCTTGTTGGGGGCGATGACAAACAGCAGCAGCTTGCCCCGGCGGGCCAGCGTATCCTGCAGGGCGCGCAGGCACCGCACTCGGGTTTGTATTTCGGTCGGAGTCAGGGCGTGCCCGAGGCCCAGGGCCGCGCTTAGCGGTTCCTCCTCAAACAGTACGCCTTGGCGGTCCACTACCACGGGCGAATGCGGCTCATCAAAAACCGAAAACACCAGCTGGTTGCGCGCCCGCATCAGCCACTTACGGAAGCCGATGTGCTGGGTGGCATATGCTTCCAGCGTCGGTTGATAGCTGCTCGCCCATAGCCCGGCGGCGCTGAGGGCGGGGCGGGGCAGGGTGGCTTCGTAGCCCGGCGGCTGGCTCCGGAATACCTTCATATAAAGCCCCGTCTGAATGGCGGGCAGCAGCCAAAGCAGCAGTAGTCCGCCGAATAAGCGGCGTTTTTTGGCGGTATCGGTGGCGGGTTCGGTCATTGCAGGCAGGCGGCAGGTTGGCGGGCTAAAACCGGAAGTAGATGAACGGATTGAACGAGCTGCCGAGTAGGTAGCTCATGCTCAGGCCCAGCAGCAGCACCGTGGCCAGCGCCAGCCCCGCCGCCGAGCGCACCGAAAAGTGGCTGCGCGCCAGCAAAGTCAGTTCCCAGCGTTCGGCGCGGGGCAGCGCGGCCACGAAGGCAATGGCCGCCGCCAGCCCCAGCGTGCCCCAGAATTCGTGGCTGAAGTGGGGGAGGGCTATTGCCGGCCGCGCGGCCCCTGGCACGCCCAGCATGGCCCGCACGTAGCGCAGGGCCGCCGCCAGGGTTTCGGCCCGGAACAGCACCCAGCCCACCACCGTGATGAGAAATGTGGGCACGATGCTCAGCGCCCCGATGCGCCGGTAGAGGCGCAGCAGAAACAGCCGGTCGAGCACCAGAAATAGGCCGTGGTAGGCTCCCCAGGCAATGAAATTCCAGGCCGCGCCGTGCCAGAAGCCCGACAGGATGAACACCGTCCAGAGGTTGACGTAGAGGCGGCTGGGCTTCACGCGGTTGCCGCCCAGCGGGATGTAGAGGTAGTCGCGCATCCAGCGGCCCAGCGTGATGTGCCAGCGCTGCCAGAACTCGGTGATGGAGCGGGAGATATACGGGTTGTTGAAGTTCTCCGGAAACTGGAAGCCCATCATCCGGCCCAGGCCAATGGCCATGTCGGAGTAGCCCGAAAAGTCGAAGTAAATCTGGAAAGTGTAGGCCAAGGCCCCCAGCCAGGCCAGCGGCGCGGAAAGCGTGGCCGGGTCCAGCCGAAAAATCAGGTCGGCCTGCTGGCCCAGCACGTTGGCAAGCAGCACCTTTTTGGCCAGGCCAACCACGAAGCGGAATGCCCCGGCCAGCTTCTGGTCCGCGGTGTCGAAGGCGCGGCGGTCGGCGAGCTGGCCCGCGATTTCGTGGAAGCGTACGATGGGCCCGGCAATCATCTTCGGAAACAGCATGATGTAGAGCATGAAGTCCCAGAACGACTTCAGCGGCTTGTTCACGCCCCGGTACACATCAATGGTATAGGTCAGCTTCTCGAAGGTGAAAAAGGAAATGCCGATGGGCAGCAGCACTTTTTCCCAAGTGAGCGGCGGGCCGCCGAAGGAGCTGCGGATGGCGCTGGCGTTATCCAGGAAGAAGTTGGCGTACTTGAAATAGAAGAGCATGCCCACGTTAATGACGATACTCAAAATCAGAAAAATGCGTTGCTTCCACCGCTCCGGCGTGGCATCCATGTAGCGGATGAGCACGAAATTGACCACCACCGAGGCTAGAAACAGGGTCAGAAAATTGAGCCCGCCCCAGGCGTAGAACAGTAGGCTGGCCACCAAAGCCACTGGGTTCTTGAAGCGGTCAGGCACGGCGTAGTACAGCAGCAAAAAGCCGGGCAGGAAGTAAAAGAGAAAGAGCGTGCTACTGAAAACCATGCAGGAAAGGGGAAGTAAAGGTGTTTCAAAACTACGACCGGAACGGGAAGGCAAAAAAAAGAACCTGCCGGGCGGCAGGTTCTGGGTTCTCCGTGGCGGTGCGCTCAATGGTGGGCCTAATCGCGGTCGTGGCCTCTGCCATGGTCTTTTCCCTTGCCGTGGCCGCGGTCATCATCATGGTCCTCGCGGCGGTCCTCACGATATCCTTCGCGGTAGCCTTGGCGGTACATCTTCTTGGCCTGGCCGGGCGGCAGGCCCCGGCCGGGCCGCACCACCACCACGCGGGTGGGGTACCGGTCGCGGTGCAGGCGCACGTATTCCCAGGGCTCGCGGCCCCGGTATTCGAGCACCACCGGGTGGAACTGGTAGGGGTCGTAGCCGTTAACTACAGTCACTGGCATCCAGCGGTCGTCGCGGTACACGATGTACTGCTGGGCATAGAGGTCGTAGTAGCCATCGATTTCGGGAATGTAGTAGAACTGCGTACCCTGCGGCGCGGCCGGGCCCCAGGCCGGGCGGCCAACGTTCACATTGACATTAATCTGGGCCTGGGCGGCCGGAGCCGTTGCCAGAATTCCTGCGCCCAGCAGGGCCGCACTAAGCAAAGAGGGGAAGAATTTCATGAGGCGTTTTTAGTTAGAAGTAGCGGATAAGTAGCAAGGGCGTTGGCAAGGACGGTGCCAAACGGAAGCGGCAGCCCTCTGGCTAGTGCTTGTCTTTGCCGTGGCCTTTATCCTTTTTGTCTTTGCCTTCGTGCTTGTCGTAGTGCTCCTCCTCATAGTATGCGCCGTTGGCGGGCACCACCACGTAGCCTTTCTTATACAATCTCTTGGCCTGGCCGGGTGGCAGGCCGTAGGGGGTGCCGCCGTGCTTGGGGTACTTCACCTTGTATTCTTTGTAGCGCACCCAGGGCTGAGTCCCCACGTAATCGACCACCACGGGGTGGAAGTTAGCGGAGTTGTACCCCGCCAGGTTAGCCACGCGAACCCAGCGGCCATTGCGCAGCACCACGTACTGGCGGGCCGGCACATCGTAAAAGCCGTTGGTTTCGGGAATGTAGTAGTACTGCGCGCCGGCGGGCACGGCCGGCCCCCAACTGGGCGGGTTGATGTTGATGTTAATCTGGGCGTGGGCGGCCGGGGTTGCCAGCAGGGCCATGCTACTCAGCAGAACGGCGCACAGGGCGGTGGGAATACGTTTCATAAGGAATGCAAAACGGGGATAAAAAACCGGCCGGAAATAAGTCCGGCCGGGAAGTATACTGATTCAGAAATATTGGGTTGACCGGGGGCCAGCTTAGTCGCGGCCATGGCGGCCGCCACCCTGTTCGTGGCCATTGCCGTCCTGCCCGTTATTGCCCTGCCCACCGTGGGCCTGGCCCCCGCCGTTGCCACCGGGCTGCGGCGCTTGGGGCTGTTGGGGCTGTGTACTATCGCCGCCGCGCGGGCCGCCGCCACTGTTGCCGCCGTAGCCGTTGCCGCCGGGGTACTGGGGCTGGGGCTGGCCGCCGCGCGGGCCGTTGCTGTAGCCGCCATTGCCGCTGTTGCCCCGGCCGTCGTGGGCATCATGGTCGCGCCCGCCGTAGCCATTGCCGTAGCCATTGCCGTAGCCATTGCCGCCGTAACCCCGGTCGTAATCGTCGTGGCCGTTGTAGCCCCGGCCGCCGCCGTAGCCGCGTCCTGGCTGGTTGCCCCGGCCGTAGCCGTTGCTGTAATAGCCATTGCCGTAGCCGCCGCGGCCATAGTTGCGGTAGGGCCGGTAAGCGTAGCGCTGGTGGTAGTAGCTGCTTTGCTGCCAAGGCTCGCGGCCCCGGTACTGGATAGCCACCGGGTGAAACTGGTAGGGGTCGTAGCCATAAAGCTGCGGCAGCGGCACCCAATAACCATCCTGAAACACGATGTACTGCTGCGAGTAGAGGTCGTAGTAGCCGTCAATCTCGGGGATGTAGTAATACTGCGTGCCATAGGGAACCCGCGGGCCCCAGCCCGGCGCGCCGATATTGATATTCACCCCCACCTGGGCCTGAGCCTGGGGAGCGGCTAACAGCGCAACGGCACCAATCAGGGCGGCACCGATAAATTTTGCGAGAGGTTTCATGGTGGCTGAAAGAAAAAGGCAGACCGGAACAGCCTGCTGCATTACTATAGGCAAGGCGAGTGCCAAGATGATGAACAGGCCCGACCAATGCCGAAAATATTATTGTCGAGGTTGGCGAAGCAGACGCAGGCAAATGAAGAATATCTGAAAAACCGTTGGTTGTCTGGGTATTATCGCACCGTTGCGGGTGGTGGCCGGGGCACCACCGGGGGCAGTAGGAACCGCCGCGAATGCATTGGCCGTAACTGCGGGCACAAACCCAGGCTCTTACTTGTTATGCACCAACTCCCGGCCCAATGGGCTGGCTAACGCGGCTGGCAATTTGCTCGTTTTCGTAGTCTTTGGGCTCCCTTCTTCCGTACCTTTACGCACTTATTCGCTGCGTTCCTGAATGGCCAAAAAATCCACCGCAACTCCGGTTGCCGAAGCTGTGAAAGCTCCGAAAACCGCTAAGAAGACTTCTGCTAAAACCAGCGCAGCGGCCGCCGCCGAAACGGCCGCCGCCGTGCGCGACCTTGCCGAACTGCCCGCTGCCGGCCCCACCACGGCGCACGTCAACGGCCAACTCAATGGCCACAGCCCGGCCTCGCAGCACCTGGAGGCCCAGTACATTGAGGTGTATGGCGCGCGCGAGCACAACCTGAAGAATGTGAGCGTGAAGATTCCGCGCAACCGGCTGGTGGTGTTCACGGGTATCTCGGGCTCGGGCAAGTCGAGCCTGGCCTTCGATACCATCTATGCCGAGGGGCAGCGGCGCTACATGGAGACGTTTTCGGCCTACGCCCGCTCGTTCATGGGCGGGCTGGAGCGGCCCGACGTCGACAAAATCGAGGGCCTGTCGCCGGTTATCAGCATCGAGCAGAAGACCACCTCGCGCAACCCGCGCTCCACGGTGGGCACCATCACGGAAATCTACGATTTCCTGCGCCTGCTCTATGCCCGTACGGCCGAAGCCTTCAGCTACGCCACGGGCAAGAAGATGATTCGGCAGAGCGACGACCAGATTATCAACTACATCCTCAAGCACTTCGATGGCAAGAAGCTCGTCGTACTGGCACCCGTGGTGAAGGGCCGCAAGGGCCACTACCGCGAAGATTTCCAGAAGATTGCCAAGCTGGGCTTCACCAAGGTGCGCGTCGATGGCGAAATCCTCGACATCACCGCCAAGATGCAGGTGGACCGCTACAAAATCCACGACATCGAAATCGTGATTGACCGGCTGCTGGTGAAGGAGGAGGACCGGTTCCGCCTGTCGGGCTCGGTGCAGAATGCGCTGGTGCACGGCAAAGGCACCATGCTGGTGCTCGACCCCGACGCCAAAAAGGCCGCGCCGCAGTTCTTCTCGCGCTTTCTGATGGACCCGGCTACCGGCATCGCCTACGACGACCCGGCTCCGAACACGTTCTCGTTCAACTCGCCCTACGGTGCCTGCCCCACCTGCAACGGCCTGGGCGAGGTGCAGGAAATTACGGAAGAAGCCGTGCTGCCCGACCGCAAGCTGAGCATCAGCCGGGGCGGCATCGCGCCGCTGGGTGAGTACCGCGACATCTGGATTTTCCAGCAGCTGCAGCTCATCCTCAAAAAGAACAAGGCCACGCTGAATACCCCGATTGAGAAGCTGCCCGAGGAGCTGCTCAAGCGCCTGTTGCACGGCATTTCGGAGGATGAGGCCGACAGCGGCAAGGGCCTGTACAATGAGGTGTTCGAGGGCATTATCCCCTTCCTGCGCCGGCAGATGGATTCCGAGTCGGACAACATCCGGGAGTGGATTGCCCAGTACGCCCAGGCCCAGCCCTGCCCCGAGTGCCATGGCTACCGCCTCAAAAAGGAAAGCCTGCACTTCAAGATGGATGGCAAAAACATCGGCGAGCTCTCGGTGATGGATTTGAATGACCTGGCCACTTGGTTTGAAGGGCTGGAAAGCCGCCTGACCGACCGCCAGAACGTGATTGCCCGCGAGCTGCTGAAAGAAATCCGCAAGCGCATCGGCTTCCTGCTCGAAGTGGGCCTGGATTACCTGAACCTGCACCGCCCGGTACGCACGCTCAGCGGCGGCGAAAGCCAGCGCATCCGCCTCGCCACCCAGATAGGTACCCAGCTCGTGGGCGTGCTCTATATCATGGATGAGCCCAGCATCGGCCTGCACCAGCGCGACAACGAGCGGCTTATTAAGGCGCTGCAGCACCTGCGCGACATCGGCAACTCCGTCATTGTGGTGGAGCACGACAAGGACATGATTCTGCACGCCGACCACGTGCTGGATATTGGCCCCGGCGCGGGCATTCACGGCGGCCACATCGTGGCCTCGGGCACGCCCGCCGAGATTTTTAATTCCGGCTCGCTCACCTCGCAGTACCTCAGCGGCCAGAAGCACATCGAGATGCAGCGCAAAAAGCGCAAGGGCGAAGGCACTGAGCTGGTGCTGAAAGGCGCGAAGGGCAACAACCTCAAAAACGTGACCCTGAAAGTGCCGTTAGGCAAGCTGGTAGCCGTGACGGGCGTGTCAGGTTCCGGCAAAAGCACGCTCATCCACGACACGCTGTACCCGATTCTCAACCAGTATTTCTTCAACGCCAAGCGCGAGCCGCTGGCCTACGGCAGCATTGAGGGGCTGGATTTGGTGGACAAGGTGATTGAGGTCGACCAGTCGCCCATCGGGCGTACGCCGCGCTCGAACCCGGCTACCTACACGGGCGTGTTCACCGAAATCCGGCAGCTGTTTGGCGAGATGGCCGAGGCCAAAATCCGGGGCTACGGGCCGGGGCGCTTCTCCTTCAACGTGAAGGGCGGGCGCTGCGAAACCTGCGAAGGCGCGGGCATCCGCACCATCGAGATGAACTTCCTGCCCGACGTGCACGTGCCCTGCGAAACCTGCAAAGGTCGCCGCTACAACCGCGAAACCCTGGAAGTCCGCTTCAAAGGCAAGTCCATCACCGACATTCTCGACATGACCGTGGAGAAGGCCGTGGAGTTCTTCGAATACCAGCCGCGCATCCTGCGCAAAATCAAGACCTTGAATGAAGTAGGCCTCGGCTACCTCACGCTGGGCCAGCAGGCCACCACGCTCTCCGGCGGCGAGGCCCAGCGCGTGAAGCTCGCCACCGAGCTCAGCAAGAAGGACACCGGCAAAACCTTCTACATCCTCGACGAGCCCACCACCGGCCTGCACTTCGAGGACATCAACCACCTCGCCGACGTGCTGCAAAAGCTGGCCGACAAGGGCAATACCGTCCTCATCATCGAGCACAACCTCGACCTGATAAAGGTGGCCGACCACGTTATCGACATCGGTCCCGAAGGCGGCGCGGGCGGCGGCATGATAGTCGCTCAGGGCACGCCCGAGCAGGTGGCCAAGTCCGGCAAGGGCCACACCGCCCGCTTTCTGGCCGAGGAATTGAAAACCAGTAAATATGCCAGTTAGGTAATTCTATAAACATCAAAAAAGCCGCTGTCAATGCTGACAGCGGCTTTTTTAGTGATAAAGACAAAGCCTACATTTTCATATCGCTGCCTTTCTGAGCCATGCCCAGATGTTGCTGCACTACCGGCAGCGTTTTGCCGATGAAGGCTTTCAGGTCGGCATCTTGGGTCATTTTTTCGTGGGCCATCATGGTGTTGGCCGTCTTCTGGTGGTCGGCCTGCATCTGCGAGAGGTACTTCGCTTCAAAGTCCTTGCCCGAAAGCTTCTCCATGGCGGGAGCCATCGCCTTGTGCTCCGCGTCCATGTCGGTGGGCAGGGTCACGCCTTTTTTGGCGGCAATCTTCATCAGGTCGGCCGTCGATTTGGTGTGGTCGGCAATCATCTTGTCGGCCATTTCCTTGGCCATGCCGGTCACGCCCTTGGCCAAGGCCATCTTGCTCTGTTGAATCTCGTTCTGGTCGCTATGGGCGGCCGTCATCATAAACTCGTTGTCGTCCTTGTGGGGGTCGTTGGGGCCGTTGGGGTCGCCCATGGCCGTGGCGCTGGCGGTGCTTGTGTCGGCTATGGTGCCCATTTCGGCACTGCCGGCGTTGCCGGCGCTGTTGGCACCGGTTGGCGCGTTGGCCGTGGCGGGGTTGGGGGTAGTAGTGGTTTCGGTGGTTTTGTTGGCATCGCCGCAAGCGGCCAAGCCGAGCAGGCTTACAACGGCGAGCAACGGGAAGAAAGAGCGTTTCATAGAGTTGAGATTGGTAATGAAAAGTGAATGAATACGGATGGACCCATAGCCGGCACGTGGCCTGACTGCCCCAGCAGTACGTGAGCAATAAGGGCGAATGTTGCAGAGTTGCTGCTAATTTTTGACTGAGCTCAACCGTTGATTGTCAGAAATATGCGTCTGAAATAAATAAAAAGCCCGCTCCGGTCAGGGAGCGGGCCAAGAGCGGAAAATGGTCTGCCAGGCAGCACGAGATGCCCGGCCAAAACTACTGAAAAAGCTGCTGGTTACGGTAGCTTCTCGGCCGCGTCGGCGGTCTCTTTGGCCGCATCAAGCTGCTCTTCCACCGGCCCGTGAAACTTGGCCGCGAAGCCGCGAATGTCGCCGTCGTAGGCATCGTCACTCATGTCGTCGAAATTGTCCTCGTCCTGCTTTTGGGTCTTCACCAGCAGGGCCATCAGGTGCTTGTCGAGCTGGGAGCCGGGCTGCGTGCTGGCTTCGTGGTAGGCCTCCTGCTCGTCGCCGCCGAGGGCGGCGGGCACGGTCAGGCCCTTGGCGGCAGCCAGGGCGCGCAGCGAGGCTAGCAGCGCCAGGCGCTGCGGCACCAGGCGGGCTCCGTAGCTGCGCACGGCCGGCGCGGTAGCGCGGGCCTGCGCCAGCTTGCCCAGCTCTACTTCGAGCAGGGCATTGCTGGTGCTTTCAACGAGGAATTCGGCGTCGGCCTCCTGCTTTTTGGTGATATCGGCCGTGTCAATTTTTTTCTCGTTTTGGGCGGTGGCATCAGTTACCGCATCGGAGTTTGAGCCACTGCCCGAGCAGCTGCCGAGCAGCGGAAGGACCAGCAGTAGTGCCCAGCCCAGCTGGCGGGGCAGGGGCGCGTAATTCAAGGGAATATGCATGAGTTGGCCGAAAGCGCGCAGCTCCTTTGGCTGGGCGTGCACGCTATACGGCCGGCCGAAACCGGGGTTTGGCCGAAACCGGCGCAATATTTTTTTGGGGGGCTTAAACCTCGCCCTATCTTCCGCTTCCAACCGGCCACACACGCAGTATCGCGTTTCGATTCGCACTTTATTCTCAACCCATTTTCATCTTCGTTATGCGCACCACCACGCTCCGTTCCCTCGCCCTGGCCTGCCTCGCCAGCGCCGCCCTGCTCACCACCGGCTGCAACCGCAACAACGACGCCACGCCCACCGACGACATCACCACGGCCGAAGACCGCACCGACGACAACTCCGAAACCGCCATGAGCTCGGAGGCGATGCAGATGGCCGGCCCCACCGACCCGCAGGCCCAGGGCTCGCCCAATATCATCACCGATGCCGACTTCCGCGCCCGCTTCGGCAGCTGCGCCACCCGCAGCTACGACAATAGTACCAAAACCCTTACCATCGATTTCGGTACCACCAATTGCCTGTGCGCCGATGGCCGCTACCGCCGCGGCAAAATCCTGGTGCGCTTCACCACCGATGTGAACCGCCGCCCGGCTGGTGCCGTGGTTACCCGCCGCAACTACTTCGTGAATGACAACCAGCACACCGCCCGCCGCATTTTCACCGACATCGGCACCGGTTCGTTCACCGTGGCCGTCGACAGCGCCAGTATCATCCGCGCCAACAACGGCGGCACCCATTCCTGGACGGCCAACTGGACCTTCACCCGCACGGCCGGTTTCGGCACCGCGCAGGTTTCCGACGACGTGTACAGCGTAACCGGCTCGGCCACCGGCACCAACCGCAAAAACGTGGGCTACACTGCCACCATCCAGAACCCGCTCATCAAGCGCGCCGACTGTCCTAAATACTTCGTGCAGGGTACCATCGGCGTCACCAATACCAATAGCAAAGTGATGACGCTCGACTATGGCACCGGCACCTGCGACAACGTAGCCACTGTCACCGTGAACGGCAACACCCGCACCATTCAACTGCGGTAATCAATCACGGACTACGCGGATTTTAGCGGATTTTGTAGCTGAATGCTGTTTCCCTGCAAACGAAAAAGGCTTGCCATTCGGCAAGCCTTTTTTCTGTTTAAAACGGGTCGGGAATCGTCTACAAAATCCGTAAAATTCGTGCTCAGCCTCTGAAAACCGGCTTGCGCTTCTCGCTGAAGGCCTGCACGCCTTCGAAATAATCGGCCGACTCGCCGGCAATCTGCTGGCAGTGAGCTTCGTAGTCGAGCATCTCATCCAGGGTGGCCGCGCCGGCCTTGTTCAGCATCTGCTTGATGAGGCCGATGGTTTTGGTGGGTGCGGCGGCGTAGCGACCGGCCAGGGTATAAGTGGCTTCGTCGAGCTGCCCGGGGGGCACCACCTGGTTCACCAGGCCCAAGCGCAGGGCTTCTTCGGCGGGCACCTTCGAGCCCAGGCTGCACAGCTCGAACGCCTTGAGCGTGCCCACCAGCCGCGGCAGAAACCACGACGAGCCCGAGTCCGGCACCAGCCCGATGTTCACGAATACCTCAATCAACGATGCTTCGGTGCTGGCGATGAGGGCGTCGCAGGCCAGGGCCAGCGAGCAGCCCGCGCCCGCCGCCACCCCGTTGATGCGCCCGACAATGGGTTTCGGCAGCGCCCGCATGGCCCGGATGATGGGGTTGTAGCGCTTGTGCAGCGAGTCGTAGAACGAGCGTTTCTCGGCCCCCTGGGCCGCCTTCAAATCCTGGCCCGAGCAGAAGGCCCGGCCCGCGCCCGTGAGCACTACGGCCCGCACGCTGGCGTCGCGCGCCACCTGCTTCAGGGCGTCCTGCAGCTCGTAGCTCAGCGGGTCGTTGAAGGCATTGAATACCTCTGGGCGGTTCAGGGTGATGGTGGCCACGCCGTCGGGGCGCACGTCGTAAAGCAGGCTGGTGTATTCCAATGGGTGAATGCGTGAGGGGGTGAATGGGTGAATGCAAAGAACGGTACTGCGCATGGCTCATTCAGCCATTCACTCATTCACCCATTGAAAGCAGCGCCTCGGCCACCAGCAAATCCTCCGGCGTCGTTATTTTCAGGTTGCGGTAGTCGCCATCTACCAGCTGCACGCGGCACAGGTCGTCCACCACCGTCGCGTCGTCGGTGAAGCTGGCTAGCTCGGGCATAGCGTAGGCGCGGCGTAGCAGGTCGATTTCGAAGGTCTGGGGCGTTTGCATCAGGCGCAGGCGGCTGCGGTTTTGCGCGGCCGAACCGTGGGCCGACACCAGCCGCACCGAATCCTTGGGCAGCACGGCGGCGGCGGCGGCGGCGTGCGTAGCGGCGGCGGCGTAGGTACGCTCCACTACCGCGCGCGGTACCAGCGGGCGCACGCCATCGTGCACCGCCACCAGGCCCTCAGTATGCGCGCCTAGTGCCGCCAGCCCGGCCTTCACCGATGCCCAGCGCGTGGCCCCGCCCGCCACCAGCCGGTGGCGGATATCAATGCTAAACCGCGCGCACAGGCCCTGCCAAATGTCGAGCTGGTCGGCCGGCAGCACCACTACAATTTCGGCCACGCCCAGCGCCGGCTCGGCAAATCGGCGCAACGTATGCAGTAGTACCGGCTCGCCGCGCAGCAGCAAAAACTGCTTAGGCCGGTCGGCGCCCATGCGCGTGCCGCTGCCGCCGGCCACCAGAATAGCATAGCGTTTAGGTATTTGGGTACTTAGGGACTTCGAGACTTGGTTGGAATAGGCGTTCATCGCGGCGAAGTTCTGATAAAAAAGAGCGACAGCTTAAAGCGGCGTGGTACGACGAATTGCCCGCAGGGCTTCGTCGTACCACTAGAGCGGTTTCCGGGTTGGTGTACAGTTTCTGAAAAAGTTAACAGTTGAGATTTAAAAGTTAAAAACCTTTAAATTA
>JANNDE010000741.1:0-1452 GCA_031387395.1 Hymenobacter sp.
CTACAATTTCACCGAGCTCACGGCTGAGACAGCGCCCAGATCGTTACACCATTCGTGCAGGTCGGAACTTACCCGACAAGGAATTTCGCTACCTTAGGACCGTTATAGTTACGGCCGCCGTTTACCGGGGCTTCGATTCAAACCTTCGCCTTGCGACTAAGTTCCCCTCTTAACCTTCCGGCACCGGGCAGGTGTCAGACCTTATACGTCCGCTTGCGCGTTAGCAAAGTCATGTGTTTTTGTTAAACAGTCGCCTGGGCCTTTTCACTGCGGCTTCTCTTGGTTGCCCAAGAGGAAGCGACCCTTCTCCCGAAGTTACAGGTCCATTTTGCCGAGTTCCTTGGCCGTGATTCACTCGAGCGCCTCAGGATACTCTCCTTGACTACCTGTGTCGGTTTGCGGTACGGGTGATAGTAAAATTAAAACGCTTAGCAGGTTTTCTTGGCAGTCGGATTAGGCACACTATCCGCGTGTCCCGAAGGACGTACGGTACTATCAGCTTTCGGCTAGGTGTGCGTACTTAACTACACTCCCAATACCTACGGCCTTCAACGGGCACTTCCGTCCGCCCGCGGTGCTTTCACTTCTGCGTCACTGCATCACTTTCTATCATCAGTACAGGAATATTAACCTGCTGTCCATCGAGTGCACCTTTCGGCTTCCCCTTAGGTCCCGACTAACCCAATTCCGATTAGCGTTGAATTGGAAACCTTAGTCTATCGGCGTGCGGGTTTCTCACCCGCATTATCGTTACTCATGCCTACATATGCTTTTCTCCACGCTCCAACATGCCTGACGACACGCCTTCACCGCAAGGAGAATGCTCCCCTACCACGTAACCATCTTGCAGGTCACATCCAAAGCTTCGGTACCAGATTTGATGCCCGCGTATTATCGACGCCCGCTCGCTCGACCAGTGAGCTGTTACGCACTCTTTAAAGGAATGGCTGCTTCCAAGCCAACCTCCTGGCTGTCAAAGCAAGTGGACCTCCTTTGTTCAACTTAATCTGGATTTAGGGACCTTAGCTGTTGGTCTGGGTTCTTTCCCTCTCGGCCGGGGACCTTAGCACCCCAGGCCTCACTGCCGGCTATAGCCAGTGGCATTCGGAGTTCATCAGGATTCGGTAGGCTCTGACACCCCCTAGTCCTATTGGTAGCTCTACCTCCACTGACCTCAACGCCGACGCTGTACCTCAATACATTTCGGGGAGTACGAGCTATTTCTCAGTTTGATTGGCCTTTCACCCCTACCCTCAAGTCATCCAAATCCTTTTCAACGGAAACTGGTTCGGTCCTCCAGTGCCTGTTACGGCACCTTCAACCTGCTCAAGGGTAGCTCACAAAGTTTCGCGTCTACCCCCCCCGACTGCACGCCCTGTTCAGACTCGCTTTCGCTGCGGCTCCGCGCCTTAAAGCGCTTAACCTTGCCGGGGAGGAGTAACTCGTAGGCTC
>JANNDE010000751.1:0-6198 GCA_031387395.1 Hymenobacter sp.
GCCCGAAGCCGCCCAGCGCGATGCCCATCCGGCCGGTGCGGTAGCCGCCGCTCAGGTTGAGCGTGCCCGAGCGAGTGCCGCCGCTGCCGTCCACGCCCAGCTGGCCGCCGCGCAGGTAGTTGGTTTTGGTAACAATGTTGATAATGCCGCCCGAGCCCTCGGCGTCGTACTTGGCCGAAGGCGAGGTGATGACCTCCACGGTCTTAATCTGGTCGGCCGGAATCTGCTTCAGCGCGTCGGCAATGCTGGTGGCGGCAATGGCCGAGGGCTTGTTGTTGATGAGTACCTTAATGTTGCTCGAACCGCGCAGGCTCACGTTGCCATCGAGGTCCACGCTCAGCAGCGGCACGCGCTTGAGCACGTCGGTGGCGTCGCCGCCCTTGATCGTCTGGTCGTTTTCGGCGTTGTACACCGTGCGGTCCACCCGTTCCTCAATCAGCGGTTTCTGCGCCGTCACCACTACTTCGCCCAATTTCTGAGCCGAGGCGACCAAGCCAATGCTGCCCAGCGCCGTCGCCTCGCCGGCCACCACCATCACCCCCGTGCGGCTGATATTGGTATAGCCCAGGAAACTGATTTGCACCGTGTAGCTGCCAGCCGGAATGCCCGCCAGCACAAATTTGCCATCGTCGCCGGCCACGCCGCCGTTCACGGGCTTGCCCGCCGCATCGAGCACGGCCACCGAAGCATACGACACGGACTTATTGGTCGCCGCATCCGTCACGGTGCCGGTAATGCGGCCGGCCGCCGCGCGCGGGGCGGTGGTGAGCACGGGGCGAGTGCCC
Source organism: Hymenobacter sp. (assembly GCA_031387395.1). Taxonomy (GTDB): domain Bacteria; phylum Bacteroidota; class Bacteroidia; order Cytophagales; family Hymenobacteraceae; genus Hymenobacter. The sequence goes on from JANNDE010000751.1 coordinate 786, forward strand.
CCGGGGGTACCCTGTTGGGCAAAAATACTGGCTGAATTGCCCAGCAAGGCCGTTAGCAGAACGACCGAGACCGGTAATAGGTGTTTCATATACTGACAATGGATAGCGGCCAAAGTGCCGCAAATTGTCCCGGAGGTTGCGTGCAACACCCTCGAGGAGTGTAAAATTTCCCGATTAAATTCCTGACAGCCAACCGGCCCCATTGGCTTTCCGGTTCGTAAAGGTCCGGGCAGCAGCCACTACGCCGGGTAGAAACTAGATTATCCCCCGCCGAACCCCGACGAAAACCCTGTTTCCTTCGCTTCCAAGAACTGCACTTCGCGCCGCGTCGTACCTTTGTGCCAGCCCGATAATCTTTTAGCGGGTCAGGCGGTTACCCTTCCGTCGCCCATCTCACCCCGCCTGCCCCGATGATAGTTGAACCCGGCCCGCTGCTCGCAGCAATTGATTCGCCCGACGACCTCAAAAAGCTCGCTCCCGAGCAGCTAGTCCAGCTTAGCACCGAGCTACGCGACTTTATCATCGATTCCGTCAGCATCTACGGTGGCCATTTCGGGGCCTCGCTAGGCGTAGTTGAATTGACGGTGGCCCTGCACTACGTCTTCAACACGCCCCACGACCAGCTCATCTGGGACGTGGGCCACCAGGCCTACGGGCATAAAATTCTCACCGGCCGCCGCGGGCAATTTCCCACCAATCGTCGCTACCACGGCATGTCGGGCTTCCCGAAGCGCAGCGAAAGTCCCTATGATGCCTTCGGCGTGGGCCACAGCAGCACCAGCATCGGAGCAGCGCTGGGCATGGCCGTAGCGTCGGACTACAAGGGCGAATTCGACCGCCAGCACATTGCCGTCATCGGCGACGGAGCCATGACGGCGGGCATGAGCTTCGAGGCCATGAACCAAGCCGGCGTGCTCAACAACAACATGATTGTCGTGCTGAACGACAACTGCATGAGCATCGACCCCAACGTGGGCGCGCTCAAAGAATACCTCACCGACATCACCACCTCCCGCACCTATAACAAGGTGCGCGACGAGCTCTGGAACGTGCTCGGCAAGCTGAGCAAGTTCGGCCCCAACCCTCAGCAGATTGCCCGCAAAGTAGAGGCCGCCATGAAGGCGACCCTCATGAAGCAGAGCAACCTGTTCGAGGCCCTGAAATTTCGCTACTTCGGCCCCGTCGATGGCCACGACGTGCAGCACCTCGTCACCATCCTCAACGACCTGAAATCCATTCCCGGTCCCAAGCTGCTGCACTGCGTGACGGTGAAGGGCAAAGGCTACGCGCTGGCCGAAAAGGACCAGACGCTGTGGCACGCGCCGGGCTTGTTCGATAAAATCACGGGCGAGATTTACAAAAAGACTCCCGAGAAACCCCAGGCTCCCAAGTACCAGGACGTGTTCGGCCACACGCTGGTGGAACTGGCCGAGGCCAACGACAAAATCATGGGCGTGACGCCGGCCATGCCCTCGGGCTCGTCGCTGAACATCATGATGGCCGCCATGCCTACCCGCGCTTTTGATGTGGGGATTGCCGAGCAGCACGCCGTCACGTTCTCGGCCGGCTTGGCCACGCAGGGACTCATTCCGTTCTGCAACATCTATTCCTCATTCATGCAGCGGGGCTACGACCAGGTGGTACATGACGTAGCGCTGCAAAATCTGCACGTCGTGTTCTGCCTCGACCGCGCCGGCTTTGCCGGGGCCGATGGCCCCACTCATCACGGCTGCTACGACTTGGCTTTCATGCGCTGCATCCCCAACATGGTGGTGTCGGCCCCAATGAACGAGCAGGAGCTCCGCAACCTGATGTATACCGCCCAGCTGCCCGAAAATGCCGGCCCACACAGCATTCGCTACCCGCGCGGCGAGGGCGTAATGCCCGAGTGGCGCACGCCGCTCCAGCGCGTTGCTATTGGCACAGGTCGCGTGGTGCGCGAGGGCGAGGCCGGCGGCATTGCCATCCTCAGCATCGGCCACATCGGCAACTACGCCGCAAAAGCCACCGCAACCCTGGCCGCTGAAGGCTTCAACGCGGGCCACTACGACATGCGCTTCTGCAAGCCCCTCGATGAGGAGATGCTGCGTGACGTGGCCCGCCGTTACCGCGCCATCGTGACGGTGGAGGACGGCTGCCTGCCCGGCGGCTTCGGCTCAGCCGTACTCGAATTCCTTACCGACCACGGCTTCCACCTACCCGTCGTCCGCCTCGGCATCCCCGACCACGTGGTGGAGCACGGCACCCAGGACGAACTCTACAAAGAGTGCGGCTTCGATGCCTCCGGCATTGCCCAAGCCGTACGCGAATTGGGCACCAAATTAACAGCCAAGGCCTTAGCCACAATCATTCAATAACAAACTGGAAGCGAAATACATAAAGTCACCATCCATACTATCCGATTTTCCGCTGCTCAAAATCAAAAAAGCGCTGGCCCAATGGCCAGCGCTTTTTTTGGAGTTACCACTCCCGCAAATGAGCAGCCTTCGGATGGTTTCGATGGCTGGAATCGAGATTTCAGCAAAAGATAAATATAAATTTATCACAGGTGTGCTTAACCGCCAGCCCAAAATTTACCATAGCATACTCTACTGCCCGCCCCCAGCCGAAAACTAAATTGTTCAGCCAGACTAACCGCACTTTATTAACATATTCAAAACTTTGTATTAAAACATATCATAGCAACTACTGATTTGCCGCGTGCCTCTTTAGTAATGCTGTTACGTAGATTGATGAAGATGGCGCGGGGCTCTGCCCCGTGTCTACTATTTGTGGGCCTCTGGCCCACCCGTTAGAACGATAGGCACAGAGCAGAGCCCCGCGCCAGCTCGTCCCGGGTGCGTAACAGCAGTTAAGTAGTCAGCCAAAAGTAATCTGGTATTTCGGGCTTCCAATGGCTTGAAACAATTCGGTGACTTGTTGGAGCATATTCAGCGGGGTTTGATAGGCGTCGGGCGTGAGCCAGTAGTGCTTGCGAAATCGCCAGAGGATTTCGATGCGGCTGAGTCCGAGGGCCTACGGCGGCAACTACAGCAGCGTCACCCGGGCCGTCACCCGGGCCTTGACCAAGTAGGCTTTGTGATAGGCTTTGTGAATAGAAGCGTCATGAATGGAAGGGTTGGCGAGCACGGCGAGCTTAAGCAAGTGGGCAACGAACTCGTCGACGGCCAGCCCGAACAGCTCGGCGGTAAAGACCGTCGCCAAGACGATGGCCGTGAATACTTGTCGGCCCGTGGCCAGCGATTCAGCGGGTCGCCAGAACCCGAGCACCGAATGGCCACCGCGAGCCCCGCGCTCGGCCGGCAAGCACGCACAAGGGTAGCCGCGCACTTGCCAGGCGTAGGGCACCGGGGCTTGGCGCAAGAAGCGCATCTTATCGACGTAGTAGACGGCCTGCTTCGGCCTGGTGCAGGCCAGCCAGTTGTTGCCGGCAGGCGGCAAAGGCTGCAAAGGCGGCAAAGGCTGCAAAGGCGGCAAGGTCGCGCTGGTACTCAAGCGAGCAGCGGGTGCGTTTACAGACGTAGCTGGCCCGGCGCAAGGCCCGTTTGAGCATGCGCGGGCTCACGCGCAGGCCGCATTTGAGCCAGAAGCGAGCCAGAGCGGGGCACGAGCCGGCGCACCTACTGGCAGGCGACACCGACCCAGACCACTACTTTTTTTGGGCGGCTGGGTAAAGTTTGCAGGGCTGACCGGCCCGTGGCCCTTCGGCCAAGGCAGCGGCATTACCCTATTCAAAACGCGTGAGCCAATCCCGCACCGTGTCGCGGTCGGCGGCGTAAGCCGCCGGTAACTGGCTCAATGTCAAGCCCTGGCTGTGGCTAAGCACAGCTTGGGCCCGTATGTATTCCCGCGCATGTGCCCCCGTCGCAGCCACCCGTTCCAACGCCTATACCTCGGTTACTATTAAGCAAATTAGAAGCTAGTTTCCTCCCCTAATGTACTGACTCATTACTGTTGGCCGCATACTAAGAGCCTATCCGAATAGGGAATCGGCATCACCCGAACAGACAATTGTACCACGTAATTCTGGCGCAGGCAAAATGGAGCATGGCCAAATAATTTTCGGGTTTTTTGGCCCAGCGAATGAGCAGGTGCCGAAAGCGGTTGAGCCAGGAATGGGTGCGCTCGACCACCCAGCGCCGCGTTTTTTGCCCCGCTTTTTTGGCCTGGACCTCTTCGCCCCGCGGCCGGATGTGGGCCGTGTAGCCGAAAGCCTGCAGCACCTCCCGCACCTGGGCGTAGTCATCGCCCGCGTCCAGGCAAAGGCCCTGCTCGGCCCCGCTCGCCAGATGAGCCTGCCGGGCGGCTTCAGCCGCGGGCGGCAAGCTGGCCAGGGTGCTTTCCGTCAGCTTCAGGTCGGGCCGGTTCGCTCCCTCCAGCAGCAGGCCCACCGGGACGCCCCGCGCCTCGGTGAGCAGGCTGCGCTTGACGCCGCCTTTGCCGCGGTCCGTGGGGTTGGGCCCGGTTTTTTTCCCCACCCAGCGGCGCTTTGTGCAGCGAACCGTCGAGGGCCATCCAGTCAAAATCGAGTCCTATCAGGTCTTCGTAGTCCAGCAGGGCCTCGTTCCAGAGGCGGGCAAACACCCCGTCCTGCCCCCATTGCTGAAAGCGCGCGTGGGCCGTCGAGGACGAGCAGATGCCCGTTGCGCTCAGCGCTTTCCACTGGCAGCCCGTGCGCAAGACGAAGAAAATCCCGTCCAATACCTGCCGGTCCGGCACCCGCTGCCGGTGGCAGCCCAACGGATGCGCTTTCGCCACGTGAGCGGGCAGATGGGCCGACAACCGCTCCCAAAGCGTGTCAGAAATGCGGAACTCTTGACTCGTTGCCATACGCCAAAAATACAACCGCCCTTAGCCTATTCGGATAGGCTCTTAATGTCTCGTCCGGCCAATACCTCAGCGTGTCAAACCCTAAGTTAGTCGCGAACGGCGGCGTAACGCATGGCATATAAAATTCCCAATTGAGTAATTGACTAGTTATAATGTAACCGAGCCAAGGTTGCACCAAGCGGCGCTTGCACTCATATAAACTACAAATTTCAACCGTGCCTAAATAAGCAGCAGCCAAAGCGAGGACGGCAAAAATCATGCAAATCGCATCCCATTTATGCGGTCACTTTTAACCCACTACTTAGAGTAGCCATTGGTGCATATGTATCAGCCATACTTTTGTTGCATTTACTCCGTACCGAAAACACGTTTATAAAGTAACAATATTGCGAAAGCAAAATGCCCCATCCGGCTGGCAAAAGCGGGGTGGGGCATTACTGGATAAGGTTGGCGGCGACCGACTCTCCCACCGGTGAAGGCAGTACCATAGGCGCACCGGGGCTTAACGACTCTGTTCGGAATGGGAAGAGGTGAACACCCGGGCTAAAGCCACCATTGCTGGCGGGGGTTGCGGTGTTCGAAT
>JANNDE010000753.1:0-11408 GCA_031387395.1 Hymenobacter sp.
ATTCGAACACCGCAACCCCCGCCAGCAATGGTGGCTTTAGCCCGGGTGTTCACCTCTTCCCATTCCGAACAGAGTCGTTAAGCCCCGGTGCGCCTATGGTACTGCCTTCACCGGTGGGAGAGTCGGTCGCCGCCAACCTTACAACAGGAAAATCCTCTCGGATGCTTTCACCAGCACCCAGGAGGATTTTTTGCTGTTGGACTAAATTTTTTGATGAAAAAATTTAGTCCAATGATTTTAGCCTTTTAATCGTTGATTTGCTTATGCGATTAATGTATCCCTGGTTCTTAGTTGGCCTACTGGCAATAGCTATTCCTATTGTAATTCATTTATTACAGTTACGGCGGCCTCAGCGACTGCTTTTTACTAACACAGCTTTTATACAGAAGGTGGAGTTAGTGACGGTCGGATATCGTAATGTGCAACGATGGTTGCTGTTATTGATGCGCGTACTGGCATTGGGGGCTTTGCTACTGGCTTTTTGTCAACCATTTATTGCAGCTCAAAATGCTGATGTTGCGGGGAATAAGCTTAGTGTTTTGGTTGATAATTCACTTAGTATGCAAAGAAAGGGGGGGGGAGGGCAACTTTCGGCTTTCTATGAAGCTGTTGAACAGGCCCGAAGCGTCGATAAAGCAGTGTCTTTAGGGGGGCAGTTACAATTAGTGAATAGTGGAAATGCATTATTGATGCCTACTGCTTATCAAAAGGCACTTGGTGGGTTGAAGCTGAATGGCCGGAATCCTTTTTTATCGCTTCGCAACAAGGATATGGAGGCAGAAAATGAATTCCCGTTGTATTTATTTTCTGATTTTCAGAAGAATATAATTGATGCTAAGATATTGGCAGAGTTGAAAAACCGGGAGGTGATATTAGTGCCGGTGGTAGGCAGGCAAGAGGCTAACGTATATGTGGATAGTTTGTGGATGGATGATGCTTTTGTGCGAGTACGAATGAACGTGGGGCTACATATTCGGTTGCGGAATGGCGGCGGGGTAAAGGCACTTGATTTGCCGGTGAAGGTTTTTTTGGGAACGCGGCAAGTGGCGGCCTACCGGGTGACGGTAGAACCGGGACAGGCATCGACCTCGGTGGTGCAGGTGCAGGTGGCAGATAAGGCGCTGGTGCAGGGACGAGTGGTGACGGAGGATGCACCGGTAACTTTTGATAATAACTATTACTTCACACTGCAACCGGCAACGGCTATTCGCGTGTTGGAAGTTGCGGCTGAGCCAGCAGTGAAGGAGCTTTATGGAAATGAACCGCTGTTTTCCTATTCTTTCGCAAAGCCCCAGAGTGTGGACTACGGTACTTTGCAGCGGGCAAATCTGGTGGTGGTGCGGGAGGTGGAGCGGGTGGAGGCAGGCTTGCGGGAGGGTTTGCAGAATGTGGTGAAGCGCGGCGGAAGCGTCGTGATTGTACCAAGCGGGAGGGTTGGTAGTCATGATTCCTACCAGCAGCTGTTTAAGGTGCTGGGGTTGGGAACCGCGCAGTGGGAAACGGTGACGGACGCTCCGGAACTGCGTGAGGTAGCGATGCCGGGTAAGCGCGAGCCGTTCTTTCGGGATGTATTTGGAGCGGAGCAGCTTGGGGCTAGCATGCCCCGGGTGGTGCCGGTGCTGCGGTGGCCCCGCACTGGAACGGATATTCTACGCCTGCGCGACGGGGAGAGCTACCTCGCTGGGTTTGCCAGTGGAGCGGGGCAGGTGTATGTGTTTTCGGCCCCTTTTGCGCAGCCATATTCCGACTTTGTATCGCACGCGCTGTTTGTACCGGTGATGTACCGTATGGCCATGCTGAGCTATCATCATGAACAACTGCCGGCTTATCGACTCACGCAGGGTACGGTTAGGCTCCGGCTGCCGCTGGCAGAGACGGGTGCTGGTGTGGCCGCAATGGCTGACGAAGCCAGCTTCCGGCTGGTGCGGGATAGTGTGGTGCTGATTCCCGGGCAGCGGGTGATGCCTATGGAGCTGCACCTGGATTTGCCGATGGGGCTAGACGCAGCCGGCTTCTACCAAGTGCAGCGCGGTGGCCGGGTGCTGACGACCCTGGCCTTCAATCAGGATAAGCGCGAATCGGAGCTGGCGGCTTATTCGGCCGATGAGCTACGCCAATTGATTGGGCCCGACCACCCGAATATTAAGGTGGTGGAGAACGGTGCGGATGGTGCGGGCCTGGCCAAGTTTCGGGCGGAGCAGACTGGCCAACCGCTGTGGCGCTACTGCCTGCTGCTAGTGCTGCTGGCGCTGCTGGCCGAAGCGCTGCTGGTGCGGTTTGGCGGGCGCAAGGTGGTGGCAAGTACCGCCAGCGTGCCGGCGTAGGTGGTGGGAGGATAGTAAATGGCCGGGCAATGGGTCGTAGAGGCGTAACTTGCCGCTTTATACTGTACGACAATTTATGGCTGCCCCTGTCCGAGAACCCGATACCCGCGAAGTAAGAGTGCCGGCAGGTGCAGTGCAACGACTGGCCCTGCGCTACGGGACGGGCACCGGGCTGGCCTGTGTGCTGTGGATGGTGGGATTGCAGCTGACCGGCAGCAACGGGTTTGGGCCCAAGCAATTGCTGGCGCAGCTGTTGGTACCGCTGGCGGCGGTGGCTAGCCAGTGGCTGCTGCGCGAGGCGGCAAAGCCTAACAAGCCAGGTTTGGGGGCTTCGCTGGGAGTGGGCTTGCTGACGGCGCTGCTGGCGGCGGTAATTTCTACCGCAGGCGTGGTGGGGCTGGCGTATGGCGCGGGCGAGCCGGCCATTGCGCGGCACCGAGCCGAGGTACTGGAAATTGTGCGGGCGCAACAGCGCGAAAACCCAAAGGCCGTGGCATCGGCGGCGGTGCGGGCGCAGCAGGTGGCACAGGTGCAGCACATGACGATTGGCAACATGGCGACGAGCAACTTCCTGCAGGTGTTGGTGCTGGGGTTGGTGCTGGCGGTACCGGCCGGAATATTCCTGCGCGAATAATTCGCGTTACTTTGGGACTCAGTTTCATCTCAATGACTTTCTGCAACTACAATGGAAACTATTACTACACCCGTTTCGACCACTTCGGTAGGCCTGCGCTACGGTCTGCTCACCGGTCTGGTCAGCATCCTGTTCTCGTTTGGCCTGAATGTGATGCATCAGGAAAGCAGCCCGGCCCGCTACATTACGTTTGCTATTCTGATTGGCGGCACTGTGCTGGCCATGAACTATTTCAAGCAGCAAAACCAAGGCTTTATGAGCTTTGGGCAGGGAATTGGAATCGGGACTGTCTTGTCTGCGGTGGTTGGGTTGATGACGGGCATTTTCGCCTACGTGTACATGACCTTTATTGACACGGATATGCTGGCCCGGCTCACGGACAAGATTCGCGCCGACATGGAAGCCCGTGGGGGAATGTCTGACGAGCAGATTGACCAGGCCGTGGCCATGTCGGGGAAGTTTATGAATGGGCCGTTTATGGTGGGGACGGCGCTGCTCGGCACCATTTTGCTGGGTGTGTTGCTGTCGCTGGTAATTTCGGCGTTTATAAAAAATCCGCAACCCGAATTTGAATAAGTCTGCTGCTTCTTTTCCGGTGGAAATTTCCATCGTGATTCCTCTGCTTAATGAGGCTGAGTCGTTGCCCGAGCTTACGCGCTGGATTGCGCGGGTGCTGGAGGCGCATGGGCTGACGTACGAGGTAATTCTGATTGACGACGGCTCGACCGACGACTCGTGGGCCGTGATGGAAACGCTGGCGGCGACCGACGACACGCTGCGCGGCATCCGTTTCAACCGCAACTACGGGAAATCGGCGGCGCTGAACGTGGGCTTTGAGGCGGCGCGGGGCCGGGTGGTGTGCACCATGGATGCCGACCTGCAGGACTCGCCTGAAGAGCTGCCCGAGCTCTACCGCATGATTGTGGAGGATAAGTACGACCTGGTGAGCGGCTGGAAGCAGAAGCGCTACGACCCGCTGTCGAAAACCATTCCGACCAAGCTGTTCAACGGCGCGACGCGGGCGATGTCGGGCATTCAGCTGCACGATTTTAACTGCGGGCTGAAGTCGTACGACTCGCGCGTGGTGAAGAGCATCGAGGTCTACGGCGAGATGCACCGCTACATTCCGGTGATTGCCAAGTGGAATGGCTTTAAGAAAATCGGCGAGAAGGTGGTGCAGCACCAGGAGCGCAAGTACGGAGTGACTAAATTTGGGCTGGAGCGCTTCGTTTTCGGGTTTCTGGATTTGCTGAGCATCACGTTCGTGGGGCGGTTCCGGCGCGCGCCGATGCACTTTTTCGGTACGCTGGGCACCTTGTCGTTTCTGCTGGGGCTGCTGATTACGCTGTGGCTGACGGGCGAGAAGGTGTGGCTGTCGCTGCACAACCGGCACGCTCGGCAGGTGACGGAGCAACCCCTGTTTTTTCTGGCCCTCACGGCCGTGATTGTGGGCGTGCTGCTATTCGTGGCGGGTTTCCTGGGCGAAATGGTGCAGCTGAACGGGCCGAAGCGCAACGATTACCTGGTGCGGGAGCGTATTAAGTAGCCAGAATGAAGTAGCCAGTAGTAAGAAGGTCATGCGATAACAGTCAATTGCTGGAAAAAACTGGTTACTTCTATCCTGCTACTTAAATAACGTGGCGCGCTACTTCATACTTCACCCCACCTCGCGACCATGGAGCACGCTTCTTTTATTACGAAAACCGAGGGCCATCGTCAGCCATGGGTGGTGCAGGCTGCGGTGGGAGCTGGCCTGTTGGTTGCGCTCGGGGCTTGCAAAGCCGAACAACCCCTCGTGGTGGTGCCGCCCGACGCGTCGTTTGGAGCGCCCCGGCGGGTGGCAATGCGCGGCTACAGCGGCAACTTAATGGAGCCTTTTTTGTCGCGGGATGGCGGACGGTTGTTTTTCAATAATCTCAACAGCGCCCCGGAAAACACCAACCTGCACTGGGCCACCAAAGTAAATGATTCTACCTTTCAATATCAGGGCGAAATGACGGGTGTGAACACGCCCGACCTGGAAGGCGTGCCGACCCTGGACGCGGCCAATAACCTGTATTTTGTGTCGCTCCGCAGCTATGCCAGCTCGTTGGCAACCATTTATCGGGCTACGCTGGTGGGTGGGGCCGCAACCAACGTGCAGCTGGTCGAGGGGATTTCGCGGCAGGAACCAGGGTGGGTAAATTTCGACGTGGAAGTGAGTGCCGATGGCCAGCAGCTGTATTTCGTCGACGGTAAGCTTACCTTGTCGGGCATTCCGCAAAGCGCTGACCTGGTGCTGGGCGGCAAAACGAGCACCGGTTTCGCCCGTTTGCCCACCAGCGCCACCGTGCTGCAAAACATCAACACCAGTGCCCTCGAATACGCTGCCAGCATTACCAGCGATGGCCTTAGCCTGTATTTCACGCGGCTGCAATTGCCCATTACGGCTGCTTCCGTGCCCGGGCTATTCGTGGCCACCCGACCTACGCCCGCCGATGCTTTCGGCGAAGCAAAGCGTATTGCCAGCATCACCGGCTTTGCGGAGGCCCCAACCATTTCGCCTGATGGCAAGCAGCTTTATTTTCACCAAAAAGTCAACAATATTTATGCGCTGTTCGTGGCCACCAAGAAGTAGCGGGCGGGCAGTGGGCGCGGTGCCTGCCCCCCGTAGCACCGACCAACGTCACGGCTTATGAACGTCGTCATCATCGGCCCGGCCTACCCCTTGCGCGGTGGGCTGGCCACCTACAACGAGCGGCTGGCGCGGGCTTTCCGGGAGGCGGGCGACGAGGTGCGAATTGTGACCTTTTCCCTGCAATACCCCGATTTTTTGTTTCCGGGCCAGACGCAGCTCAGCACCGAGCCGGGGCCGGCCGATTTGGCCATTGAGGTGAGCCTCAACTCGGTGAACCCGCTCTCGTGGCTGGCGGTGGGCCGGCGGCTGCGGCGCGAGCGGCCCGATTTAGTGATTTTTCGGTTCTGGCTGCCGTTTATGGGGCCAGCGCTGGGCACGGTGGCGCGGCTGGTGCGCGGCAATGGGCACACCCGCGTGGTGGCCATCACCGACAATGTGATTCCGCACGAGAAGCGGCCGGGCGACGGGCCACTGACGCGCTACTTTCTGAGCGCCTGCGACGGTTTCGTGACCATGAGCCGCAGCGTGCTCGACGACCTGCGCGGATTGGGTTTCGGGCGTAAGCCGGCACTGTACCGGCCGCATCCACTGTATGACAATTTTGGCCCGATTAAATCGAAAGCCGCCGCCTTGGCCGCGTTGGGCCAGTCCGATTCGGGGCAGTATTTGTTGTTTTTTGGCTTTATCCGGGCCTATAAAGGGCTGGATATCCTGCTCGAAGCATTCGCGGATAAGCGGCTGGCGCAATTGCCTGTTAAATTAATTATTGCCGGCGAATTTTACGAAGATGCCGCGCCGTACGAGGAATTAATTAAGCGATACCAATTAGAAAACCGCATTATTCGGACGACGGATTTTATTCCGAATGAAAAAGTGGTGGATTATTTCTGCGCCGCTGATTTGATTATGCAGCCTTACAAAAACGCCACGCAAAGTGGTGTGTCGCAAATAGCGTATCACTTCGAGCGGCCCATGCTGGTGACGGACGTGGGCGGCCTGGCCGAGCTGATTCCGGATGGTGTGGTGGGCTATGTGGTGCCGCCCACGCCGGCCGCCATCGCCGACGCAGTGGTGGATTTCTACGCCAATCGGCGCGAAGAAACGTTCGTGGCGGGTGTGCGCGAGCAGAAAAAGCAGTTTTCGTGGCCGGTGATGGTGGCCGCGCTGAAGGAAGTAGCCGGCATCGGGTAAGCGGCCAGGTGTATATTCGTAACCAGCTTACTCATTGCCTCCACCATCAGGCTTTCGTACCAGATTTATACCTGTTTCTCCGTTGCTTGGAAATATCGGTGAGGCAGTAGAAGCTTCAAAACGACGCTGGTATCAACGTGCCTTCGGATGCTGAAAACGGAGTTATAAATGTTGGTGCGGAAGCCCTGCCTCCACCATGAAATATTTAGTTTCCACAACGCTGCTTTTGCTGGTTGCCGCTGTCAGCCCAACGCTTGCGCAGACGGCACGCATCGCGCATTTCAGCCACAGCGGGAGCGTATCCACGCTGGGAAGCAATGCGAAGGCAGATAATTTTGGTATTCCGTATCCTCATTTCGTGGAGGACAGCCTGCGACTAACTTCCGACACGACGGCTTTGGCTTACGGCCAGTGGCGAGTGTACGCAAATTCTGACGATAAGAAGTACAAGGAAAAAACCAGGGTCGTGGGGTTTGGGCGGGGCTATTCAAAGAAAGACAGGCGCGAACTGGTGCGATACTATCAGCAGTATCATCCCAACGTAAAACTCATCGGTTTCGATTCAACAGCAGCACCAGCCACCGTACCGCCTATGCCTGTAAAGCTCAAATCGAAGAATAAACGCAGGAAAGCAGCTGGCAATGTCATGATTCCGGCCGTACCGCCCCACAGTACAGACGTGTGGTGGGGCACGGCACTATTGCTGGGGTTGGCGGGCGCCGGTTGGCTGCTCGGGGAGCGCCGGCTAGTCGAAGCACCGGCTGCTTAGCTAATGCTGGGTGCATTTGCTCGCCGGTGGCTGCTCCTGTTTGCGGGCCTTCTGGCCCTCACGTCTCCCTTCCGCTACCAGTTACTGCCCGACCTGGGGCAATGGCTGCGGCCGAAGCTGGAAGCCGGACTTGCTACCGTAGCTGGTGGCTGGCTGCCCGGCCATTCGGCGGCGCTATTTTCTGATTCGCCCGGGCTGTATGGTTACGTCGGGCTGCTGCTAGCGGGCACAGCACTGGCGGCGGCGCTGGGGGCGCGGCTGGCCCGGTACACCCCGGCCGGCGAGGCGCGGCTTTGGTACGGGCTGCACACCGGGGCATCGTGGTTCGTGGCGCTGCACCTGCTCGAATACGGGTTCGATAAGGTTTTTAAAGCCCAGTTTTACCTGCCCGAACCCAACACCCTGTATACGCCGCTGGGGCAGCTTTCGCCCGATTTGGCCTATTGGAGCGTAATGGGGACTTCGCACGCCTACAGTGTATTTGCCGGGCTGCTCGAAGTAGGGCCGGGGCTGTTGCTACTGTGGGGGCGCACGCGGGCGCTGGGGGCCGTGCTGGCCGTGGCCGTGCTGCTGCACGTGCTGGCGCTGAATGTGGGTTTCGATATCTCCGTGAAGCTCTGGTCGGGTTTCCTGCTGGGGCTGGCGGTGGTGGTGGCGGCACCAGGGCTGCGTACGGCCTACGCGGCCCTGGTGCAGGAGCGGTGGCGGCCGGCACTGGTACCGCATCCGGCTGGCTGGGCCGGGCGCAGGGTGGGGGCGCTACGGGGCCTGCTGCTGGGGGTGGTGCTGCTGGAAACCGCCGGACCTTTTGTGCGGCAGGGACGCTTCGACGACGATGCGGTGGCGCGCCCGCCCCTGCACGGGGCGTATGCCGTGGTGCCATTGGCGGGCTCAGCAGCCGGGGGGCCAGTGCGGGTGTTCGTGCATCGGCGCGGGTATTTTATCACGCAGGCCGCCGATGGCAGTATGCATGACTACGCGCTGCGCTACGCGCCGGGTCGGCTGCTGCTCACGCGCCCCGATGGGCAGCCCGGCGTGCTAAACTATGCGGCCGATAGCGCAGGGTTGCGCCTGAGCGGCCGGCTGGGCACTGACTCGGTGCGCTGGCTGGCCCGGCCGCTGCCGTGGCGCCAGCTACCGCTGCTGCGAAAGGGACACTGGACCACGGCCGAGTAGGAGCCGCTGGCGGCCGCCGCGCCCAAGCTGAAGCTGGGTAAAGGCCGCGGGCATTTCAAAAAGGTGGAAGCGCGGCCCACCGCGGCCCCAACCGCGCTGTTTGCCGCCCCGCCCCGGCCGGGTATGCTGCCAAATGGCAGGCGGTGCGCAACGCCTCGCGCCACAAGGGCTAGGCTATCGGGGTTTCGCGCGGCACGCTTTCGCGCACGGCCTGCAATACTTTGGCGGCCGGCAAATCTTCCATGCAGCTGGTACCGAGCTGGCAGCTGCCCCGGTAAAAACACACGCAGTCCTTATTGGGCTGCACGATTTGGCCCCGGCCGTAGAGGTCGAATTCGTGCGGGTTGAAGATGTTGTTCATCAGAATAGTGGGTTTGCGCAGGGCGATGCTGATGTGCATGCCCATGGTTACCTGGGTCACGATGCCGGCCATCTGGTTCATCAGGTTGATGAACTGGGGGAGGGGGAAGGTGCCGAGGTAGGCCGCGCCGGTGGCGGCATGCAGCTCGCGGTTGCGGGCGTCTTCGGCCTCGCCGCCCAGCAGCACGGGGGTGTAGCTGGCTGCCTGCAGGCCGGTTATCAGCTCCATCCACTTGGCGGTGCTCCAGAGGCGGGTGGTCCAGCGGTCGCCGCAGCCGGTGTTGAGGCCGATGCGGCGGCCGGCGGCGGCGGGCAGGGCGCGCCAGTCGTAGCCCTTGTCGTCGTGGGTGTCGAAGACATATTCTTCGCCCCGGAAGTCGAAGCCGCAGAGCTCGAAAATTTCCTGTACATAGGGCTTGGTGTTGGCCTGGCTGGTCTGGTCGAACACGCCGGTGAGGAATTTGTGGTCGGCCAGCTGGTTCACGGGCCAGGCCACGCCGTCGTAGGGGCGCAGGGCATAGCCGAATTTCTCCTTGGCGCTGATGTTGTTCAGCAGCACGCAGGCCTCTTTTTCCTTGTCGAGGTTGATAACCACGTCGAACTCGCGGCCCTGCAATTGCAGGGCGCTGGCAAAATCGAATTTCAGAATTTCTTCAATCTCCTGCTGGGGCAGGATGGCGGGCGTGAGCGTGAGCCAGGTGATAAAGCAGCCGGGCCGCTCCTGGCGCAGGCGGCGCAGCAAGGGCGTGGTCCGAATGACATCACCGATGGCCCCGAGCTTGATAATGAGCACCCGGCTCGTGACGGGCGCATACACCGGGCAGCCGGCGCACACGTAGCCGTGGGTTTTGTTGGGGCGGCAAGGGAGGTCGCCGCGAAAGTGGCGGCAGTCGGCGTGAACAACGGTATCGGAGAGCTGGGGCACTGGGCGGGGAGCAGATGAAGCTGTAAAAGTAACAGGCGGCGCCGCCCGCAAAAAAAGCCGCCGCCGCTTGGAGGAGCGACGGCGGCTGATGAAACGTCGGCAGTGGCCTACAGGCCCACGTTGAAGGTGCCGCTGGAAATCGACTTGGAAGCGCCGGTGTTGGCGTTGATGCCGGTGAAGGTGAATGTGCCCGTGATGTTGTTAGTGGTAAGCGCCGTGACCAAGATGGTGCCCGCGCCCGTAACGGTGCCGCTGCCCGTGGCCCCGGCGTAGTACGCGGCCGGCGTACTGCCGGTATTGGTGCTGTAAGTGGCCGCGGCGGCCGAGGTGGGCCCGAACGGGTAGGTGCCCACGGCGTTCGGGATTTCGAGCGCCAAGAACAGTGTGTTGTTCCCGATTTCGGTGCCCGCCACCGAAATCGTGGTGCTACCTTTCTGCGATTGTAGGGTGGTGGTGCTGACGGCCGTGCCGTCCACCGTCCAGCTCATGCCGGCGGGGTTGGGCGTGGGGTCGTCTTTCTTGCTGGAAGAGCAGGCGGCCAGGGTGGTGAGGACCAACAGGCCGGTAGCGAGGCCGAAGGGGCGGATGGTAGTCAGGTTCATACTTGTTAAAAGGAAAGGGAAAATGGTTGGAAAGCTGCTTATCGCCCCACGTAGCTATGCGGCGTGATGCCGCGCAGCTCCGTTTTCACGGGCTCGCTCACGTTAAGCCCATCGATGAATGCCCCGATGCTGGCGGCTGAAATGGCCTCGCCGGTGCGGGTGAGGGCTTTGAGGGCGTTGTAGGGGTCGGGATAGGCCTCGCGGCGCAGAATGGTCTGGATGCCCTCGGCCACCACGGCCCAGTTGGCTTCGAGGTCTTTCGCCAGCGCCGATTCGTCGAGGGCTAGCTTGCCCAGGCCGCGCTGCAACGCGCCCAGGGCCACGAGGATGTGGCCCAGCGGCACGCCCAGGTTGCGCAGCACGGTCGAGTCCGTCAGGTCGCGCTGGAGGCGGGAGATGGGCAGCTTGGCGGCGAAGTGCTCGAGCAGGGCGTTGGCCACGCCCAGGTTGCCCTCGGCGTTCTCGAAATCGATGGGGTTCACCTTGTGCGGCATGGCCGACGAGCCCACCTCGCCCGCCTTGATGGTTTGCTTGAAGTAGCCCAGCGAAATGTACTGCCACACGTCGCGGGCCAGGTCGAGCAGGATGGTGTTGAGGCGCTTCAGCGCGTCGCAATGGGCCGCGAGGTGGTCGTAGTGCTCAATCTGGGTGGTGGGGAAGGAGCGGAACAGGCCCAGCCGGTCGTTCACGAATGTGGCGGCGAAAGCGTGCCAGTCGGTGCCCGGATAGGCCGCGAAGTGCGCATTGAAGTTGCCGGTAGCCCCGCCAAATTTCGCCCCGAAAGGTATCTGGGCCAGCAGCGCCACCTGG
>JANNDE010000758.1:0-1576 GCA_031387395.1 Hymenobacter sp.
GATGTTACGGGCACCGGCCGGCCGGAGCAGCGCTACTTCAGCGTGCTGTTTCAGGCCCTGCGCGACGGCCAGGGCTCCATCGACGGCATCCTCAGCTTCGCCTACGACGTGACCGAGCAGGTGCTGGCCCGCAGGCAGGTGCAGCAGCTCAACCGGGAGCTGGAGGCGCGCGTGTTTGAGCGTACCCAGGCCCTGCGCCACGCCCAGGCCGAGGCCGTGGCCGCCGCCCAGCGCCTGCTGCGCGTAACGGAAAGCCTGCCCAGCACCACCTTCACCACCGACCCCAGCGGGCAGGTGCTCTACATCAGCCCCCAATGGTACGCTTACACCGGCATGGCGCCCGGCTCACCCATCAGCGAGACGTGGCCCCGGTTTATTCACCCCGATGACTTGCCGGCTATTGCCCGGGAGTTTGGGGCGGCCCTGGCCGAAGGCCGCCCCTGGAGCTACGAGTTTCGGCTGCGCTGCGCCGACGGCGAGTACCGCTGGTTTGCCAGCCAGGGTGTGCCAGAGCCGCTGGAAGAAGCCGAGGCCGCCGGCCGGCCCCGTCAGTGGTTTGGCTCCAACCTCGACATCCATGCCCTCAAGCAGGCCCAGCTGCGTCTTCAGGAGAAAGACCAGCTGCTGACCAGCATTCTTGCTCTGGTGCCGGCTGCCGTGGCCACGTTTGAGGGTCATGAGCACCGCTATACGTTTTTTAACGATACTCACCAGCGCCTGTTTGGGAAGCGGGCTAGGCTGGGTGGCTCCATCTCCGAAATTTATCCGGAAGTGGTGCCCCAGGGATTCGTGGGCTTACTCGACGAGGTGCGGACCACCGGCCAGCCCTTTGTCGGTACAGACGTGTCGGCGACAGTGGAAGTGGACGGCCGAACCCAGCAGTTTTATATAGACTTCGTGTACCAGCCCATGCCGGAGGCCCAGGGGGTGGGCATCCTGGCATTTGCCGTCGATGTAACCGAGCGGGTGCACACGCGCCAGCGGGCTGAGGCCGTGCAAACCCAGGCGCTGGCCACCGCCGAGCAGGCCGCCACTCAGCGCGAGGCCTTCTACCGGGTGTTCGAGCAGACTCCGGCGCTGGTGCTACTGCTGCGCAGCCCCGGCCACCGCGTCGAATACGCCAACCCTGCCTACCAGGCCGTTTTCCCCGGCCGGGCGTTGGTGGGCCTCGATATGGCCGTGGCCTTGCCGGAGCTGCAGGAGCAGGGCTTTATCGAATTACTCAACCACGTCTACCAAACCGGCGAAACCTATTTCGGCACCGACACCCCGTTTACGGTGCCGGCCAGCGCCGGCCAGCCCGCCCGCGTGGCCTACTACAACTTCACCTACCAGGCCTACCGCGAAAACGGCCAGGTGGCGGGCATCTCCATCTTTGCCTTCGACACGACCGAGCAGGTGCTGGCCCGCCAGGAGCGCGAAGCGCAGCAGCGCCAGCTGCAGGCCGTTTTTGCGCAGGCCCCGGTGGCAGTGTGCGTGTTTCGGGGCGAAGACAACGTGCTGGATGTCGTGAATCCGCCGATGGCCGAGATGCTGGGACACCCGCTGCCGGCGCTGGTAGGGCAGCCGTTTTTTG
>JANNDE010000759.1:0-1096 GCA_031387395.1 Hymenobacter sp.
AAAAAACAAATTGATTACCTGAAAGAAAATAATAGATAGTCCATATGCTTCCTTGTCCAGGTACTTCACCATCATGGGTGTGCTGATGATGGAAACCAGCATCCCAATGATTGTATAAGCCTGCGAAGTGATGGTTCCTAGTAACGCTGAACGACTGCGTGAAACTGATGACATGTTACCTTATTGATATTGACAGGAAACGCGGTAGTAAAACAGACAGAGATTTTCGCACTGTCTACGCTGCTGTGATTATAATAACCTACTCGGCCCAAAGACATCAACGCTGATACAGCGGGGAGCTACCAAATGAGAAATGAAGCAGAAAACCTCATTCAGAATTGATATGGCTGGCAGGCAAATATTCAAGATATTTTGCAGCTAAATATGCCCGCTAATTTGCCTGGTGAAAGGCAAAGTGACCCGGTATTAGCCAAGTTGAAAATTTCCGTTTTCACAAAGCAAAGATAGGCTTCATCGTCTGCCGGACAGTGCCCACTAGCCGCAGCCGTTATGTGTGGCACTGGATACTGACAGTAATATGTCCCAGCTCCCAGTCAACCGCGAACATCACTTACGCATCTATGCTGCCAATAAGTGTATCCTGGACTTTAAAATATTCTGCTGCTATCTAATCAATCACCTCCCGCACCACATACAGCGGCCGCTTGCGCGCCGCGTCCAGCCCCCGCCACACGTACTCGCCAATCACGCCCAGCGCTACCATCTGAAACGCCGATACGAAGAGTAGCACCACCATGAGGGTGGTCCAGCCGGCGGGCTCGTTGGGGTGCACAATCTTGAGGGCGATGACGTAGAGGCCGTAGAGCAGGGCCACCAGGCCCAGGCCCAGGCCCAGCACCGAGATGGCGCGGATGGGCACGAACGAGAAAGCCAGCAGCGAATCAACCAGCAGCTTCACCTTTTTCGCCAGCGTCCAGCGCGACCGGCCAATTGCCCGCTTGCGGCGGGTGTAGGGAATGTTGACGTAGGCAAAACCCAGCCACACCATGAGGTAGAAGACGTTGGAGTTGCGCTCGTGCAGCTTCAGCACCTCGGTAGCGACTTGGCGGTCGAAGAAAACAAAATCGAAGCCGCC
>JANNDE010000003.1:0-2110 GCA_031387395.1 Hymenobacter sp.
TAACGAGTGAGGCCCCGCTCAGGCCCGTGCCGGTGAGGCGGATGGTGGCCCCGGTGATGCCCTGGGCAGGCACGAGGCCGCTGATGAGCACGCCGGGCGCGGGCGTGAGCACCGTGAAGCGCACGCTACTGGTGCCATCGCCGCCGCTCGCTTTCCCCAGCACGGCCCCGGTGGTGGCCCCGGCCGGCACCACGAAGGTGATGGTCGTGGCATTAATTAGGGTGAAGGGCACGGCCACGCCGTTGAGGGTGAGGGCTGTGACCCGGTCCAGGCTCGTGCCCGTGAGCGTGACCGTGTTGCCCACCACCCCGCTGGCGGGGCTGATGGCCGTGAGGGCCGGCGTGGGCAGCACCGTGAAGGAGCCGCCCGACACGCCCGTGCCGGCCTGGGCGGTGACCGAGAGCAACCCCGATAGACCCCCGGTCGGCACCTTCACCGTAAGCTGCGTATTGGTGCCGCCCGGGGCCGGCGTGGTGGCAATGCCACCGAAGCGCACTTCCGTCGCGCCGTCGAACAGGCGGCCGGTGAGCACCACGACGGTGCCCACCGGCCCCCGGTCGGGCACGAACGAGGTGATAACCGGCCCCACCGGTATGGTGAAGAGGCTGGTGGAGGTGGCCGCGCCGAAGGGCGTGGTCACGGCCAGCGGGCCCGTGGTGGCTCCGTTCGGCACGGTCAGCCGGAGTTGGGTGTCCGAGCTGACGTAGAACTTCGCCGTGGTACCGTTGACCAGCACCTGAGACGTTTCCCGCAGGTTGGTGCCCGTGAGCGTAACCTCCGTGAAGACCGGCCCGCTGGTGGGTGTGAAGCTGGTGATGGTGGGCGGGCTGCCCACCAGAAACGGGGTGGCCGAGCTCACCGTGCCGGCCGGCGTACGCACCGTAATCAGCCCCGAGGTGCTGCCCGCGCCTACCGTGGCCGTCAGGCTGGTGGCCGTGGGCGTGCCGGTGATAGTAGCCAGTGTGCCGTTGATGCGCACTTCCAGGGCTCCGCTCAGGTTGGTGCCGGTGAGGGTCACTTTCGTGCCCACCGGCCCCACGGCGGGCGTGAAGCTGGTGATGGTGGGGCCGGGGCCGGGGGTGAGGGTGAAGTCAGCATCGGAAATATCGAAGAAGTAGTTGTCGGCCGCTTCGACCATCACCCGGGCCGTAGCGGTGGGCGCGTTGGGCACGGTCACGCTGGCCGAGCCCGAGTTAGCCACGCCGGTAGCCAGCGTCAGCGGATAGGTCAGGCCGCCGTCCAGGCTCAGGCGTAGGTTGACTTTGGCGCAGTTAACGGGGGCGGCCGTGGTGTTGGCCACGTTCCAGCTCACGGTTTGGGTGCTGCCGCCGGCCCAGCTGGTACCGGCCGCGTTGGGGGCCGTCACCACGAACGGGCCCGCCGCCGCGCTCACATCCAGCTTCACCAGGGCACTATAGTCGACCCCGCCCATCCCGCCGGCCGGGCCGTTGTGCAGGTCGCGGGCGGTGCAGCGGAACGTGAGGGGGCGGGCCACGGTGGGCAGGCGCTCGCCGGTGGCGGGGGTAGCCGTGTTGGTAGCCAGCCCCGCCAGGCGGGGGAAGTAGCGGGTGGAGCTCGTCGTGGGCGGGAAGACGCGGAACAGGGGCGGGGTTTTGCCCGTCACCTGGGGCAGGCTCAGGTTGCCGGCGGGGCCGGTATCGAGCTCCTCCCAGGAGTAGGTGAGTGGGTCGTTCTCGGCATCGGTGGCGGTGGCCGTCAGTTTAAAAGGCGTATTGAGGGGCAGGGTTTTGCCGCTGGCCGGGGCCGTTACCACCGGGGCCGTGTTGCCCGTGGCCGTGAGCGTGCCGCAGCTGCATTTGCTCATTACGGCCTGCATCTGCTCGTAGCTGCCGGTGTGGAAGGTGATTTCGGTCTTGGACTGCACGTTATTGTCTGGGCCGTAAGACCCGCAGTAGGACATGAGGGTCACGCCCGCGCCCGGTTCCCAGGCCGTGGCGCCGTTGCCGTTACTGATGTCGATGGCGTTGAACGTGTGAGTAGCCCCCAACATATGCCCCACCTCGTGGGCGGCGTAGTAAATAAGTTGATAATCCGCAGGCGCGGGGTGCCCGGCGTAGCCATCTGCTTTGTAACCCGACTGGCCCAGGTT
>JANNDE010000072.1:0-21506 GCA_031387395.1 Hymenobacter sp.
CCCGCCGCCCGCCTCGCCCCCGCCCGCCGCGCCCAGCCCCATCACCACCTACGGCTTTGTGGATGGCTATTACGGCTACGATTTTAACCACGCCAACGGCAACAACCGGCAGCCGTTTCTCTACTCGCACGGCCGCCAGAACGAGTTCACCATCAACCAAGGCTTGATTGGGGTGCGCTACGACGATGGCAAGGTACGCGGGGCCGTAGGCCTGCACGCGGGCTCCTACGTATCGGCCAACTACGCCGCCGAGGACCCCGTGCTCAAGCACGTGTATGAGGCCTGCGCGGGCTTCCGGCCCTTCGCCAAAGCTTGGCTCGACCTGGGTATTTTCGCCTCGCACATTGGGTTCGAGTCGGCCATTTCGAAGGATAACTGGACGCTGACCCGCTCGGTGATGGCTGAAACCACACCCTACTACGAGTCGGGCGCGCGCTTCACCTACGAAGTGGGCCCCACGCTGACGCTGACCGCGCTGGTGCTGAACGGCTGGCAGAACATCCGCGAAACCAACCAGGCCAAGGCCCTCGGTACCCAGATTCAGTGGAAGCCATCGGATAAAATCCTCATCAACAGCAGCACGTTTTATGGCAACGAGCAGCCCCAAGACTCGCTCGTGCGCCGCCGCTACTTCCACGATTTCTACATCACCTACGCGGCTTCGGGGCGCACCAGCCTGGTGCTGGTGTTCGACGTTGGTAAGCAGCGCGGCGTGGGCAGTGAGAAGTACGATACCTGGCACACGGCGGCGGTGTTCGTGAAGCAAAAGCTGGCCGACAAGCTCTCGGCCACGGTGCGGGGCGAGTACTACTACGCCGAGCGCGGCGTCATCATCCGCAGCATCATGCCCCGGGCGCTGGACCAGGATTTCCGGGTGGCCGGCGGCTCGCTCAACCTCGACTACCTGCCCACCAACAACGTGGCCTTCCGCGTCGAAGGGCGGTATTTGAACGGCATGAGAGGCGTGTTTGCCCGCAGCGATAATGCCGCCAACCGCAGCTACGGGAATGTGACGACGAGCATCGCGCTGTCGTTTTAAGGAAGGCAGATGAAAAAGAGAACGTCACGCTCATCTGGCGTCCGCGTAGTCGAAGCATCTCGCGTGTGGTAGTAACCCAAGCGTCAGCTACACCGGCCTGCAGTTGAAAATGAATAGTGGTGGCATGCGAGATGCCTCGGTCTCTGCTTGATGCGCAGAATGCTCGGCATGACGTTCTTTTTATCCTGATTCCAAATCCTTGAACCCCCATGAACCCCGCCGCCGCCGACCCCCGCGACCAATCTGCCGAGCGGTTCCTGCGCCTGGTGCAGGCGCGGCGGCGCGGCACGCTCAAGGTATATCTGGGGCTGGCCGCCGGCGTGGGCAAAACCTGCCGCCTGCTTCAGGAAGCCCACGACCTGCACACGCATGGCGTGCACGTGCTGCTGGGCTACGTGGAAACCCACGGCCGCGCCGGCACCGTGGCCGAACTGAAAAACGTGCCGCTGCTGCCCCGCAAGCA
This sequence comes from Hymenobacter sp., assembly GCA_031387395.1. Taxonomy (GTDB): domain Bacteria; phylum Bacteroidota; class Bacteroidia; order Cytophagales; family Hymenobacteraceae; genus Hymenobacter. Next base: position 1,503 of record JANNDE010000072.1, read on the forward strand.
GGTTTTTTACAAGGGCCACGCGGTAGAGGAGATGGATTTGGAGGGCATTGTTCAGCGGCGGCCGCAGGTGGTGGTGGTGGACGAGCTGGCCCACAGCAACGTGCCCGGCTCGCGCCACGAAAAGCGCTGGCAGGACGTGGAATACCTCGTGGCGCAGGGTATTTCGGTGATTACCGCCGTGAACGTGCAGCACCTGGAAAGCCTGCACGACCAAGTGCTGAAAATAACCGGCACCGACGTGACCGAGCGCATCCCCGACCAGCTGCTGAAAACCGCCGACGAGGTAGTGAACGTGGACGTGACCGTGAGCGAGTTGCGCGGCCGCTTGGAGGAAGGCAAAATCTACGACCCGGCCAAGGTGCCCACCGCGCTGGCCAACTTTTTCCAGGCCGAAAACCTGCTGCAATTGCGGTGCCTGGCCGTGCGCGAAGTGGCCCAGCTGCTCACCCGGCAGGTAGAGTCCGATGCCGGCGGCGCGCCCGCCGTGGCCGCCGCCCGCCGCAACGACGACCGCCTGCTGGCTTGCATCAACTCCAACAATGCGGCGGCGAAGGAAATTATCCGCAAAGCCTCGCGGCTGGCCGACCGGTTTGCCGCTGCCGCCTGGTACGTGCTCTACGTGCAGACCGGCCGCGAAACCGCCGACCGCATCGGCCTGGCCACCCAGCGGCATTTGCTCAATAACCTGCAGCTGGCCACCGAGCTGGGCGCTCAGATTCTGCGGGTGAAGGATGATGACATCGTGGGGGCCATCCGGCGGGTGGCGCAGGAGAAAGAAGCCACGCTGCTCGTCTGCGGCATCACCAGCGAAAAGGGCCTGTGGAGCCAGCTGAGCCGGCGCGGCGTGACGTCGGATTTGCTGCGCGCCGTGGCCGGCGATGGCCAGGATTTGGACGTGTACCTGGTGACGTATTGAATCGATAAAGAAACGGTCATGCTGAGCGGAGCGCAGCGGAGTCGAAGCATCTGGCGTGCCACCACTAACCCATGACTTTCAACGATTCAGTTACTGCTCCGGGCGAGATGCTTCGGCTCCGCTCAGCATGATGGGCTGTAGTTATGACATTCTAAAAAAGCCCAACCTATGAACCTCAAAACCAAAATTAACCTCGGCTTCGTGGCCATGCTGCTGCTGGTGCTCAGCATCGGGGGCTACGCCTACTACTCGCTGCGGCAGCTCGACCGGAGCACGCACGACGTGCTCAAGGCCAACCTTGCCTCGGTAAATCTGGGCCTGACCATGCTGCGCAGCCTCGACCAGCTGGCCCGGCAGCCGCTGGCCGACACGGCCGGTACGGCCCGCTTCGTGGCTGCCCTGGCCGCCGAGGCCCGCAACGTGACCGAGCCCGGCGAGCAGCAGGTGGTGAACGAGCTGCGGGCAATGACGCAGCAGCTCCGGCGGCAGCAGCAGCAGGCCCGGCTGGCCCCCGCCAGCCCGCTGAGCGCGGCGGCGGCGGGCATCAGCGAGCCTTTTGCTCTCGGCGAGCTCACCTACCGCATGATGGCCCTGAACACCGACGCCCTGAACCGCAAAACCGAAGCCGCCAACCAGCGCGCCGACCAGGCCAACCGCAACCTGCTCATCTTCATCACGCTGGCGGCGCTGTTGGCTCTGGCCCTGGCCAGCAGTGTGCCCGAAGCCGCCGTGCAGCCGCTACGCCAGCTCACCGCTGCCCTCGAACACGCCACCGCGCGCGACTTTTCGGCCAGCATTCCGCAGGAAAGCCACGACGAGTTCGGTCAGGTGGCCCGCGCCTTCAACCGCATGCTGGGCCAGCTGCGCGAGTACCGCACCTCTACCGAAGCCGGGCTGATAACCGAGCGCAACCGCGCCGCCAGCATCGTGAACACGCTGGACGAGGGCCTGCTGCTGCTCGATGAAACCCGCCACATTATGCTGGCCAACCCCGTGCTGTGCGAGCTGCTGGGCCTGCCGGCCGAAAAGCTGCTGGGCCGCCCGGCCGCCATCGTACGCCTCGAAAACGACCTGTTTCAGGCCATGCTCAAGCCCCTCGACGCGCCCAACCGCGAAGCCGCCGTGGCCGAAGCGCCGCTGCTGCACATCGCCCAACGTGGCGAAGAAGCCTTCTACCGCCTCGCGGTGCAGGATTTGGTGTCTTTCAACGAAGCCACCGGAAAGACCGAATTCGTGGGCCACATCCTCACCCTGCGCAACGTGTCCGACTTCAAAAAGCTCGACCAGGTGAAGTCGAACTTTCTGGCCACGGTGTCGCACGAGCTGAAAACGCCCCTCTCCAGCATCAATCTCAACACCCGGCTGCTGCAGGACGAGCGCCTGCCCGCCGACGAGCGCGAGCGCATCACGGGCTACATCCGCCAGGAAACCCAGCGCCTCCAGCGCATGGTGGCCGAGCTGCTCGACGTGTCGCGCCTCGACGCGGGCGCGGGCATTCAGCTCGACGTGCGCCCTACCAGCATGGCTGATGTGGTGGCCTACGCCACCGCCACCGTGCAGCCCCAGCTGGCCGACAAGCAGCTGCGCTTCGACCTGCAGCTACCCACGGGCCTGCCCGAAGCCCGCGCCGACGTGGAAAAAACCACCTGGGTGCTTATCAATCTGCTAGCCAATGCCATTCGCTACTCGCCGGTGGGAGCCATCCTCACGGTACGCGCGGCTCCGGCCGGGGCCTTCGTGCGGGTGAGTGTGCAGGATTGCGGCCCCGGCATTGCCGCCGAAAACCATGAGCGCATCTTTCAGCGCTTCGCTCAGCTGCCCGACAAGGCTGGCTACCGCGGCGGCTCGGGCCTGGGCCTGAGCATTGCCCGCGAGTTCATCACCACGCAGGGCGGCCGGCTGTGGGTGGCAAGCGAGCTGGGCAGCGGCAGCACGTTCAGCTTCACGCTGCCGGTGGTGGGGTAGCGCATCAGGAGGTTCAGGCCTCTATCATCCACAAGTAGCAGGACAGAAATAACAAGCAGCAAAATTTTGTTCAAGCAATTGACTGTTATAGAGAAGCTGTTCATAACGTGCTTGCGCACTTCGACTGTGGCTTCCTGAACACCTTTATTATTAAAGTCTTACAGCCTTCCTGCTTCATTCTGGCTACGTACTTAAAAAGCCTGTTCAGGTTGCTGTTGCTCGAAATGAAGCTGCAGCACGGTCGCGAGCTTTTCCGGCGTCAGGGGTTTGCTGATGCGGCCGGTCACGGGCAGCGTTTCGAGCTGGCTGAGGTCGCGCGCATCTACCGAGGTCGACAGCATGACGACGGTGGTGTTGCGCCGCCAGGCTGCGGGCAGCAGCTCATAAGCCTGCAAAAATTCGATGCCGTTCATAATGGGCATCTGAATATCGAGCAGAATGAGCGACGGGAAGCTGGGGAGCGCGGCATTATCGGCCAGCTGCAGCAGGGCCAGGGCATCCTGGCCGTTTTCGGCCACTACCACCTCGTCGGCCACATCGAGACGCTTGAGCAACCGCTGGTTGAGAAAGTTATTGGTCGGGTCGTCATCGACCAACAGCACACTGCGTAGCTTTTGCATAGGCTGCGCCTACGGCGAATACGTACGTAAGGTTGTGGAGTGCCCGGGCCGCTGCCCCGCCGAAACTGCTTCCAATGCCCGAATGGTTGTGCCCCAAATGCTGCCGCCCGCCTCTCCACCATGGCGCCGCACCGCGTATGGGGCCCCCGCCCGTCGGCATGCCGTGGGTGTGGTGCCACCGAAACAGCGGGCCCCGGCCCCGATGGCCGATGGTGGTACGACGACTAAAAAAGCCGGCGCCCCACCCTGCTTCGGGCCATCCCGGCCGCTACGCGTGGGGCAGCGCGCGGAACGGGATGCAGCCCGTGCTTCCCATACCTCACTACCCCGCTTTCGTGCCGCAGCCGGGGCAAAATTTCTGTTCGGGCTTGAGGGCCTCGCCGCAGCTGGTGCAGTGGCGGGGCTGGGTTTGGGCGGTGGCAGAGGCGCCGCAGCTGGGGCAGAACTTCTGGCCCGGGGCCAGTTTGGTTTGGCAGCTCTGGCATTGCAGCAGGGCGTCGCGGTTCAGGAAATCGAGGTTTTGGGTGTAGTCCTGCTCGCGGGTTCTGGTGCGAATCTGCTCGCTCGTGGCCTGGGCCTGCTGGGCCCGTAGCTCCTCCTGCTCGTCGGGGGCGCAGGCTTCGCAGAGGCCGGCACTGTGGTTCCAGCAGGCATCGGGGCATACCCAGTGGCCGCAGCGGGTGCATTGCCTGAACTGCTGTTTGCCCTCGGCCACGGCGGTTTGCAGGGCGTCGTCGTGGGCCTTGCCGCCCACGGCCCGCTGAATGTGATAAGCCGCGTTTTCGGCCCCACCCAGGCCGCCAAACAGGCTGCTGGCCGCCTGCAGCAAGCTGCCCGCAATGCCGATGGCATTGGGCTGAAACCGCGACATATACCCGTTCCGGCACTTGTCGCAGTGAAACTTAAACTGAAAGCCTTTTTCGGTGGAGAGGTCGTCGTAGTTGGCAACGAATTGAATCAGGTCACTCATGGCGCGGTGGGGAGGATAAAGTTGAGCTGTAAAAGTAGGCGTAGCGGGTTATTTGGGTAGCTGAATACCGGCGTGGCTGCCGCGCTACGCCGGCCCGGGCTGGTAGCTGGGAGATGTATCGTTGCCGCCGGGGCCGCCATTACATCGGAGGCACCCGGTGGCTGCTATACTGGCCGGCTGGTGCTTCGGGTACAAAAAAGGCCCTGCCAATAGCTGGCAGGGCCTTTCGTTAGCGAGCCGGGTGGGGCTAGAACGTAAAACGCAGGCTCACGGCGGCATCGTTGTAGAAGCCCGTGTAGCCGTGGAAAACTTCGAAGAAGGGCTTGTAATCGATGCCTACCACGAAGGGCAGGTCGGGTAGCTTGTATTCGAGGCCGGCAATAAGGTCGGCACCGATGGCAATGTAGGTATTCTCGTCGTAGTAATAGCCGTCGCGGTTACCAACCAGAAAGTACCTGTCGCCCTTGCGGCCGTTGTAGTAAAACCGCTCATCGGCGAAGTAGTAGCGGCCCTGGTAGGCCCCGGCATGAAAGCCCGCGCCGTAGTAAAACTGCAGGCCCTTGATATCAGCCACGCCCAGGTGCTTCTCGCCCAGAATGGTCAGCCGGCCGCCGCGTGCTTTGTATTCCGTGGTGAGCAGGCCCTCGATGGCTACGCCTTTGCCGCTGCCCAGAAAATGCTTGATGGTGAGGCCCGACGACCAGCCACCGCCCCGCAAGCCAATGCCGGTGCCATAGCCCGAATTGCTGCTGCTGCCCCCACTGCCGCTCTTTTTCTTCGATTGAGCACTGGCCGCCAGGCCGGGTAGTAGGAGCAGGAAAGTCGCGGTAAGACGTAAATAATTCATGAAAAAACAGCGGTTGCGAATGATAAAAGTTGGATAAAAGTAATAGCTGGACCGGGAAAAACTACTTACTTGCTTTGAGGTAGCTTTTCGCGGGTGACGTTAATTAAATTAATCCACGAAGGCATTGGCTCTGGCCGCCCACAGCACCCGTCGCGCAGGCGCTGAGAGATGGGAAAAAGCTTGCTTAGCGGCGCTGTTATCCTGGGGCAAATTTATCGGGCCGTCATCCAGTGGGAGCCGAACAGCCGATGCAGCCGATTGGGTAATCGGCCCAGTCAATAAACACCCCGATTTCACCCCGGATAACAATCGGGCCGACTGCTCGCACTGGCCTGGCTAGGGCGCACGCCCCCGTAGCCGGCCCCGTCCCGTGCGGCCCTAGCCCGGTAGCAGCCCGGCCGCTTCGTGCACCTGCACCCCGGTGCTATCGGCTTCGGCGGCGTGCAGCATGGCGGCGGCTACCGCCGCGCCCGCTACTGGCCGGTATTTCAGTAGGGGCCCGCGTAGCAGGGGGCGCAGCAGGGTCAGCGCCGCTGCGCCCAGGCGCTCGCCCAGGCGGGGGTGGGCCCGCTCGCCCAGCAGCAGCGAGGGCCGGAAGATGTGAATGGCCCGGAAGGGGGCCTGCCGCACGGCGGCTTCCATCTCGCCCTTCACCCGGCTGTAGTAGACGCTGCTGCCGGCATCGGCCCCCATGCTGCTTACCACCATCAGCTGCGCCGCAAAGTTGCCCGCCGCCAGCGCCGCCAGCCGCACCACGTACAGGAAATCAACCTGGTAGAAAGCTTCCTTCGAGCCTGCCTGGGCCATGGTAGTACCCAGGCAGCAGTATACGTCGTCGGCAATCAGCTGCAGGCGCACCTCGTCCAGCTTGTCCAGCTCCGTCACTACCTGCACCAGTTTGGGGTGAATGGTGGGCACGGCTTTGCGCCCCACCACAATCACCTTGGTGTAGCGCTCCGAGTTGAGAAGCAGCGGCAGCAGTTGCGAACCAATCAGGCCCGTGGCCCCAGCGAGTAAAGCGGTTTTTTGCATAGGAGGGGATTGGTTGTTATGGTCTACTTAAGTACCGTCGCCTCCGGCTCCAGCAGCACCAATCCCTGCCGAAAAAGTGCCCCCAGCGCCTTTTTGAATACTTTTTTGCTCATGCCCACGCGGCGGTACACGTCCTCGGCCAGGCTCTTATCGCCCAGCGGCAGGCGGCCGCCCGGCGCGGCCTGAATGGCTTTGAGCAGCGTGTCGGTGGCCGATTCTACTTCGCCGTAGCCTTCCTGTTGCAGGCGCACGTCGAGCTTGCCATCGGCGCGCACCTGGCGCAGGAAGCCGGGCAGCTGCTCGCCCAGGCGCAGGGGCCGGAATACTTCGTTGTGAAACAGCAGCCCCTGGTGCGTCCCGTTCACGATGACGGGGTAGCCCAGCTCGGTTTCGTCGGCCACGAGCAGGCGCACCGCGTCGCCGGGTGCGCCTTCAAACGGCGTGTTTGGCAGAAACTGCTTCCACTTAGTGGAGGCCACCAGGCGGTCGCTTTCCTCGTCGAGATACACGTACACGAACACTCGCTCGCCGATGCGCAGGTCGCGCCGCTGGTTGCGGTAGGGCAGGAGCAGGTCTTTCTCCAGGCCCCACTCCAGGAACGCGCCGGCCGGGCCGTGGTCCTTCACCGTAAGGCCGGCGTAGGAGTTCACCAGGGCCAGGGGCCGCAGGTTGGTGGCAATGAGGCGGTCTTCGGAGTCGCGGTACACGAACACGCGCACGATGTCGCCCACGCGGGTGCCGGCCTCCACGTACTTTTCGGGCAGCAGTAGGTCGCCATCGTCGGAAGTGAGGTAAAGGCCGATGCTGGTTTCGCGGGCTACTTCGAGGTCGTTGTAATCGCCGAGGAGGAGGCTGGCCATCTGAGAGGTATTTACTTTAGGAAAGCTGCAAAGGTCGGTTCGTCCGGTGGCAGCTACAAGAAACCGCTGCAGCTTTGTACCACTCCCCTAATTGCGGTCGATGATGGATAAAAATGAGATGGTACCTATCGAAACCCTGAGTTGGGCGGAATTGCAGGAATATGTGTACGAAGTAGACGGTTCGTGGCGCGATATCTACGTGCTGGACGCCAGCTTGGCAGACTGGAAAACTTGGGCTGATTTCGTCAATGCAAACTACTGCGTAGAATTCTCCGACGGCGACACCATCCGGCTCGACCATATTGATTTTGCCGCAGTGGAATATCTGTGGAATAGCCAGGGCCAGGCCAATATGCTGTGGGCAGCATTCATCGTAGGAGAACTACCCGTAAGATGCCATTTCTTTCGCGATGATGAGGTAGAAAATGATATTGACCCGCAAAAGATTGCCTCCTACGCGGTGCACCAACAGTTCATGGATTTCTTGGTGCGGCTCTCCCAGGCACTTGGGAAAGAAGTGGTGCTGACTTGGGAAAACGACACTCCGGCCGCCCGTTCCCCGCATTGGAATGGGGTATGGCAACCGTTGCTCGCTGTCAATGGCGAGCGGATACAAATTCAGGCATACTGGCAGAAGACTGCTTCCCAACTACTATGACGGAGGTACTACAAAGCCGCTTCCCCGCCGCGCAGCTGCAAGCTCTTATCCACGGCCACGGCCAGCAGCGCCCCAGCCACCGGCCCCACGAGGTACACCCACCAGTCCGTCCAGTTACCGCTCAGCAGGGCCGGGGCAAAGGACCGCGCCGGGTTCATGCTGGCGCCCGTGAGGGGGCCGGCTACCAGCGCCTCCAGCGCCACCGTAGCGCTAATGGTCAGCCCCGCCAGCATCCCCACTTCCTTCGGGCCCGAGGTGACCCGAAAAATCACCAGCAGCAGCCAGAAGGTGAGGAAGGTTTCGATGCCCAGCGCCGGCCAGGGGCCGTGGGCCGGCAGCGTGGCCCCCAGGTCGGAGCCCGGGGGCGCAACCAGCTGCACCAGCCAGCTGCCCAGGGCCGCGCCCGCCAGCTGCGCCAGCATATAGGGCAGCACCCGCCGCCCCGGAAACCGGCCCATGGCCCAGAAGGCCACCGTCACGGCCGGGTTCACGTGCGCGCCGCTGGTGTCGCCCAGGCTCTGGATGAGGATGAATACCACTAGCCCGAATGCCGCCGCCACGCCACCGTGCCCCAGCGCGTGGGTCTGGGCATCGACCACGGCCGCGCCGGTCCCGAAAATCAACAAAATGGCCGTGCCCAGCCCTTCGGCCAGCAGGCAGGTGCGGAGCGTGGCTTGCATCAGGCCGCCGGGGTATTGGCAGCGCCCACCACGGCGCTGCGCCGCTCCAGCAGCAGGGTGTCGTGCCACACGCCGCGTAGCTGGCCAATGCGCTCGCGGCGCCCCACCTGCCGGAAGCCCACGGCTGCGTGCAGGCGCAGGCTGGCCGCGTTTTCGGGAAAAATACCCGCCTGCAGAGTCCATAGCCCGTTTTGTTCCGATTCTGTGGTCAGTGCCCTCATCAATTCCAACCCCACGCCGCGCCCCCGGGCGGCCGCGGCCACGTACACGCTCACCTCGGCCACGCCCGCGTACACGCAGCGGCTCGATACCGGCGACAGCGCCGCCCAGCCCAGTACGGTGCCGGCTTCATCGGTGGCCACCAGGCGGCAGTAGGAGAGGTGGCCGCTGTCCCAGTCCTCCCAGGTGGGCAGCTCGGTGGCGAAGGTGGCGGTGCCGGTGGCCATGCCCTCGGCGTAGATGGCGCGTACGGCCGGCCAGTGGTCGGCCGTGAGGGGGAGTAGGTTCATGAGGAGAGGATTGGCGGTTGAGGAACGATAGCAAAGCACGTCGTGCTTCGACTGCGCTGCGCTCCGCATGACGTGCTGCAAGGGCAATAGCCCTAAAACTTGGTCCGTACAAAATCCTGCGCGTAGGCCTTCACTTGGTCGCGCACGCTCCGGAACTGAGCCAGTATCTCCTCCTCGCTGCCGGTGGCTTTGGCGGGGTCGGGGAAGTTGTGGTGCAGCTTTTGGGCGGTCGAAGGAAACACCGGGCACACCTCGTTGGCGTGGTCGCACACGGTGATGACGTAGTCGAAGAGCACAGTGGCGTATTCGTCGACGTGGTTGCTGGTGTGGGCCGAGATGTCCACGCCGTCCTCGGCCATCACGCGCACGGCGCGCGGGTTCAGGCCGTGTACTTCGACGCCGGCGCTGTACACGGCGGCGCGGTTGCCCAGCGCCTGCCGCAAATAGCCGTGCAGCAATTGGCTACGGCAGGAATTGCCGGTGCACAGCACCAGAATGTTCTTTTTATCGGGCATCATGAATGGGGGAAGAAGCAAAATAAGCTTTGCCGGAATGCCGCTAGCAGCACCCGCCGCCCGGGGTGCAGCCCGCTACCTGCAGCTGGGGCAGGGCAAAGGACTGGGCGGCCGGAATGCCGCAGGCATCCTGCGCCAGGCAGGCCGTTTGCCTGGCCGTCAGCACGAAGTCGGCCCCATCGAACAGCAGCCCGAACTTGCCGATGGTGGCCTGCTGGTACTCCACTTCGATGTCCAAATCTTCGTGGCCCAGAATTTTCTCCGAGAGCTTCAGGATGCTCAGAAACTTCTGTGGCGCCAGCCGGTGGTCGTAGTCGCCGGCCTCCCAAAGCTGGAAGTTGGCCGCCGTTTCGCGCCGCTCTACCCCGCCGCAGTCGATGAAATGCTTGCTCACCAGCCCCACTTCCGTCACGTGGAAATGGTCGGGCAGCTGGGTGCCGTCGGGCAGCCGGAAGCGCACGGCCGCGAGCCCACTCAGGGCCTCTTTCATCTCGGATATTTTCATGATGCTGCTTGGTTAGAATATGGGTAAAGCAATGATTTTCAATTGTAAATAACAGTAGGAATACGATTACTCAGTGTTTTAAAGAAGTTGCCGAGCGCTCAGCAGCAGCCGGGCGTGGCGGGCGTGGTGTGGGCTGCAGCGGGCAGCTCTGGCAGTAGCGCGCCAAACAGCTGCCGGGCCGTGGCCCAGCCGGCGGCATCAAGGCAGTAGCACACGCGTGGGCCGTCTATCTCGCCTTGCACCAGCCCGGCGGCTTTCAGCTCCTTCAGGTGCTGCGACACGGTGCTTTGCGACAGCGGCAGCTCCAGCACCAGCTCGCCGCACACGCAGGCCCGGTGCCGGGCCAGCAGCCGCACAATGGCAATCCGGGCGGGGTGGCCCAGGGCTTTGGCAATGGCCGCGAGCTGCTGCTCCTCAAGGGTAAACTGCGCGTGCTTGTGCAGAGCCATGGTGATATTGATTGCTTATCGTCGATTTACGATGACAAAGGTAGTAGGATGTTTCTGATTTCCCGCTGAGAAATAATGGCTGGTCGGAATACTGCTGTTTTAAATAATGAAAAAATAACATTGGCAAAGAGAATGGATTATTATGAGTGTTGTCTTTTTATAATGCCAAGAAAAAGTTTTAAAAGTATGTTTTACAACTTATGTAAAATTATTTGCTTGAAATAATGCTACGAACCCGTGCGCTAAATTCGCTCCTGGTCTTTGAGAAAATCTGCTAATAAGTCAATCTTAAAAAACTGTGCTGTAGATTTCTATCGTAGTAGCACCGGCTGCGGCCGCGCCACTGCCCTGTCCTTAATTCTTATTCCACAACTTATTATGCAGGCTATTTTACGTTCCGCCACTTTAGCTGCTTTGCTGGGCCTGCTGGCTACCGGCCCCGGCCAGGCCCAGACGGGCCCCAACCAGGCCGCCCCTTCCAGCCCCGCCGCCCCGGCCGCCATCAATCCCGATTCGGTGTTCGTGAACCCCGAAGTGCTGCCCCAGTTTATCGGCGGCGACCAAGCATTTGCCACCTACGTGGGCAAGTCCATCCGCTATCCGCAGCAGGCGCTCAACCGCCGTATTTCGGGTAAGGTCTACGTCAGCTTCACGCTCAGTGCCCAGGGCAGGGTGCAGGATGCGCACGTGATGAGCGGCCCCGGCAACGGCCTCAACGAAGAAGCCCTGCGCCTCGTCTGGACCATGCCCCCCTGGGAGCCCGGCCGCTCGCATGGCCAGCCGGTGCGCGTAGCTTGCACCCTGCCCATCGCCTTCAATTCGGGTCGCTAGGCTGCGGGCAGTCTCCCGCTTAGTGAATTCATGACTGCCGCGTGTCAGCGGGTTGCCAGCCAATAGCGCCCGGTCTCCTGCCTGGAAGCCGGGCACTATTGACTGGCAGCCGTGGGATATGGGGCTACTGGTATTGTGGCAAGCCGGGTGCGCCCAGCCCGAAATCGCTGAAGGTGATGGTTTCGCGGGTGCTCTCGTACATCCGGATGCCGTTGGCCGCGTTTAGACCGCGTGGGTAGTAGCCCAGTAGCAGCTGGAAGGTGCGCAGCACCGTGAACTCGTTGCGGAAGCGCAAGCCCAGGCCGAAGCCGGTGTAGGGTGCCCCCGAGAAGGGCGAGCCGCCGCCGCGCCGCTCCGTAACCCAGGCCGCGTCGGCGAAGGCGATGCCAGCCAGCCGGAAGCCCAGTAGCGACAGCGGCGTGAACAGCGTGGCTTCGTAGTTGAGCACAAAGCGGCTGGTGGCCAGGATGGGGCTGGCCGGCGAAAAGCCCCGCAGCCCCCGGTCGTTGGTGATGCCCTGCTGCAGGTAGTCGCCCGGCCGGCGGTTCAGCCCGATGGTGGCCCGGCTGCTGAGGAAGTGCCGGTACTGCCAGTTGCCGGCGTGGTAGAGGCGGGTGAACGAGGTGAACTCGCCCGTAAGCAGGCCCTGCTCCCAGCGGCGGCCCTCGTCGAGGCGCTGGTAGCCGCCCCAATCCACGGCCCCGTAGAGGTAGCCCGTGCGGGTGCTGAAGCCAGCCGCCGCAATCCGGACATCGAAATAACGGTGGGGCAGCACGCTGTTCATGTCGTAGCCGGCCGTGAAGCTTACCAGTGTGCCGGTGGGCACGTCTTCGGTGCGGCCAAAGCCAAACAGGTACCGGTCTTTATAGTAGCTGCGCACCGAGTAGCCCACCGTGCCCAGCAGCAGCGTGCCGTTGTGGTAGCCGTTCTGGTAGGTGGGGGCATCGGGCGGGGTGGGGCTCGGCACGGTTTGATACTGCGTGCGGATAACGCGCGCGGCAACGACCATGCGGCCCGGGTTTTCGTAGCCCAAATCGTAGGAGCGCAGGCGCAGGGCGCGGCCCACCCAGGCATCCTGCACGCTATAGCCGAGGGGATAGTAGCGGTAGGGCTGGCCCGGCGGCGGCGGGGCCAGGGCAATGTCCTGAGCGTAGCGGTCGAGGCTGATAGCCCCGGCGTAGCGGGTGGTGGGCGAGTAGAAGTCGCGCCGCAGCGACACGCCCCCCGAACGGTAATTGAACTCGTTGCGGTAGCGGGCCTGAGCATAGAGAAAATGCCGGAACGGCGCCGTGTAGCTACCCTCGTAGGCCCAGGTTTGGGCCCCGGGCGAGTTGTCGTACTCGCGCCCGTAGTTGTACGAGTTTTCGATTTGGTGGCCCAGGCCCAGAAAATTCTGGTCGCCGAGGGTGATGACGCCCGACGTGGCCGTGCCCACCTGCACGCCCGCCGTGATGCTGAACACGTCGGTGGTCAGCACTTCAATATCGACGCTGTCGCGGGTGGTGGTGCGCTCGTTCACCAGCACGCGGGCGTCCAGAATCTCGGGCGTCTGGCGCAGCAGGCGTTCCGATTCGGCCAGCGCCTGCGGCTCCAGGGCCTGGCCGGGCCGGAACAGCAGCACCTGCCGGATGCGGGCCCGCGAGGTTTTGAGATGCAGCGCGTTCCCGGCCTTATCAAGCAGCGTGCGCGGGCGGCGGGTCGAGTCGGTGAGGCTGTAGCCGAAGGCATCGAGCGGGCGAATGCTGATGCGCCGCACAATCTTAAAGTTATGCCGGTCGAACTGCCGGTCGAGCAGCACCACGTCCAGCCCGGCCTGCTCTTCCTGCCGACGGGTGAAGTTGAACAGGCCCGACATGGCCCGGCCGGCAATGGTTTTGCGGCGCGAATAGGCTTGCAGGCGGTTGATGAGCCGCTCCTGGTCGAAGCGCTGACGCAGCGAGTCGGCGCGGGCGGGCAGCGCTTCCTGGGAGGCGTGCAGCGAGTCGGGCGGCACCGCCGAGCGCGGGTCAAACGTCTGGGCGCACGCTGGCCGGCCCAGTCCCAACAGCAGAAGCAGGAGCAGGGCCGGCCGGCACACCGATAAATGATAACCGCGAAAGCTCATGGACAAGGGCAACGCCGCAAAGTACGAAAAGGAGCCGGGGCAGTTTGTGGCCCGGCGGCGCGGTGCTGGTGCTGCGCCCCGCATTTTACTAAGCCACGGCGAAATACTGAGCGGGTATTTTTCCCGAAAAAAGAAACTATTCCCAAAAAAATTAGCTTAAAGCATAGTGCCCGATTGGGTGCTGAGTCGTAATTTTAAAGCCGAAAGTAACGTCCCGCCGCATGAACGAGCGCATTCAGGAGAAACTAAGCACATTAGCCGACGCGGCCAAGTACGATGCCTCGTGCAGCAGCAGCGGCGGCAAGCGCAAAAACGAAAGCAAAGGCCTTGGCAACGCCGAAGGCATGGGCATTTGCCACAGCTATACCGAGGACGGCCGCTGCGTGAGCCTGCTGAAAATCCTGCTCACCAACCACTGCATTTTCGACTGCGCCTACTGCGTTTCGCGCCGCAGCAACGACGTGAAGCGCGCGGCCTTTACGGTGGAGGAAGTGGTGGACCTCACCATCAACTTCTACCGCCGCAACTACATCGAAGGGCTGTTTCTGAGCTCGGGCATCTTCTCCAGCCCCGACTACACGATGGAACGCCTGGTGCGCATCGTGAAAAAGCTGCGCACCGAGCATCATTTCAACGGCTATATCCACGTCAAAACCATCCCCGGGGCTTCGGAGGAGCTGATTGCCGAAGCCGGCCTGTATGCCGACCGCCTGAGCGTGAACATCGAGCTGCCTTCGGAGCTGGCCCTGACCACGCTGGCCCCGGAAAAGAACTACCAGGAAATCCTGACTCCGATGGCCCAGATTCGGGACGGCATCATTCAGAATAAGGAGGAGAAGGCGCTGTTCAGGAAAGTGCCCGGCTTTGCCACCGCCGGCCAAAGCACCCAGCTTATTGTGGGAGCCAGCGCCGAGACGGATTTGCAAATCATCAAGCTCACCGACAGCCTCTACCAGGGCTACGGCCTGAAGCGGGTGTACTATTCCGGCTACATCCCGGTTACCGACGACGCCCGCCTGCCGCAGGTGACGCAGCCGCCCATTATCCGCGAGCACCGCCTGTACCAGACCGACTGGCTGATGCGCTTCTACGGCTTCCAGGCCGATGAAATCCTCGACCCCGCCCACCCGCACCTCGACCTCGAAATCGACCCCAAGCTGGCCTGGGCCCTGCGCAACCGCCACGTCTTCCCCGTTGATGTGAACGTGGCCGACTACGAGATGATTTTGCGCATTCCCGGCGTGGGGGCCCGTTCGGCCAAGCGCATTATCGCGGCCCGCCGCTTCGCCACTCTCAATATGGAAACCCTGCGCCAGCTGGGCGTGGTGCTGAAACGCGCCAAATACTTCCTCACCTGCCGGGGCGAGCACCAGCCCGTCATCGGCGAGCTGACCGAGCAGCAGGTGCGCCGCCAGATTCTGTTTGGCGGGGGTTCGGTGCGCTCGGCCCTCGTCACGCAGCAGCTCGATTTATTCGCCCCAGCCTCCTGATGCCGCTATGCAAGCCGATTTCAATTCTGATGCCTCCACTCCGCTGCTGCACCCCGGTCAATTGGGCGGGGTGCAGCACGACATCCTGTTTTCTGTGATGAAAATCATTCACCGCCAGCCGCCGCCACCCATTGCGCTGCCGCCGTCCGATAAGGACAAAGTGAACCGTCTTTCGTGCTGCTGCCGCATCAGCGAGCTTATGCCCCTGGTGCGCCAGCTGCACGACGAAGCCCGCGCCCGCCACGAGGCCAGCCGCCAGGGCGAGCAGCGCCAGCAGGCGGCCTAAGGCAGCCGCAATCCTGCGCGAAGGCAGTGCGGCCGGGTGGCTGGGTCAGGCGTCGTTTCGTTGCGGCCCAGCCGCTGATTTTTTGTGGTAAACTACTTGCAGCCGGGCAGTCTGGCAGCGCCTTGCCCGGCCAGAGGCAAGGTGCTGCCGGATTGCCCGGCTGCGTGCCGGTTGCGTGCCGGTGGGTGCAATCCTGGCAAAGTAACGCTGGCCAGCGGGCGGTTGACTACGGCTATATCCGGCGCTTTTGCCTACCTTGACATAGCGGTATATAGCAAAGAAAGGCCTTTTTCGATGGTGCTTGTACGCCTGCTGCACACTTGCGGTACTTGCCACGAACACGGCCAGGCATAACCGAAAGCGGTTATCAGTAACCGTTAAGGACGGCCGTTGGTGGGCCCACGTTTACGCTGTACGCACAATATTCTTCTCAGGCTTAGCACCCCTGGCAGGCCGGCGAAGGCTGCTTCCATGCCGTTATGCCAGCTTGAAAAACCACGAAATCAACCTTTTTTCTCGCCCTTCGAGCATTATCTTTCTTGCCATTTTCCCCACAGTCCCCATGAAAAAATACGACTACCACACTTCGTTTTTATCGATTCCCCGCCTGCTAGTGCTGCTGCTGCTGGCGCTGCTGAGCACGCTGGGAGGAGCGGCGCCGGCCCTGGCTCGCCCTGCGGGAGGGCTGGTTGACTACTGCTTCACTACGGCCGACTACGCCGTGCTGGCCGAAACGGTGGGGCCGAATGTGAACTTCACGTTTCACCCCCTGGGAGCCACGGCGGGCGGCAGCCTGGCCATCCTTTACCTGCGCGAGGGCCCCACGGGCGCTTACCCCGGCTACACGATGGCAAAAAACGCGGCCGGCGACTTCACCTTCAGCAAAGCCGTAGCCGGGGGCGTGGTCACGAGCCTGTACTTCACCTACGAGGTGGGGGCGGGCGGGCCCCAGCGCAACACCGCCGCCACGCCGCACAGCTACACCGTGGGCACGGTGTGCACGGTTTCATCGGGCAACGTGCCGCCCACCGTCAGCCTCACCGCGCCCGCCGCTTCGAGTGTTTTTGCCGCGCCGGCCACCATCACCCTCACCGCCAATGCCACCGATTCGGACGGCAGTATCGCCAAAGTAGAGTTCTATCAGGGCACCATCCTGCTGGGGCAGGACCTGACGGCCCCCTACACCTACACCTGGACGGGCGTAGCCGGCGATGCCTACGCGCTCACGGCCACGGCCACCGACAATAGCAATGCCAGCACCGCCTCGGCGGTGGTGGCCATTCTGGTGCAAAGCCCGGATGGCTACTGCGCTACCCGCCCCGATTATTCGTATGCGGCCGTGACGACGGGCGGCAACGTCACCTTCACGTTTCACCCCCTGGGGGCCACGGCGGGCGGCAACCTGGTCATTGTGTTCATTCGCGAAGGCCCAACCGGGGCTTACCCGGGCTACACGATGGCAAAAAACGCGGCCGGCGACTTCACGTTCAGCAAAGCCATTGCCGGGGGCACCGTTACGAGCGTGTACTTCACTTACGAAATTGGCCCGGGAGGTGCGCAGCAGACCTCTCTTACTAACCCGCATACTTACACGGTGGGCACCAGCTGTCGCACGCCTACGGCCACCGCAACGCAGCCGGCGGCCCTTGCCATGGCCCTCAGCATTGCCCCCAATCCGGCGCTTGGCCGCGCGGTAGTGTCGTTCACTGCTGTGCAGACTTCGGCTTTCGTGGCCGCGATATACGACCTGAAGGGAGCCCGGGTGAAAACCATTGGCGCGGGCACCGCCGAAGCCGGCAAGCTGCTGGCCCTGCCCCTGAGCACCGAAGAGCTGGCCAACGGCATTTACCTGGTAAAGCTGCAAACCGACACTGGTGTGGCCACGGCGCGCCTGGTCGTGAGCCGTTAGCGTTGGCCGGGGCGTTGGCGGGAGCGCAGTTTGCGCGTCGGCCAACGCCCCAAACCAGCCGGGCAGTCCTGCGTACCTGGTGGTTGTTCGTCGCCTTGCTCTGTTCATATGAAACCGATTCGTCGCCCGGCCGCGGCCGTGGGGGCCCCCGCCGCCCGCCGCCCGGCCCCCGCCCTCACCGGCCCGCCGCTGGACTATACCTACGATGGCACCTTCGAGGGCCTGCTCACGGTGCTGTTCAGCATCTACGCCAGCAAGTCGCCACCCAATAGCGTGCAACCTGAGGCCACGGCCCAGAGCGGCCTGTTTGCCCGGCCCGCTCACCGCGAAACCGATGAGGCACTGGCCACCCGCGTGTGGGAGGGCCTCTTGAAAACGATGGATACCGAGGCCCGTGCCCGCCTCTACCACGTTTTTCTCAGCGAAGACCCCGACCGCGAGCTGCTGATTTTCCGCTACGTGGATTTGGCGCTGCGCTCCCCTGTGGATGTTTCGGAAAACTATGCCAACGCCGACGTGCGCCGCGTGCAGCGCTTGGCCCAGATGATGTTCCGCGAGAAGCACCGCATGGAGGCTTTCGTGCGCTTCGAGAAAACCAGCGACGAGCTGTTCCACGCCACCATCGAGCCCGATATGGACGTGCTGCCGCTCATCGCCGCCCATTTCACCAAGCGCTACGCCGACCAGCGCTGGCTGATTTATGACCGCCGTCGCCGCTACGGGCTTTATTATGATTTGACTCGCACCGACATCGTGCAGTTTGAAGACCCGGCCGGCCGCAAGTCAACCGATATTTCGGCCACCGTGCTCGACGAGCGGGAGCCGCTGTTCAAGCACCTCTGGCAGGCGTATTTCGACCACGTAAACATCCCCGAGCGCAAAAACCTGAAGCTGCACCGCCGCCATATGCCCCTGCGCTACTGGAAATACCTGAGCGAAAAGCAGCCCCGCGAGGCGCGCTTCGAGCCCATTAAAAACAAGCAGGTGATTGTGGGCAAGGAAGTATCGGCGGGCCAGAAGCTGCTGCCACCGCCCTTGTAGCACATGCTTTAGCTTGTGCCCGTGCAAAATGTCGTGCAACGCCGCACAAGCTAAAGCATGCGCTACAAGGGCGGCTGGGCCTAACTTGCGGGCCAATTCGAGTTTTAGCAATGAGTACGACACTGGTTTTTGGGGCCTCCGGGCAATTGGGGCAGTGTCTGGCGCACGTGGCCCGCGAGCGCGGCACCACGGGCCTGCGGTTTCTGACCACGGGCCTGCGGTTTCTGGCCGAGGCGCAGGCCAACATCCTCAACCCCGAGGGGCTGGCCGCGCTGTTTGCCGAGCACCGACCGGCCTACGTCATCAACTGCGCCGCCTACACGGCCGTCGATAAGGCCGAAGATGACGTGGACATGGCCCGCCGCATCAACCGCGACGGGGTGGAAAATCTGGCCCGCCTATGCGGCGAACACGGCACCGTGCTCATCCAGATTTCGACTGATTTCGTGTTTGCCGGCGCGGGCAACCAGCCTCTCACCGAAACCGACGTAACCGCGCCGCTGGGCATCTACGGCCTCACCAAGCTCGAAGGCGAACAGGTGATTCCGGGCCTCACCGAGAAATATTTCACGTTGCGCACCAGCTGGCTGTACTCGGAGTTTGCCGGCAACTTCGTGAAAACCATGCAGAAGCTGGGCCGCGAGCGCGACGAGCTGCGCGTGATTTGGGACCAAGTGGGCACGCCCACCTACGCCATCGACCTGGCCGGCGTCATCCTCGGCATCATCGAGGGCGGCAGCACGGCCTACGGCCTCTATCACTACAGCAACGAGGGCCTGACCTCTTGGTACGACTTCGCCACGGCCATCTTCGAGCTAAGCGGCATCGCCGTGAAAACCACGCCCATTCGCACCAGCGAATACCCCACGAAGGCCACCCGCCCGCTGTTTTCGGTGATGGACAAGACCAAAATCAAAACCGCGCTGGGCATCGCCATTCCGCACTGGCGCGAGAGCCTGAAAACCTGCGTGGAGCGCCTGGCAGCGGCCGAGTAGCCGAACTAAATCAAGGTGCGGCGCATGCCGCAGCTTTGGCTATTTCCCGGACTCGCGTCCGTAGAACCGGCTCACCAGAAAAGCAGCACCCGTAAGCCCGCCGCCCAGCGCGCACACGCCCAGCCAGCCGAAATGCGTCCAAGCCAGGCCTCCCAGCACCGAACCGATGGAGCCGCCGGTGAAGTAGCCCGTCATGTACACGGTGTTGAGGCGGCTGCGGGCCTCGGGTACCAGTGAGAAAATTTTGGTCTGGTTGGAGATGTGCGCCGACTGCACGCCCACATCGAGCAAAATAACGCCCAGCACCAGGTTAGCCAGGTGGTAGCCGGTGAGGCCCATAAACACGTAGGCCGCCAGCGCCAGCAGAATGCCTACGCCGAGGGCAAAGTCTGGCCCCCGCGTGTCGGCGGCCTTGCCGGCCAGCGGGGCGGCCAGGGCACCCACGGCCCCAATCAGCCCGAAAAATCCGGCTATGTCGCTGCCGTAGCGGTAGGCGGGGCTTTCCAAAAAGAACGTCAGCGAAGTCCAGAACACGCTGAAAGCTGCAAACAGCAGCCCCCCCACCAGCGCCGAGCGGCGCAGGGCCGGCAGGGTCGCCGTCAGGGTCAGCAGCGACTTCATCAGCGAGCCGTAGGTGCCGCCGAAGTTGGGCCGGTCCTGGGGCAGGCGCCAGGCCAGCAGGGCCAGCAGCGCCAGCATGAGCCCGGCCGCGATTTCGAACATGGCCCGCCAGCCCAGGTGCGCGCCCACGTAGCCGCTGAGGGTGCGCGAGGCCAGAATACCAATCAGCAGCCCGCTCATGATGCGGCCCACGATGCGGCC
>JANNDE010000077.1:0-7327 GCA_031387395.1 Hymenobacter sp.
TACAACACCGACGAGAGCATTCGCGGCTTCGCCCACGCCTGCTTCAACCAGGCCCTGAGCAAGGGCTGGCCGCTGTACCTGAGCACCAAAAACACCATCCTGAAGAAGTACGATGGCCGTTTCAAGGACATCTTTCAGGAGATTTACGAGCAGGACTACCTCGCCAAGTTCAAGGAAGCCGGCATCACCTACGAGCACCGGCTGATTGACGACATGGTGGCCTCGGCCCTGAAATGGCACGGCAACTTCGTGTGGGCCTGCAAAAACTACGACGGCGACGTGCAGAGCGATACCGTGGCCCAGGGCTTCGGCTCGCTCGGCCTGATGACTTCGGTACTCGTGACGCCCGACGGGCAGACCATGGAATCGGAGGCTGCCCATGGCACCGTGACGCGCCACTTCCGCGACCACCAGAAGGGCAAGCCCACCAGCACCAACCCGATTGCGTCCATCTTCGCCTGGACGCGCGGCCTGGAGTTCCGCGGCAAGCTCGACGGCAACCAGGAGCTCATCGACTTCTGCCACGCCCTGGAGCAGGTGTGCGTCGAAACCGTGGAAAGCGGCAAGATGACCAAGGACCTGGCCGTCTGCATCCACGGAAACAAGGTGGAGCACGGCCGCGACTACCTCTACACCGAGGAGTTCCTGGAAGCGCTGGATGAGAATCTGAAGAAGAAGCTGGGGAAGTAAAACCCTTCCCGGTGGCTCCCTGCTGCGGAATGGAGGCATTGAATGTGCTTCGACAATTTTTAATCCATAAAAAAAAGCCCGGCGCATTGCGTCGGGCTCTTTCACTTTCGCAAAAAAGTAGAAGGTTAGCTTTTCAACTCCCGTAAATCGAGTTGAAAACCGGGCAGCACGGGCTCGCCGCTCACTTTATTTTCAAAGCCCTGCACGGTTTGCACGGGCTGGTTGGGACGGTACACGAAGGCGGTTTCTGTTTCCGTATCGAGTAGAAAACCTAGCCGCACGCCGTTGCTCAGCCACTGCTCCATTTTGGCTTGCAGGGTTGCAAGGCGGTCGGAAGGCGATTTGACCTCGATAACAAAATCGGGGCACAGCGGCGGAAACTTCTGGAGCTGCGCGGGGGTCACGGTCGCCAGCCGCTCGGGGCTCACCCAGGAGGCATCGGGCGAGAGCACCGCGCCATCGGGCAGCAGGTAGCCGACGGACGATTCGAGAACGCGGCCCTGGCGGTGCTGCCGGTTCCAGATGAGTAGACTGCCAAACGCCTGGCCGCTACTGTAGCTTGATTCGAATCCGGCGGGCGGCATGATGATAATTTCGTGGTTGGAAGTGCGCTCGATGCGGGCCAGTTCGTTTTCCTGGCAAAAGCGGAAGAATTCGTCGTCGCTGAACCCGGCCACGAACGGGCCGCGCAACACAGTAGCTTCCGAAAAATCGGGGTAGTGGGACATTGCTGGTCAGGGCTGGTGGTATCCGAAAGATACGGACCCGGCCGCTGAAATGGTCGTTCGGCCCCGCCGTACCTTTGCCCGCTTATCAATCTCATTGATAACTGCTCACTGCTAACTGTTCACTGAAAATGCGTATTTCCCTCGACTGGCTTAAAACCCTGATTCCGACCGATAAACCTGCCGCCAAAATCGGGGCGCTGCTCACCGGCTCGGGCCTGGAGGTAGAGAGCATGGAGGAGCTGGAAAGTATTCCCGGCGGCCTGCGCGGCGTGGTGCTGGGCACCGTGCTCACCTGCGAGCCTCACCCCGATGCCAATAAGCTGAGCCTGACCACCGTGGACGTGGGCGACGGCACGCCCCGCCAGATTGTGTGCGGCGCGCCCAACGTGGCCGCCGGCCAGCGCGTGGTGGTGGCCCTGGAAGGTGCGATGCTGCACCCCGCGCAGGGCGAACCGTTTAAAATCAAGAAAAGTAAGATTCGCGGCGCCGCCTCCGAGGGCATGATTTGCGCCGAGGACGAAATCGGCCTGGGCCAGTCGCACGCCGGCATTATGGTGCTGACCACGGAGCTACCCAACGGTACGCCCGCCGCCAATTACTTCGGCCTGGGCTCGGACACAGTGTACGAAATTGGCCTCACGCCCAACCGGGCCGATGCGGCCTCGCATTACGGCGTGGCCCGCGAGCTGCGCGCCCTGCTGCGCCAGCCCTGCCACCTGCCCGACGTGAGCGGCTTCGCGGCCCTGGAAACGGCTGCCACGAATATCAAGGTTACAATTGAGGACGTGGAGGCCTGCCCGCGCTACGCCGGCCTGCTGCTGGAGAACGTGCACGTCGGCCCCTCGCCCGAGTGGCTGCAGCGCCGTTTGCGCAGCATCGGCCTGAGCCCCATCAACAACGTGGTGGACGTGACCAACTTCGTGCTGCACGAGCTGGGCCAGCCGCTGCATGCTTTTGATGCCGAACAGATTACGGGCGGCCGCATCCGTGTGAAGCGCGCCGCAGCCGGCGAGAAATTCGTGACGCTGGACGATATGGAGCGCAGCCTGAAAGCCGAAGATTTGGTGATTGCCGATGCCAATGGCGCGCCGATGGCGCTGGCCGGCGTGTTCGGCGGCAAGACCTCGGGCGTGAGCGAAGGCACCACCCGCGTGTTTCTGGAAAGCGCCTACTTCGGCCCCGCCGCCGTGCGCCGCTCCTCTCAGACGCACCAGCTCAAAACCGACGCCTCCTTCCGCTTCGAGCGCGGCACCGACCCGAATATGGTGCTGGTGGCTTTGCAGCGGGCGGCGCTGCTGCTCCAGGAAGTGGCGGGCGCAACTATTGCCGCGCCGGTCGTGGACGAGTACCCCGCGCCCGTGCTGCCCGCCACCGTGCGCCTGCGCCTGCCCCGCGTGGAGCGGCTGGTAGGCCAGTACATCGCCCCCGAGCGTATTCGCCAAATTCTGAATGATTTGGACATTGAAATCGCCGAAGAGAACCCCAACGCCGGCGACCAGGACACCTGGACGCTGACCGTGCCGCCCCACAAGGTGGATGTGACCCGCGAGGCCGACGTGATTGAGGAAATCCTGCGCATCTACGGCTACAACAACGTGGCGCTACGGCCCAACAACTCGGCCTCGTTCCTGGCCCGCTTCCCGAACCCCGACCCCGAGGTGACGCGCGTGAAAATCGCCTCGCTGCTCAGCGGCCAGGGCTTTTCGGAGATTCTCACCAACTCACTCACCAACTCGCTGTATTTCGAGCAGGCAAGCGAAGCGAACCATGCCCTGGTGCGGATTCTCAACTATAACAGCGTTGATTTGAACGTGATGCGGCCCACGCTGCTGCACTCGGGCCTGGAGGTTATCCGGCACAACCTCAACCGCCGCCAGCGCGACCTCAAGCTGTATGAGTTCGGCAAAACCTACACCCAGAACGAGAACGGCAAGTACCTGGAAAAGAACAAGCTGGTGCTGTACCTAACGGGCAACGCCGCTGGCGAAACCTGGCAGCAGAAGTCGGAAAAGGCCGCGTTTCATGACTTAGCGGGCGCGGTGCAGCAGGTGCTGGCGGCCCTGGGCTTCGGCGGGGCGGGTTCGCAGCCGGTGCAGCACGAGTACCTGGCCGGCGGCCTCGCGCTGCTGGTGCACAACCAGCCGGTGGCGCAGCTGGGTGCGGTGGCGGCCTCGGTGCTGAAACGGCTGGACGTGACCCAGCCGGTGTGGTACGCCGAGCTGGACTGGGACGCGCTGAGCAAGAAATACAAGCCCACGCTGGTGGCCCGCGAGCTGTCGAAATTCCCGGAAGTACGGCGCGATTTGAGCATCGTGGTAGACGCGGCCGTGACCTTCGACCAGCTCCAGCAGATTGCCCGGCGCACCGAAAAGAAGCTGCTGCAAAGCATCAATGTGTTCGACGTGTACGCCGGGGAGAACCTGGGCGCGGGCAAGAAGTCGTACTCGGTGAGCTTCACGCTGCAGGATTTCAGCCAGACGCTCAGCGAGCAGGCCATCGACCAGGTGATGCAGAAGCTGATGCAGCAGTTTGAGAAACAGGCCGGGGCGCTGATTCGGAAGTAGCCGCGTCGTTCGGGCCCGTTCGGGAAGTTACCGCAGAGGTGCGCAGAGGAAAAAATCCGCAGAGGTACGCGGAGGACGTTCTTCTGCGCACCTCTGCGTTTTCGCTCCGCGTCCCTCTGCGGTAGCTACCCAAACGAACCATAATGCCGGACCAATAATGGCGATATACCCATCAATTGCGACGGCGGCAGTAAGTTGCAGCCTTATTTACCTGTCCTCACTCCCACTAATTCCTCTTTTTCTTCAAAAAAATGAACCTTCGTTTCCTCTCCACCCTGGGCTTGGCGCTGATTACCACGGCCAGCCTCGCCCAGCAGAAAAAGCCCGCTCAGGGCGCTACCACCGCCAAAACGACCCCGATGACTACCGCTTTCGGCACCAGACTGGTCGAGAAAATCACCAGGCAGCCCGGCCAGGTGATGATTCCCTACGAGAAGTACGTGCTGCCCAACGGCCTCACGCTGGTAGTGGCCGAAGACCACTCCGACCCGCTGGTGCATGTGGACGTGACCTACCACGTGGGCTCGGCCCGCGAGCAGATTGGCAAGTCGGGCTTCGCGCACTTCTTCGAGCACATGATGTTCCAGGGCTCCGACCACGTCGGCGACCAGCAGCACTTCAAGCTCGTAACCGCCGCCGGCGGCACCCTGAACGGCAGCACCAACCAGGACCGCACCAACTATTTCGAGACCCTGCCCAGCAACCAGCTCGAAACCGGTATGTGGCTGGAGGCCGACCGTATGGGCTTCCTGCTCGACGCCGTGAGCCAGAAGAAATTTGAAATCCAGCGCTCGACCGTGAAAAACGAGCGCGGCCAGAACTACGACAACCGCCCCTACGGCCTGGCCAGCGAGTACATCTCGAAAACCCTCTACCCCTACGGCCACCCCTACTCCTGGCTCACCATCGGCTACCTGGAGGACCTCGACCGCTCGAACGTGGACGACCTCAAGAACTTCTTCCTGCGCTGGTACGGCCCCAACAACGCCACCCTCACCGTGGGCGGCGACGTGAAGGCCGCCGAGGTGGTGAAGCTGGCCGAGAAGTATTTCGGCTCCATTAAGCGCGGCCCGAGCGTGCCGGTGCAGCAGCTGCCCGCCCCCGTGCTCACCGCCGACCGCTACGTGAGCTACCAGGACAACGTGCGTTTCCCGATGCTGCAAATGGTGTTCCCGACCGTGCCCAACGGCCACCCCGACGCCGTGGCCATCGATGCGCTGGCCGACATCATCGGCAGCGGCAAAACCTCGCTGCTTTATAAAAACCTGGTGAAAAACCAGAAAGCCGTGCAGGCCCAGGCCTACCAGCAGAACTCGGAGCTGGGCGGCTTCCTCGACTTTGTGGCGCTGCCCTTCCCCGGCAAAACCCTCGACAGCACGGAGGTTATCATCCGCAATACGCTGCAGGAGTTTGAGAAAAAAGGCGTGACCGACGAGGATGTGCAGCGCTTCAAGGCCCAGAACGAGGCCCAGGTCATCAACAGCTTGGCCAGCGTGCAGGGCAAGGTGAGCCAGCTGGCCGCCTACCAGACCTACTTCAACAACCCCAACTACCTCACCGTCGAGCTGAAGCAGCTGCGCGCCCTTACCAAAGCCGACGTGCAGCGCGTGTACGACAAGTACGTGAAGGGCAAAAAAGCCGTAATTCTGAGCGTACTGCCCAAAACCGGCGGCGTGGCCGCGGCTAAGCCCGACAACTATATCATCGATAAGGCCGGCTACAAGGCACCCGATTATGGCTACAATGGCCTGAAGTACACGAAGGCCACCGACACCTTCGACCGCAGCAAGCAGCCCGCCGCCGGCACCAACCCCGTGGTGAAAGTGCCCGCCCTATACCAGGAAACCCTGCCCAACGGCCTGAAAGTGGTGGGCACGAAAAACAGCGAGATTCCGGCCGTTACCATGCGCCTCACCATCCGCGGCGGCCACCGGCTCGAGCAGGCCATGCCCGGCAAGGCCGGCCTGGCCCAGCTCACGGCCAGCGTGCTGAACGAAGCGTCGGAGAAATACACCGGCGAACAGTTTTCGGCCGAGCTCGACAAGCTGGGTTCGACCGTTTCGGTGAACGCCGGCGACAACGAAACCACCGTGTACGTGCAGAGCCTGACCAAGAACCTACCCGCCACCATGGTCCTGCTCGACCAGCGCCTGCTGCACCCGCGCTTCGACGCCGCCGATTTTGAGCGCGTGAAAAAGCAGCAGATTGAGTTGATTGCCAACTTCGCCAACCAGGCCGCCGTGATGGCTGACCTGACCTACAACCGCCTGCTCTACGGCACCAGCAACATTGCCGGCACCTCCGTAGCCGGCACCACTACCTCGGTGGGCAGCATCACGCTCGACGACGTGAAGAGCTTCTACAACACCTACTACGTGCCCAACGTGAGCTCGCTGGTAGCCGTGGGCGACCTCGACCAGGCCACCCTCGACGGCCAGCTCGGCTTCCTGAAGAACTGGGCGAAGAAGGACGTGACCATCCCAACCGACATGGCCGGCGTGCAGCCCGATAAAACCACCGTGTACTTCGTGAACAAGCCGGACGCGGCGCAGTCCGAAATCCGGGTGGGCTACCTCACCGACCTGAAGTACGACGCTACCGGCGCTTACTATAAAGCCGGCCTGGCCAACTATGTGCTTGGCGGTGCTTTCAATTCCCGTATCAACCTGAACCTGCGCGAGAACAAGGGCTACACCTACGGGGCCCGCTCGGGCTTCGCGGGCTCGCGCTATGCCGGCCCCTTCACGGCCCAGGCCGGCGTGCGCGCCGATGCTACGGCGGCTTCGGTGAAGGAGTTCATGAGTGAAATCACGAACTACCAGAATGGTATTTCGGATGACGAGCTGGCATTTCTGCAGTCGTCCATCGGCCAGAGCGATGCCCTGAAGTACGAAACCGGCCAGCAAAAAGCCGGCTTCCTGGCCCGCCTCGTAGAATATGACCTGCAACCTACCTACGTAAACCAGCAGACCGAAATCCTGAAGGCACTGAAGAAGGAGGATGTGCAGGCCATCGCCAGGCAGTACCTGCCGGCCGATAAAATGTACATCGTGGTGGTGGGCGACGACAAGCAGCTACCCTCGCTGCAGGCCTTAGGCTACCCCGTGGTGCAGTTGGATATGGAAGGCAAACCGGTAGCGGCGGCCGCCCCGGCGGCGGCCCCCATGACCGCGCCGGTGGCGGATGACAAGACCAAGGTGAAAACCGAGGATGGCGGCAAGCTGAAGACCAAAACCAAGAAGAGCTAAGCTTTTTTGGAATCTGACGCTTCTTAGAACGTCATGCTGAGCTGGTCGAAGCATCTCCACCCCGCAGCTAATCCTAATGTATGGATTACTACTGCGG
>JANNDE010000098.1:0-1057 GCA_031387395.1 Hymenobacter sp.
TTAAGTGCTTATTCAGATTTATTCCAGTAATGTCAGGTTGCAAATTGGATGGTGAATTGTAGGCCAACGCGGTCGAGCATGTGCCAAACAGCGGTTTTGAGGGTCTTGAAATCGGCGTAGGCTTCGGGCCGCAGCCACTCGTATTTGACTTTGCGCCAGCGGGTCTCGATTTTGTTCAAGTGGGGGCTGTAAGTGGGCAGGTAGAAAATGTGCACGTCGCGGTCTTCCCAGTCCTGAAGTCGCGCCCGGAACGCGGCGGCGTGGTGCAGGCGGGCGTTGTCGAGCACGAGCACCGTGGGCCGGGTGCGGGTGGCCACCCAGGCGTCGAGCGTGTCGATGACAAAAGCGGCGTTGAGTGTGCCTTCGCGGGCGGCGGTGTGCAAGGTGTTGGTGGTGGCGTTGAACAAGCCCAACACGTTGAAGCGCTGACTGTGGCGGGGCTGGGTGGCGACGTGTTCGCCGGGAAATTGCCAGCCGTAGGGGATGGCCGAGGTCAGGCAAAACCCGGATTCATCGCCGTAGAACAGCTCCAGCGCGCCTTCTTTTTCCAGTTCTTGTACCTGGCGCAGCTGGTCCGCTTTAAAAGCGTACTCGTCCGGGTCCTGGGCCGTTTTCAGGCCGTGGCGGAAGCGCCGCCATTTGCCCCCACACTTGTTAAAAAACGCTTCAGCGTCAAGGGGGAGAAGTCTTTGCCCAGTTCCTGGCGCAGCACGGCGGTCACGTCTTGGAGCTGCTGGCGGTTGGCGCGCACGGCGGCCTTCACCTGCTCCTGGTCGGCGGGCTGCAGGATGGCGGGCCGGCCTTGCCCCTTGGCGTTGGCCAGCCCGGTCAGGCCGCCCCGTTCCCAGCGGTTAAACCAGCCGTACACCGTGCCCTGGCTCACGTCCAGCAGGGCCGCCAGCGCGGGCACCGCCTGCCCGTCCGCGCTCCACAATAAGCCCTGGCAACGGGCTCGGAACTGGTGCTGCGGATGATGATGGCGGCCCGCCTCCAACGTAGCCCGTTCCGCCGCGTCCAAGGTAATGTAGCGTTTTTGCATCCTCAAAGAAACAACCAA
>JANNDE010000116.1:0-1242 GCA_031387395.1 Hymenobacter sp.
GCTAACAACCCCAGCGGCGCACCCTCATGGAGCCTGTTCTGCTTACCCCTGTTCCCTACGCTCAGCTGCTCGAAGACCTGCGGGCCATCTTCCGGCACGAAACCAACCAGCGCCCCGCCCCGGTTGGCCCGTCCGACGCTCCGGCCACCGACCTGCTGACCGTGCAGGAAGCCGCCGAAATGCTCGACGTGTGCCCCCAGACCGTCCACGAGTGGAAGCGTCGCGGCCTGCTCACCTACCACAAGATGGGCCGGCGCACCTACCTCAAACGCGCCGAGGTGCTGGCCGCGCTCAAGTCCGAGAAGCGCACCGTCAAAGCCGGCAAGGGTACCGGCCGTGCGTAGTGCTACTTCCGCGCCGTGGCCGTGGCTCCCTGGTTCAGGAAATGCCGCACCTCGTTGTAATCGTGGCCCAGCAGCTCAATCACTTCCTGCAGCCGTTCCATCAGGCGGGCCGCCGTGTGGTCGGGCTTGCCCGGAATGCTCGTCGAGAGGTAGCCCCGCACAATCCAGAGCTGCTGCAAATCAACCACCGGCAGCGTGTAGGGCTTGAACGCCGGGTTGTCGGAGTGCAGCTCGAACGTGCCGCGCCGGTCGGTAATCACGGCCGGAATGCGCTTGAGCAGCAGGTTTTCGAGCGTCACCACCACGTAACACTCGTCCGGCTTCAGCAAATCCAGCCGGTCCACGTGCTTGCACACTACAATGTCGCGGTGCCGAAACGTCGGGTACATGCTGTCCCCATTCACCTCAAACGCCCGGTACTCGCCGTACTCGAAGCCCGGCAGGTCATACGATTTCATGTCCTGGAGGTACACCGCCTCGTTGCACAGCGTCGGATAGCCCGCCTGCACCGCCAGCGGCACCAGCATGGTGGTTTCGTTGCCCGTCCGGTCCAGCGTCACGGTATGAATTTGCGCATTGCTGAACACCGCCCGCTGCAGCTGCATGGCTGGCTTCGGCAGCTCGATGGGGTCAACCTGTGCACCTGACTCAACCTGCGCACTACGCAGCATCGGCCCCTTGCCCATCAGCAGCCACTCGGCCGATACGTCCGGGAAAGCAGCCAGCAAGTCGGTTGTCGTTTCATACGAGGGCTTCACGTCCCCGTTGAGCACTTTGTAGAGCTTCGAGGACCGGGCGTAGCCTAGTTTCTGGTTCGCTTCATAGGTGCTAAGTCGGTAGTGCTCAAAAAGCTGCTTGATGCGGCCCCCGGTATCCGTGGCGAAACCGGTATCGATGA
>JANNDE010000123.1:0-2058 GCA_031387395.1 Hymenobacter sp.
GGCGGCTGGCCAGGCCGTGGCCACCCTGGCCGCGGCCAAAGACCTGGCCCTGGTGGTGCGGGCCCTGCCCACGGCCCCGCCCCGCGTGGTGGGCGATGCCTACCGCCTGCATCAGGTGCTGCTCAACCTGCTCAGCAACGCCATCAAATTCACCGAGCGGGGCCGCGTCGAGCTCGGGGCCGAAGTAGTGGCTGAAACCCCGGCAACCCTCACGCTGCGCTTTTGGGTCGCCGATACCGGCATTGGCATCGAGCCGGCCCGGCAGCCCCACATTTTCGAAGCCTTCGCCCAGGCCAGCGCCGATACCAGCCAGCGTTTCGGCGGCACGGGCCTGGGCCTGGCCATCAGTCGGCAGCTGGTGGCGCAGATGGGCGGCGCGCTGCAGGTGCGCAGCGTGCCCGGCGAGGGCAGCACGTTTTCGTTTCAGCTAACGCTGCCCTGCGACGAGGCTCCGCCGCGCGCGGCCGCGACTGCCCTGCCGCCGCCCTCGTTCGCGCGCCTGCGCGGCCTGCGCGTACTGCTGGCCGAAGACAACCCGGTGAACCAGCAAATTGCCGTGGCCGTGCTCGAGCACTGGGGAGTGGCCGTGCACGCCGTGAGCAACGGGCGCGATGCCCTGCGGCAGCTGCGGCAGCACGACTACGATGCGGCCGTGCTTGACATCCGCATGCCCGGCCTCACGGGGGTCGAGGTGACGACGGCGGTGCGGGCCGGGGCCGACTCGCGCCGTGCGAATATTCCCATCATCGCCCTCACGGCCAATGCCTTCGAGGCCGACCGCGTCGCCTACCTCGCCGCCGGCATGAACGCCTGCCTCATCAAGCCCTACGAAGAGGCCGACCTGTGCGGCCTGCTCCTGGAGCTGATGAAATAATGTGGCGACGCGGCCCATCGCGTTGCTATCCCAGGCCGTATTCTTCCAGCTTGCGGTACAGCGTGGTCAGCCCGATGCCCAGGCGCTTGGCCACGTCCGGCTTGTTGCCTTCCAGCTCCGACATCAGCTTGCTGATGTGCCGGGCTTCCAGCGCCCGCAGGCTGTCGTCGGTAGCATCGGCCCCGGGCTTTACGGGCCGGCCGGGAGCGTGGAATTCATCGGGTAGGTAATCAGCCGACAGCATTTCGCCGGCGGGCGCGAGAATCGCAGCCCGTTCGAGCACGTTTTTCAGCTCGCGCACATTGCCGGGCCAGGGATAGCGCTGCAGCAGGGCCAGGGCCTCCTCCGAGAGGCCGGGGAGGCGCTTGCTGAGGCGGGCGGCGAAGTGCTGGAGGAAGAAATTGGCCAGCGGAGGCACGTCGGTGGGCCGGTCCTTGAGGCTGGGGACGAGGATGGTGAAGACCGAGAGGCGGTAGTATAAATCGGGGCGGAAGCGGCCTTCGGCGGCTTCGAGCTTGAGGTTGCGGTTGGTGGCGGCCACCAGGCGGATGTTGACCTTGGTGGGCTTGGTGTCGCCGAGCTTGGTGAAGGTCTGGCTTTCGAGCACCCGCAGGAACTTGGCCTGCACGTTGAGCTCCAGCTCGCCGATTTCGTCCAGAAACAGGGTGCCGCCGTTGGCTTCTTCCAGCAGCCCTTTCTTATCGGCCAGCGCCCCGGTGAAGGCTCCTTTCTTGTAGCCAAACAGCTCCGATTCGAGCAAATCCTTCGGGAAGGCGCTGCAATTGACGGCCACGAAGGCCTTGCCCTGCCGCCCGCTGGCCTGATGAATAGCCTGGGCAAAGAGCTCCTTGCCGCTGCCGGTGGGCCCTTCGAGCAGCACGGTGGAGTCCGTCGGGGCTACCTGGCGGGCCAGTTGCTGCACGCGCCGCAGCTCGGGCGAGCCGCCAATCATCGACTCGAAGCGGTACTGCTGGCCCACGCGGCGCTCCAGCTCCGTGACGCGCTGGCGGAGGCGGGCTTTTTCGGCGGCGCGGTCGACCACTACCACCAGCTGCTGCTCAAAATCGCCCTTGGTGAGGTAGTCGAACGCGCCGAGCTTCATGGCCTTCACGCCGTCGGGGATGGTGCCGTAGGCGGTGAGCAGCACCACTTCGGCATCGGGGGCGGCGGCCTTGTAGCGGGGC
>JANNDE010000272.1:0-3835 GCA_031387395.1 Hymenobacter sp.
TGAGCAACCGCTCCAAGGTGTCTTCGGAGGGAATGCCGTTGGCAAATGGCAGGCCCAGTTCCGCGCGTAGAAAGGCGAGCCGGGCCCGGCCATAGTCACAAATTTCCGGCAAATCGTCGCAGCCGGCCAACGTGCCACACAGTAGTAGGCCCAGGATATCAACCAGTTGATGCAGGCACCGGCCCTGCACGCGCGGGTCCGTTAAATGGGCGAAGGAAGCAAAAGGGTCCATCCCCGAAACTAGTCTACCATCAGCTTACTTTTGGTGCGGAAGCCCTAATTTTATGAAAAAAATCTCCGGCATACTCAACACCGGTCTATCTAGAACGGCAGGCAGATTCGTTTCTGGAAATTTCAAAATCACAGGAATGGACTTGGCTTTTCGGCCCTTATACTACAGGTCGATGCTTGCCGAGTTGTTTGAGCACCTTCTTCTATTCGATGAAGTGGCCATAATCATAAACATTGATAATTCACCTTTAGGAATTCTTATAGCTGAATTTGGAATTGATGACACTGCTCGCCTTATCGAATCAGGAGCTGTAAAATTAATTTTAAGAAGAACATTACTCACTTCAAAAGTGGGCAATATCGAAACAGGCATTAGCGAACTTGATGGAATTCCGCCAGTCATTCCTGGAATGATTGAAACTGACAACCACTTTGGTGACCCAGTTAAGAGCATAGAGGACTCTTTTCGCTTCGTAAAACTCAATTACAGCAAAAGAGAACGTGATATGTTCTTAAAAAGAGTATTGCCTTTTATTGTCGTAGACAGTAGCAATACAAATGAGAGAGCCAT
Organism: Hymenobacter sp.; assembly: GCA_031387395.1. GTDB lineage: Bacteria > Bacteroidota > Bacteroidia > Cytophagales > Hymenobacteraceae > Hymenobacter. The sequence continues at coordinate 803 of JANNDE010000272.1, forward strand.
TAAACTCTTAGTTGATGCATACCATTCCAATTCACTTTCGACAATAGGCCTACCTTATATTGTTCACGAGAATAGTTTGGACTATAAAAAAAGAGGACACATGCTAAAATTAGCTTCTGAGGTCACTGACCTAATGCTAATTGCTTCAAACAATTACGGCATGTATAATCAAGATTCTATGTACAATATCGCGAGTAAAGCAGTTGGTGAAATATCAAATGCATTACACATATCAAGTAGCATGAATAAGCTTACAACTGTAGCTGAACAAATGCCTGATTTAAAAGCACTCTATTTTATGGACAAAGTGGGTTTGCACTCAGTAGTCAACATAAGAAATCAATCCGATAGCCAGACATTTCGTAACTGGATAAATGACAGAACGAAGGAGAATAATCCCGAGTACATCATAAAGGAATACATAGACTCAATAGCTAAGCAATCTGGTTTCTTCGCCTCTAAAAAGGGGAAGTTGCTTAAGAGCATGATGAGCTTCGGAGTTTCGTTAGGGGTCGGAGGAATTGCTGCTTTGGCGGTACCAACCGCACCATTAGTGGCTGGTGTATCAGCCATCGGTGGAGTCAAATTGGCGGAGCACTTTAGCAATGAATTCTTAAATGGAATTCTTAGCGGTCTGATGGCTGGTTGGACACCCAAGCAATATCTTGACACAATCAAAAAGACTATTAGCGATTAACAAATGCCCACCGGCACCCTGCTCATCATCGACGACGAAGCGCGCTTGCGCCAGCTGCTGGCCCAGGTGCTGGAGCTCGAAGGCTACACCGTGCTGCAAGCCCCCGACGCCCACCGCGGCATCGAGCTGCTCCAGCAGCACGCCACCGACATCCTGCTCGTGCTGAGCGACGTGAAGCTGCCCGACGGCAACGGCGTCGAGCTGCTGCCCCGCTACAAAGCGACAACCATGGGACCCCGTTTCAGGCGTAATCAGCCAATCTCGCGCACTTGCCAAAAAGCTGGCTTACGCTTGTCCGAGTCATACAGGAAAAATGGGATACCCCACTGACGCAGCTTTGCCGTCAGCTTTTGGTCCAGGATGCTCTTCCGGTCTTTCTCGGTGGCTTTGCGTAGCGCGGTGCTTCGCTGCGGCAGCAGCTGCGGCTCCTCCAGAAACAGCACTACTTCAATCAGCGGTTGCCGGCTCAGGCAAGCCACCGGGCGCAACGTAGCCTCGCCGAGGCGCTCGGCCAGTAGCAGGCCGGCCAGGGTGCCCATCGTTTTGCGTAGCACTGTCTGGCGCAATTCTTCGTGGCGCACGGCTACGTTGGTATCGGAAGCCCGTTCGCGCTCGTCTTTCACTTCGATAAGCTGCAAGCGGGCCGGCTCGCCCGGCAGCCGGCACACGATGTCCATGCCGCGCACCTGCTGCACGCCCTCGCTCAGAATAATGCTGCGGTAGAAGCCGGCGGGCTCGTTGGTAGCCAGCTCGGCCTCCTGGTCGTATTTCACCGCGTGCCAGTCAGAAGGAAAATCGAAGGCCAGGCCTTTACCGGCCTTATTCTTTTCCTCGATTGTTGGCATGGTACTCTTGGTCTTCGCGGATAAAGATTTCTTCTAATTCGTCGGCTTGCTTCAACTCCTCCGATAGGGCCACGACATCGGGCAGGTACTCGAAATTATCGGTCGTCACAATGCGGGTGGCTTCGCCCGGCTCCGCGTTCAAGCCGAAGTATTTTATTGGAAGCGGCTTGGCATCTTTCTGCCGCGACAGAATATGAAACTCCTTTAGCAGGTCGGTGCTGTGCGTCGCTAGGATTATTTGAAAACCTTGGCGAGCTAGTTCGGCGAGAATGGCTGCCAGCTTCCGCAGCAGTGCCGGATTCAAGTTGGCTTCGGGCTCGTCCCAGAAAAGAGTGGTTTTAGAAGTTAACTTACCATTAGCTAGCAACTGGGAAAGTATGGCAAACTTACGAATGCCCTCTGCTATTAAATTCATTTCTACACGAATACCCACTTTGGGCATAATGTAGTAGCGTTCACCTTCTTGCTCTATCGTACCACCAACTAAATCTTCTAATTTAGCTAGCGACTCAGCAGCGGCTTTTTCAGGCTGCTTTAACGCAGGCGGCCTTAATGAAGATAATAGATTTAGATACGTAGCATCTATTGGTAACTTGTATCGCTCATCTAGTCTACTAATCCAAGCTAATGTTAGCACTTCTTTAGCAGGAATAAACAAAGGCTCACCAATTTTTTCCTGCTTTACTAGCTCATCAAGTTCAATTAGTTGCATAGAAAACTTAGGATTCCCTGCATTTAAAAGGCTGAATTGTATTTGAGCCTGTACTCCACTTCCACACTCAGCCTTTACTAGCGTCTTGGTTTGTGTTGCTTGCCAACGAATTAATTGTTCAAGATTACCGCGCTCAGGCTGGAAAACCCCTTTTAAACTATTATAGAGATAACCTTGAAAATTATTCTCGTTCCATATCAATCCAATACTTTCATTTTTTTCTTGCGACATCAACTCAACTGTTTCAAGCACTGCATACCCCACCTTCAACACATGACTCTTACCCGTGCCATTGGTCCCAACCAATACATTCAACCCCGGACTGAACTCAAAGTCGGCATCGGCGAAAACAGTAAAATTCTGGAGGTGCAGGCGCTTTAGCATAGCCAAAACTACGTAATTGCGGCCCCATTCGGCCAATCCCTCCTAACAAACATGCCCACCGGTACCCTGCTCATCATCGACGACGAAGCGCGCTTGCGCCAGCTGCTGGCCCAGGTGCTGGAGCTGGAGGGCTACACCGTGCTGCAAGCCCCCGACGCCCGCCGCGGCCTCGAGCTGCTCCAGCAACACGCCGCCGACGTGCTGCTCGTGCTGAGCGACGTGAAGCTGCCCGACGGCAACGGTGTCGAGTTGCTGCCCCGCTACAAGGCCGCTGCCCCCGATGCCGAAGTGGTGCTGCTCACCGCCTACGGCACCATCCCCGACGGCGTGAAGGCCATGAAGCTCGGCGCGTTCGACTACCTCACCAAGGGCGATTTTGAGCAGCAGCTGGTGGT
>JANNDE010000247.1:0-1787 GCA_031387395.1 Hymenobacter sp.
GGGGCCAGTTACCCGGTCGGCAGGTGGTCGGGTTAGTTGTTCACTAAAACGTTCGTTTCACTGTACAGGCTGGCGGGCTACTTTTAGGATATACTTCCTGCCCCATGGCCCGCCACCTGCCCTTACTCGACGCGACCCAGCGTCGCGCCTTCGACCAGCCGCCGGTTTTCAACCGGCCACAACGGCAACTCTTCTTTGCCTTGCCCGACTGGGCCACCCGGTTTTTGGATTCGCTGCTGGCCCCGCACAGCCGAGGCGGCTTCGTGTTGCAGGTCGGCTACTTCAAGGCCACAGGACGCTTCTTTCCAGCGGACCGATTTCTGGCGGCTGACCAGGCGTACGTGCAGCAGCGTTACCACTTGGGTGCGGTCGAGTGGGCGCGCTACGACAAAGTCACCCGCTTCAACCATCGGGAGCATATTCTGCAGCAATTCGGGGTGCCGCCCTTCGAGCAAGTCGAAGCGGCCGTGCGGCAGCAAGTGACGCATTTTGCCCGCCAGCAAATGAACCCGGTGGCCGTGTTTCACTCCGCCGCCGATTATATCCGCGCCCACCGCTGGGAGGTGCCGACCTACGCGGCGCTGGCCGGCCTCGTCACCGAGGCCTTCCGCATGGTGGAGCAGCAGCTTACCACCCAGTTGGGCCACCACCTGACGCCCGCCGTGCGCCAGCAGCTGGACGCCTTATTCACCACGCCCGAAGAAGCCCCAGCCCATTCCCACCGGCCCTACCGGCTGACCACGCTCAAGCGCAGCCTGGAGCTGATGCGCCCGATGGCTATCCGCGCCAATGTGCAGGACTACGCCGTGCTCCAGACGCTGTTCACCCAGGTGTACCCCGTGGTGCAGGCCCTGGACTTATCGGAGGAAGTGGTGCGCTACTACGCCCGCTACGTCGAGCGGACGCAGGTTTTTCAGGTGCAGCAACAGGCCGACAAGAAATACCTGATGGTGCTCTGCTTCGTGGTCTACCAGTACTACCAGATCGGCGACCTGCTCACCGAAACGCTGCTGCAGGCCGTGCAAACCCACCGCAACGCCGCCCAGCGGGAAACGCAGGAGCGCGTCTACCGCCAGCAGCAGGACTCCGCCGGCCAGCTGCGCCAGGTCCTGGAAGGCGTGGTGCACCACGGTGCGGCCCTGGCGCAGTTGGAAGAAGTCGCCTTTTCGTTTGCGCGCACCAACGAGGAGAAGGTGACGGCCCTGCTGGCCTGGCTGCAAACCCCGGCCGTGGCAGCTTTTGCGCAATTGGGCCACACGGCGCAGCAATTGCGCAAAGGGGGCGGGGGCAGTTCCGGTGGCCCCTACTATCAGGTTATCGAAGCGCGTTCGCGGACGCTCCAGCGGCGGCTGGGCGAGATTTTGCGCCGCGTGGCCTATGAAGGCGCGGCCGATAGCCCGCTGGCCCAGGCCCTTGCCCAGTACCGGGCGCGGGACGGGCAGGTGAGCCCGCAGCCGCCGACCACCTTTCTGCGGGCAGCGGAACGGGCCGCCCTGGCGCAGGCCGAAAGCCCGGTTTCCCTGTATAAGGCCCTGCTGGCCGGCCACGTGGCCGACCACCTAAAAGCCGGCAAGCTGAACCTGGCCCACTCGCTGCGCTACCGCCCGTTCGACACCTACCTGCTGGAGGCCGCCACCTGGGAGCGGCAGCGGGACGAGCTGCTGGCGCAAACGGACCTCGGGCATCTACGCGAACCGGGGCCGTGGTTGTCCGAGCTACAAGCCAAGCTGGCCACCGCCTTCGCCCGCACCTGCGAGCGGCTGGACGCCGGCACCAACCCCGGCGTG
>JANNDE010000255.1:0-5118 GCA_031387395.1 Hymenobacter sp.
GTCGGCGATGTTGCGCGTCACGATGGAGCTCGACGGAGTGTTGGGATTCGGTTTCATGGGCAATAAATTTAGTTGTTAGGTATTCGTTGTCAGTTGTTAGGCTCTGGCACCAGTTGTCGGAGCGAGCCCCGCCAACTGACCATGAATACCTAACAATTAACAACTAAAGATTAATTGGCGGCGGCCGTGGGCACCGACTTCAGCCGGGTAATTTCGCGCTGACTGGTGTCGTACATGGTCAGGGCCGCCTTCAGGTTTTTGCTTTGCGGGTAGGAATCAATGAACTGCTGGTAGAAGGCCACGACCTCCAGAAAACGCTCCCGCTGCTTGCTTTCCACGCTCTCCTGCGCCCAGGCATACTGGGCACTGACGCGCAGAAAGGCCGCCTGCTCGGCGTAGGCCGAGGCCGGGTAGTTCAGCTGGAAGTTGGTGAGGGCCACCACGGCGGCCTGGTTGTAGCGCAGCTGATAGTAGATTCGGGCGCTTTCGAACGCCTTGTTCTCCAGCTTTTTCTGCAGCTCCTGCGACATCCCCTCGGTTTCTGCCTTGAACTTGCTTTCGCCGTAGCGGTTCAAAAAATCCTGAATGGATTCGAGGGCCGAAACGGTGTTGGTCTGGTCGAGCTCATAGCCCGGCGAGTCGAGAAACAGCGACTTGGCGTGCAGATAAGAGGCCTCTTCCGCGTATTCCGAGTTGGGATAAGTGTCGGTGAACGTCTTGAAATAGAAGGCGCTCAGCACGTAGTTGCGCTGCTTGTAGTTGGTGTTGGCGAAGTAGAACTGCGCCTTTTCGGCCTCGGGCCGACCTTTCAGCAGCGGAATCAGGTCTTCGAGCAGGGTACCGGCCCGGAAGAAATCGCCCTTGTCGTAATACTGGATGGCGGCTTCGTACTTTTTATTAACGTCGGGGCTCTTCAGCAGGCGCTGGTAGCCGCTGGTGCAGGAGCCCAGCAGCAGCGAAGTAACGAACAGAAAGAGAACCAGGAGGCGGGAAATCGGCATAAGGGGTGCAAAGGTAACGATTTGAGCCCGGGGAGGCAAACCGGCTCGCAAGCCGGGCCGGCAGCAGTAAGAGTGCCGCGCCGTAGGCAAAGGTTGCAGCTAGCGTTTCGGCAAGCCAGCGGGCGGGGTAGCCGGGGCCGCCAACGTGGCGGGCCGCGCAGGCTGGGCGGCAGCTTTCAGGGCCGCAGGCGCTTGGGAAGACGTTTTCGCGGGTGTTTTTTTCGGCGTGGGCTTTTTATTACCGCGTTTTGGCGCGGCTTTTTTCTTCACGACTTTCTTTTTAGGGCGGTCGTCGAACTGCTTGCCCAACACCTGGCGGCGGGTGGGGCGTTCCGCCGCCCGCCAGGAGTAGCCTTTCAGGCGCTCGTCGTCGGGCTTCAGCTCGTGAGGCGGAATAAACCGGGCCTCGGGATTAGAGAGTACTGATATCTTATTCAGCTTGTTATTGGCAAACAACAGGCGCATGTTGGCCGAGAGCAGGCGGTTCATGCCGGTGGTAACGGTGTCGCCGTCGAGGGCGTAGAAGAGGCTTTCGGCGTTACCCAGCACATCCACGCGGCGCATCTTGTCGTCGCGGAAGTAAGCGCGCATGCTGCGGCCTTTGGTCTGGTTAAAATGCAGCAGCGTGTCCTGGTTCACGGCAAAGGCGCGGCCGAAGAGGCGCATCTCGTCCACCTTGCCGCGCTTCGAGCGAATCTGCATCGAGTCGGACGTGAGCTGGTTCTTAGTGTGCCAGAGCACGGGGTCCTGATTGAGGTAAATGATGCTGTCCTGGCGGTCGTAGGTCAGCGAATCGCAGATGCCCTGCATCGGGCCCCGGAAAATTTTTACCTTCGGGTAGGCATATAGTACGGTGCGCTTGGTAGTCTGGCCGGGTTTAGCTTCCACGCTGATGAGCGTATCGGCAGCCATGTACAAGGTGTCTTTCTGGCTGATATTGCGCACCACCGGGCGGCCGCCGTAGAGCTTGGTGCGACCCAGCGCGCGCCAGTAGCGGCCCATATCACCCCGCAGCATCAGGTTGTCTTTTTTCGAAATAAGCGACACGTGCCCTTTGGCTACGCCATACTGCTTCAGCTCGTCATACACCAGCTGGTCGCCGCCGAGCCGGTAGTTGGGGGTGTCGATTTTGGCGTTTTGCTTGAAGTCCGACACCCGGGTGATGGTGTTGTAGTTGCCGCCCTCGGCGTAGAGGTTACCAGACTTGCCCTTGATGCGGGTGGGGCCATTGAAGTAGGCAATTTTGCTGACCGTATTGTAGCGCAGCGTGTCGTTGTTGAGCTCCGAATCGGGCGTAACGAGGTGCACGTCGCGCTTGAAGACGAAGACCTTGGTGTTGGTATCGTAGAAGCCCTGTTGGCTGTCGAGGGTGTTTTGCGGGTCGGTGAGGTGGCCGGTTTCGGTGTAGGCGGCGGTTTTGCGGTTCAGGTCGTAGTCGAGGCTGGGCGTGGTCAGGGTCATGCGCGGGTCGCGCATCACCACGTTGCCAGTCATGCGGGCGGTGCGCCGGGCCCCGTTGTAGAAGCCGTGGTCGCCGGTGATGGTCATGGTGTCGCTCTGCACCACGCGCACGTTGCTGAAGGCTTCGACCTCATTGCGGTCGAGGTACTGGTAGGCCGAGTCGCAGTACAGAAACACGTCGTCCTGCCGGAAACTCACGTTGCCAAGCAGCTTGCGAATTTTCACATCTCCAAAAACGCCCCCTACCAGCTCCCCGGTCGTGAGCAGCAGAATGGGCGAGCCCTTCAGGCCCGGCGGCGGCGTGGGAGCCGGGCGTGGGGCGCGGGGCGCGGCAGGCCGCACTACGGCTGGCGTTTGGGCGGGCTTTGGCGTCTGGGCCAGGCCCAGGCGCGCCAACAGCAGCGCGGGCAGCAACAATAGGAAGAAGCGGAACAAGGTCATGCGGGCCTCAAAGGTACAGCAGCGGGGGCGGGCCTAACGCCGGAAGCGGCGCGGTAGTGCCCGGAGCGGCGTAACCTCACCCCCGGCCCCTCTCCCCAGGAGAGGGAAGCCGGATAATTCTTGTAGCACATGCTTCAGCTTGTGCCGGGACCGCGCATCAATACACAAGTTGAAGCATGTGCTACAAGAATTATCCAGCTCTAGTCCCAACTACGGCGTACGCCGCTTCGAGGTGCAGGAACTGCAGCTAACGAAATTAAAGAGACCTTTCTTAATGGTGGCAGGAGAAAGAAACAGATGTCTCTTTTAAAAACTCAAAATCAGTAATACACTGTACACCCATGTTTCGGCAAACATCAGGGATTCTTATTCTTTTTGCGTCTGGCTCTACTGTTAGTTTTTCCTTTGTCACTACACAGGCACCCGTTTCCAACGCGTGGGCAATTACCCAAGGGTCAGCCAAAGAGCGACCCCTAATATTATCAACAAGTCGTAGGTGCCGCTCGTCCGCTTTGTATATCTTGCTCAAGGCAAGGCCGGAGCCAGATGTATTCTTACGAATGCGTATCCCGCTCCCAGCTAACCACTGGGATAACTTATCCTGCGTTCGCGTTATCTCATCGGATACGATTTCAGGCAAAAATATCCGATTAGCTCTGCCTAGCCGTTCCAGCACCTGCCAGTAAGTAGGGCATAGCTCCGGGGAATAATAGCTATTCCAAGCTTCTATAAGCACGTTGGCATCTAAGCAGTAAATCCCCGGCATTCTACTGCTTATTGATGAATAATGGAATCGTAGACAGAAAACTTGCTAACCTGCACATTCAACAGGTTGCTGGCCTTTGTTGGAGGGATGACCCCACCGTTAAAGGCATCGATTACAATTTGGGTAAAGAGCTTTCCGTTTTTACCCAACTGCAAGGTGTAGTAGTTGGGGCCGCCTTTTTTACCAGCGGCCTTTTGCTTCGCCTTTTTCTCTGCTTCTAGTTTCTCAAAGGCCCGAAATTCAGCCTCTGCTTGTTTCTTGTGTTTTGTGTAGGTCTCCAAAGAGAGCAAACTCATTTTCAGTGACCGCACCAACATAGCCAGTGTGCTTACGCCAATGCGCTTTGCGGCTTGACGAATGCCATCATAAGAATTGAGGGCATCCCTAGCTAAACCTTGCATAATGGATGCAGGCATAAGGGCGTTAGCAGCCACTTCATTACAGAACATCTCCGTAGGGTGGAAACGGTCTTTCAGCTCTGCACCGGGGCGGGGCACGTTGGTGACGCCTGATTCCGCAATCCAAATGTGCGCTAATTCATGAACCAAAGTGAAAAGCTGCGGGGCATCCCAGTCATCAGAATTTACAAACACGAAGGGCGCAAGATTGTCAGCAATCACAAACCCTTGGAATTCCTCGCTATCCAACTTGAGATTGGAGTGAATAAAGCTAGTTCTAGATACACAAATGCCCTTTGCTTCGGCTTTATTTATCCACTCCCGCAATGGAGCATTCGTCGCATAAGCAGCAGGGTTGATGCTTAGTGTGGCTAAGATGTCAGCCGCCACCTCATGCGGTTTAGAGGCCACTGTGAACCGACCTACAAAGGGTAGTGGCTGCTCTTTATTGTCTTCATACAACTCCCGTAGCCATTGTTGTTTCTGCTGTATCTCCCGCATGATGAAGATGGCTCCCGTCCCTAGCGGTGCGCTCGTTTTGGCTCGAAAATCCTGCAACAGCGTAAAGTCCCGCGGCACATTGGGTAGAAAAAACACAGCAAAAGGCCGTTTGTATACCTTGGCTAGTGTTTCTGCTTGATTGATGGTAGGCTGAGCAGAGCCATCCTCCCAACTTTCCAGCTTTTCGACAGTCACACTTACCTTTCGGCACGCAATTTCTACGGGCATCCGAGCGGATTCCCGAGCCCACTTGAGCACTTCTGGCGTTATATAAGCTTTTTCTGCCACGGAGGTGGGTTCCTGCTGAATGGGAGCTCACTCAGGCAGATGGGGTTAACTAAAAGGTTATGCTGTTTACGGCTTTACTAGGATGCAAAAATAGACGAGGGATATTAAACTCCGGTCCTGAACCATTCCCTCTAACGCTCTACGACCGATGCTGGTTCGGGCACCAAATAGCCTTTATATTTTGCCTGTTTTGACGTTGTAAACACAGGTCAACCAAAATAGGAGGGCTCGTTTGTGTAGCTTGGCGGCTCACCTTTCTTTT
>JANNDE010000262.1:0-9139 GCA_031387395.1 Hymenobacter sp.
CCTTCGCTCCGCTCTGGATGACAGACGGCCAAAACCGGCCGCGAAGCTACGGGCAGCCCCGGAAACCTTCGCCACCTTTGCCGTGTATTTACCCCGCTGCCCGGCCGGATTTTCATCTGGCCGGGCTACTTCATTTGCCCCTCTAGTCTGTTTTTTGTGCAAGTAGCTGATTTTCTTCGCCTTTACCGCCTGGCTCCCGAGCTACAAGTGCTGGCCGCGCGCCTGGGCGACGCCGCCAAGCCCACCCCGCCCGACCGCCCCCGCCTGCACCTGCGCGGGCTGGTGGGCAGCCAGGATGCCGTGGTGGCAGCGGCCGTGGCCCAGCCGCAGCACCCGCACGTATTCATTATGCACGACAAGGAAGAAGCCGCCTATTTCCTGGCCGACCTGCAGCACCTGCTGCCCGCGGGCCCGGAGATACTGCTGTTTCCGAGCTCCTATAAGCGGCCCTACCAGTTCGATGAGACGGAAAACGCCAACGTGCTGATGCGCGCCGAGGCCCTGAACCGCATCAACACGACGCGGGCGGCGACCACGGGCAACAGCGTGTTCATCGTAACCTATCCGGAGGCGCTGACCGAGAAGGTGATTAACCGGCAGAGCCTGGTGAAAAATACCTTTAACGCGAAAGTGGGCGACAAGCTGGACGTGAATTTCCTGGGCGAGCTGCTGGGCGAATACGATTTTGAGAAGACGGATTTTGTGTATGAGGCGGGGCAGTACGCGGTGCGCGGCGGTATTGTCGACGTGTTCAGCTACGCGAATGAGCTGCCGTTTCGCCTGGAGTTGTTCGGCGATGAGATTGAGAGCATTCGGACGTTCAATCCGGAAACGCAGTTGTCGGTGGAGGCGCGGGCCAGTATCAGCATTATCCCGAATGTGCAGACCAAGATGCTGACCGAAACGCGGGAGGCTTTTTTCGAATTTCGGCCCCGCACGGCCTGCATCTGGGCCAAGGACGTGCGGCAGACGCTGGATGTGGTGACGGAATTATTCGAGAAAGCGGAGGCGAATTTCCAGCAGATGATGAGCGAGAGCGGCGGCATGCAGATTGTGAGCAAGCCCGGCGACTTGTTCGAATCGGGCAAGAGCTTCAAGAAGCTGTTTGAGGAGTTTGCGGTGGTGGAATTCGGCAAGCGCTTTCATTTCAAAAACGCCGACACCTTTCAGTTTGCCGCCAAGCCGCAGCCGAGCTTCAACAAGGAATTCGAGCGGATGGTGAAGAATATCAAGGAGAACCAGCACCGCAATTTCACCACGATAATTATCTCGGATACCGTGCGCCAGGCCGACCGCCTGCGCACGATTTTCGACGAGCTCGACAACAACGTGCAGTTTCAGCATTTGCTGATGGCCCTGCGCGAAGGCTTTATCGATGAGCAGCTGGAGCTGGCCGTGTACACCGACCACCAACTGTTCGAGCGCTACTACCGGGCCCAGGAAGCACGGAAATTCTCGAAGAAAAAGGCGCTGACGCTGCGCGAATTGAAGACGCTGCAACCCGGCGACTACGTGACGCACCAGGACTACGGCATTGCGCGTTTCGCGGGGCTGACGCAGGTGGAAATCAACGGGCAGATTCAGGAGGCTATTCGGCTGGTTTATCGGGATGATGATTTGCTGACGGTGAGCATTCACTCGCTGCACAAGATTGCCAAGTACAGCGGTGCGGAAGGCTCGCCGCCCACGATGAGCAAGCTGGGCTCGCCGGAGTGGGAGAACAAGAAGAAGTCGGTGAAGAAGAAGGTGAAGGACATTGCGGCCGACCTTATCCGGCTGTATGCCAAGCGGAAGACCGCGCCCGGCTTCGCCTTTTCGATTGATGGGTTTTTGCAGGCCGAGCTGGAATCGAGCTTCATCTACGAGGACACGCCCGACCAGGCCAAGGCCACCGAGGACGTGAAAAACGACATGCAGCAGCCCCACCCGATGGACCGCCTCATTTGCGGCGACGTAGGCTTTGGCAAGACCGAGATAGCCATTCGGGCGGCCTTCAAGGCGGTGGCCGATGGCAAGCAGGCCGCCGTGCTGGTGCCCACGACTATCCTGGCCATGCAGCACTACAAAACCTTCCGCGACCGGCTGGCCACGCTGCCCGTGACGGTGGAATACATCAACCGGTTTAAGTCGACGAAGCAGATAAAAGAGACGCTGGGGCGCGTGGCGGAGGGCAAAACCGATATTCTGATTGGCACGCACCGGCTTACTAATAAGGATATCAAGTTCAAGGACTTGGGCATTCTCATTATTGACGAAGAGCAGAAATTCGGCGTCAAGACCAAGGATAAGCTGAAGGAGCTGAAGGTGAACGTGGACACGCTCACGCTCTCGGCCACGCCCATTCCGCGCACGCTGCACTTCTCACTAATGGGCGCGAGGGATTTGAGCGTGATTGCCACGCCACCGCCCAACCGCCAGCCAGTGACCACCGAGCTGCACGTGTATGACGAGATGCTGATTCGCGACGCGGTGGCGCGGGAGCTGAAGCGCGGCGGGCAGGTGTTTTTCGTGCACAACCGCGTGAAGGACATCGAGGAAATGGCCGGCACGATTCTGCGGCTGGTGCCGGATGCCAAAATCACCTTCGCCCACGGGCAGATGGACGGCGAGATGCTGGAGAAGCGCATGATGAGATTCGTGGAAGGCGAGTACGACGTGCTGGTGAGCACCAACATCATCGAGTCGGGCCTCGACATTCCCAACGCCAACACCATCATTATCAACCGTGCCCACCTGGCCGGCCTGAGCGACCTGCACCAGATGCGCGGCCGCGTGGGCCGCTCCAACCGCAAGGCCTACTGCTACCTGCTGACGCCGCCGGTGGCGCAGCTACCCGCCGATGCCCGCAAGCGCCTGAGCACGCTGGAGGAGTTTTCGGACCTGGGCGCGGGCTTCAACGTAGCCATGCGCGACCTTGATATTCGCGGCGCGGGCAACCTGCTGGGCGGCGAGCAGTCGGGCTTTATCAACGACCTGGGCTACGAAACCTACCACCAAATTCTGGACGAGGCCGTGCAGGAGCTGAAGGAAACCGAGTTCCGCGACCTGTTTCTGGGCGATGCCAACTCGCAGCAGCGCCTGCAGCTGGCGGCCGGCGCGGGCCGCGGCCAGGAGTGCAACGTGGAGACCGACCAGCAGGTGCTCATTCCGGAAAAGTACGTGAGCAACGTGTCGGAGCGCCTGCAGCTCTACGCCAAGCTCGACCGCGCCCAGAAGCCGGAGGAGCTACGCAAGCTGCTGGCCAGCATGGCAGACCGCTTCGGGCCGATGCCGCCCGAAGTGGAGCAGCTGGCCGACATCGTGCGGCTGCGCTGGCAGGCCTGCAAGGTGGGCTTCGCCAAAATCACCCTCAAGCGCGACACGCTGAAGGGCTACCTGCCCGCCGACGACGACCACAAAGCGTATTTCCAGGGCGAGCAGTTCGGCACCATCCTCAACTACGTGCAGACGCACCCGCGCACCGCCAAGCTAAAGGAGCACAAGGCGCAGCTAATTGTGACGTTTGAGGAAGTGCGCTCCATTCAGCAGGCCAAGCGCGTGCTGAGCGAGCTGGGCAGCGAGGAAACCGTGACAGCCTAAGCTAAACCTTAGATTTTTAGGGCCAACGGCGATGGCATAATGGCCGTAAGCGGAGCATCTTATCTTATCACTTCATTTTTGCTTTCCTGATGAAAACCCTGTTTTTAGCCGCCATGGTGGCTTGCGCCACTTTCACGGCTTCGGCCCAGACGCCGGCTTCCAAGGGAGGTTCCGGCTCGGCGGCCCAGCGCGCCTCCACCGGCAACGCCGACACGCCCTCGCCAACGGCTACTACTACCGCCCCCAACTACTCGCCCGGCAACGGGCAGAAGGCCGGAGGTAAAATCAATACCGCGCCGGCCACGGGGGCCAATCGGGCCTCGCGCTCCAGCTCGACGGCCAAGGCGGCCCGCCAGGGCAAGGCCACCGGCAGCGGCAACATCGAGATGATGCACCAAAACAGCACCGCTACGCCTGGGGCCAAAAAATAGCCGCGCCCGGCGTCGTTGACCCTACCCCGGCCCGCCCAACTTATGGCAGGCCGGGGTTATTTTTGGCCCGGTTCCTTTTCGTCGCCTTTTCGCCCATTTGCCAGACGAATAACCCCAGCAAAAAAGCGCCGGCCTCTCAGCCAGCGCTTTTTTGTTTTGGGTAAGGACAAGGGTGTCAAGCGGCATCGGGGGCCTTGTATGCGTGAGGGCGAGGGCGGTGGCAGTCCGGCGCGGCCTCATCTGACCCACGCCCGCTGCTGCTTGTTTTTGCGGCTTCCTCTCCGCTTCAACTCCTCCGCATGATGCGCAAACAGAAGCCCGTCGCCAGCGGCAGCCCCCGTGCCACCCGCAGCTCCGACGCCAACAGCGCCGGTAGCACTAGCCGTGGCACCCGTAGCATCCGTGGAGGCTGCACCAGAACCGGCCGTGGCAGATAAGGGGCCGATTTTCAACATGGTAATACTGGCCGAGCTGCCGGCAGCCCCGACCGCAGCGCCTTCGCAGCCGGGCCGGGTGCAGCCTGCGCCAGCACCTGGCCGCCCGGTAGTTTCTGGCGTTCGGCAAAAACATGCTCGATGTGGCCGTCTATACTACCCAACCCTTCAAACCGGTGCTGCTCTACGGCGACACGACCTTCCTGGGAGCCAGCGAAATCAAGCTGCTGAAACACGACGCCGGCCGCAAAAAGCAACTCTGGCAGTCGATGCAGCGCATATTTGCCGGCTAGCCTGGCTCAACCCGCTTTGCCGGCCGGCAGCTGTTCGGGCTGAACGTGTGCAACGGGCGGCAAGCGGCCCGTTCGGACTTGACCTGACCGAGAAAATCAATTTAGCGCAGATGCCTGCGGGGAAAGCGCAATAGCATTTTTCCGTTATAGCTTCTTTCTACAATCCCGTGTTTGCGCCGCGTCATGGGCGCGGCGGGTACCTGCTGGGCTCCCTCTCATGCCCGAAACGTACCCGCAAAACGGCCGACGGCCGCCACCGAGGACCGGGCGACGCACCGCGCTTCCGCAACAGGCAAAGCTGGTGGCGTGGGAGGCCCGGGACCATCACGCCTCGAATGCGGCATAGCGGCAGCGTTGGCCCTTTTTTTCGGCCAGCCCCCGAATCTCAGGCGTGCTAGGCTGCTCATTATCCGGGCACTAAGTGGCCGGTTCTGTGCGGCCTGGCTGATGAGGCGGCCCGCCAGGGGGCCGTCCGGCAAGCCGGGTTCGTGGGCGCGGTAAGCGAAGGAATCGCGTCGTTCTTTTGCTTATTGTTTTAAGCAGGTGGTTCGCTGGCCTGACACCAGGCGTAAGTAGAAATATTAGAAGGCCACCGCATCATGTAGCGTGTACCGGAAGTGCCCGAAGCACCACAAATAAGCTTGTTGGCCAATATTTTACACTTGCAAATACGGCCGGAAGCCGGTTTATTTGTGCCGTTCGAGGCTCTTTGTCTGCTGCTTCCGGCGTTCTATAACTCCGCGATTTCGCAAGCTATTGCTGACAGAAAGCCCGGCGACTGCCCACCAAAAAGCCTGGGGCAACCGACCCCTATTGGCCGCTGAACGGCCGCGCCGCTGCTGTGCCGCTACGGGCTGACCTGGCCACCCGGCGTGGGCCGCATGGGCTACGCCGGGTGGCTTTGGGCGGGCGCGATGCATCAGCCGGAGCTTTATTTATAGTTGCACTTTACCATCATTTTCGTCACCATTTCCCTAGTCTATGAAAAAAGCATATTCCCATGGACTGAGCGCGCTGCTGCTGCTCGGTAGCCTGGGTGCCCTGGCCCAGCACCGGCCAGCCGGCCCCACCTACTCGTTGGGTACCAACCTGGGCTTCGTGCGCGAGCTCGAAACCCAGGTGGCCGCGAGCACGGCCCGCCGCCAGGAACCCACCGTCACGCTGCGCGTGTCGGCCACGCAGGCGTTTACGGGCAAAGTCAACTACCGCGAAGACCTGGCCGCCACCGGCGAGTTCGTGGTGGGCGAAATCCAGGGCGTGCCCGGCGCCTCGTTCCGCGTGCGCATCGACGGCCCCCAGGTGGAAGGCCACCTTGTGCTGCCCGGCACCAAGCGCGCCTTCCGCTACTCCGCCGACGCCCAGGGCAACGCCGCGGTGCAGGAGGTGGACATCAACCAGGTGCTCTGCGTCGGCTACAAGCTGCCCCCGGGCTACGTGGCGCCGAAGACAGCCAGCGGCAGCACCGCCAACCGCGCCACGCCTTCGTTGCAGAGCCTGCCGGGCGCCCGCGGCTGCCTGCTACTCGACGTGGACGGCTACGACCTGCCCGCTGGCACCGGCTGGAACAACGGCAAGGCCTACTCGGCGCCGCCGGCCAACATGCCCGATGCCGACGTGCAGGGCATGTGGGAGTTGGTGAGCGAGGATTTTCGCTTCCTGAACCTGAATGTCACCACCGACGAAAACGTGTACAACGCTTACCCTCCAGCCATGCGCAAGCGCTGCGTCGTTTCGCCGGGCAGCAGGGAGACCATTTGCCCGCAGGCGGCTGGCGTGGCCACTTTAAATTCCTTCGGCGATGAATCGCCTTGCTGGACGTTCCTAACGGACAACCCCAAGTATGCAGGCGAGACGACTTCGCACGAAGTGGGCCACGCGCTGGGTCTATCGCACGATGGACGCATAATCCCCGTGGAAGAATACTACTCCGGTAAAGACAGGAAGAACTGGGCCCCTATTATGGGTGCCGGCTTCAGTAAGCCGGTTTCGCAGTGGAGCAAAGGCGATTACGGCCAGGCTAATAATAAGGAGGACGACTTGGCCATCATGAGCGGCCCTCGCAATAACCTGGGCTACCGCTCCGACGACCACGCCAACGGCACCAGCGGCGCCACGGCCCTGGCCCGCAGCGGCAACAATGTGTCCGGCAATGGCCTCATCGGAAGCACGACGGACCAGGACTACTTCAGCTTTACCACCAGCGGCGGGGCCGTGAGCCTGAACGTGAACACGGTGGACCCCTACGGCAACCTCGACATCGTGGCGCGGCTCTTTGATGCCAATGGCGCCCTGCTGGGCACCTACGACACGCCCGCCCCCAACATCAACGTCCCCAACCTCAACGCCACGGTCAGCGCCACGCTGGGCGCCGGCACCTACTTCCTGCAGGTAGACGGCACCGGGGCTGGCGACCCCGCCACCGACGGCTACTCCGACTACGGCTCGCTGGGCACGTTCACCATTGCCGGCACGATTCCCGCCAGCACCACGCCCCCGGCGATTACGAGCTTCACCCCGGTCAGCGGGCCGGTGGGTACGGTGGTGACGGTAACGGGTACGGGTTTCATTGGGGCCACGGCGGTACGCTTCAATGGCACGGCGGCGGCCCGCTTCGCCGTGGTTTCGGCCACGAGCCTGACGGCCACGGTGGCGGCGGGCACAAGCTCGGGGCCGATTACGGTGACGACGGGCGCGGGTACGGGCACCTCGTCTACCTCGTTCACGGTGCTCGTTTCGCCGACAATCACAGCCCTGAGCCCGGTTAGCGGGCCGGTGGGCACGGCGGTGACGGTAACGGGCACGGGCTTGAGTGGGGCCACGCGGCTCACGCTCAACGGGGCGACGGTGGCGGGCTTTGCGGTCATGAGTGCCACGAGCCTGACTTTCACCGTGCCGGCGGGTTCCGTGAGCGGTCCGGTGGTGGTGACGACGGCTGGCGGGGTGAGCAACGCCACGCAGCGGTTCGCGGTGACGGTGGTTTCGGCCACGGCGGGGGCGGGGGCGGGGGCCTTCAGCGCATGGCCGAATCCGGTGGGGGCTCGGGGAACGCTGCACATTGCCCTGGCGGCGCCGGTGGGCGCGGCGCGCGCGAGCCTGCGCAACGGGTTAGGGCAGCTGGTGCGCACGCGCACCTTCAGCGGCAGTGCGGGGGAATTGCCCACGGCGGGCTTGGCCAGCGGGCTGTACCTGCTTAGCGTGCGGGCCGACGGCCATGCGCCCGTCGTGCGGCGCATCGTGGTCGAGTAAGCGCAGGTCCGCCCGGGCCCGGGCGGCGTGGGCGGGCCACTCCTTATTACTCATATTTTTCTTTTTTTCTTTCGCATGAGACAATCGTTCGATGGTCGGTCGGCTCCCCAATGGTCAGGCCCCCTTGCTAATTCCCGCCCCAGGCTGCGCCGCTCAGGAGCCGGGTTACTGCTGGCCCTGGCCCTGGGCCTAGCCACTGGCTCCGCCCAGGGGCAGACTGGCCGCCCGGCCGCTGGCGTGGGCTATTTCCAGGCCAACGGCGCCGCCCGCACAGCGGGGGCGTCTTCGCCGCTGGCCGCCACACTCGTCCGCTCGCAGGCCCTGACGCTCAACGAGCCCGGCCTACGCGCCGCCCTGGCCACGGCCCCGCTGGAGGGCCAGGGCGGGGCCGCCCCGCTGGTGCTGACCCTGCCCCAACCCGATGGCCGCAGTGCCCGCTTCGCCCTGCGCGAGGCCCCCATCATGGAAGCCCCGCTGGCCGCCCGCTACCCCCAGATTAAAACCTACGCCGGCGTGGGCCTCGATGATGCCACGGCCACCGTGCGGGTGGACCTGACGCCCGCTGGCTTCCACGCCCAGGTGCTGAGCAGCAGCGAGCCGGGCTTTTTGATTGCCCCGGTCAGCCTGACTGACACACGGCACGTCCTGAGCTACTACCGGAAAGATGAGCGCCCGGCGGTGGTGGGCAAGGCCGCCGACTGTGGCTTCGTGGCTACTCCCGCCCAGGAAAAAACCAGCACGGCGCAAGTGGCGACCTGGCGGGCGGGTGGCGGCAGTGCCCAGGCCCGAGCCACGGGGGCGCAACTGCGCACCTACCGCCTGGCCCTGGCCTGCACCCCCGAGTACGCCCTGACCAAGGGCAACACCAAAGCCGGGGTGCTGGCGGCCGAAGTAGTGACCCTCAACCAAGTGGTGGGGACCTATGAGCGGGAGCTGGCCGTGCGCCTGGTGCTGGTGGCTAACAACGACCAGATTACCTTTCTCAGAGGGGGCACCCCGCCCCCGGTACCCTATACCAACAGCGATGTAGAAAAGATGCTGAATGAGAACCAGCCCAACGTGGACCGCATCATCGGCACTGCCAACTACGATATCGGATTCGTGTTCGGCACTCCCCGCCAGGGCGGGATAGCCGGATTGGGGGTGCTGTGCCTCG
>JANNDE010000295.1:0-2355 GCA_031387395.1 Hymenobacter sp.
GCTTCGCGTCCCTTTCGGGAGGTATTCGGTATTCCGTAGTCGGTAGTCAGAGATGCACTGTCCGACTACCGACTACCGACTACTGACTACCAACAATACCAAATGCGCGGTTCTTCTCACCTGGCCATCGGCCTCATCACCGGCGTGGCCGTGGCCGGGTTGGCCCCGGGCATTCCGTTTTCGCTGGCCGGCATTGCCCTGGCCGGCTTCTCCAGCCTCGCCCCCGACCTCGACCATCCCGAAAGCCGGCTTAGTAAGCGCCTGGGCTTTACCCAGAACTACGTGCGCTGGGCCTTTGCGGCCGGGGCGCTGGCGCTCGCCGCCTATGCCTACCTGCATAGTGGGCCCGGCTCCGAGCAGCGCCTGTACTACACGGCGGCGCTGGCGTTTGGGCTCATTGGGGTGGGCATGCAGGGCGGCTCGGCCCGGCGGCTGGCGCTGCTGTTCACGGGCCTGGGCACGGTGGTGGCCGGCCTCTACACCGAGCAGCTCTGGCTAAGCCTGCTGGGCACGTTCATCGCGCTGGCCCCCTTCACCGCGCACCGCTCTTGGACGCACACCATCTGGGCCACCGCGCTCTGGACCTACATCGGCTACCTCGCCGACCAGCACCTGGGCTGGCGCGGCGTGGCCCTGTACGCGGGCACCGGCTACGCCTCGCACCTCGTGGCCGATACGCTCACTAAATCGGGCGTAAGGTGGTTTCTGCCAATTTCGGAGTACTCCTTCAAGGTTCCGCTTATCAGCACGGGCTCGGCCAGTGGCAACACGCTGGAAGTGGCCATATGTGTGGGCTACGCCCTATTGGTGCTGGGGTTGGTGGTGGGCTCGATGCATCTGGTGTAGCCCGGATAGTAGCGTAGTTGCACGGATAAGCCTATATTGTAAACTAACACTATTGCATAAGTCAACTAAGAACAGTAGCTTCGCAGCATATATTCTGTTAAATTAGGACTGTTGTTGGTATTGGTTCGGGTTGTTATTCTACGATTGCAATCGTTTCCGCTACTTGCGGCCTGCCTAAATTTTTCATTTTATTAGCATGGGATATCGCGCCTGCCACCGTGGGTAGGCGAGTCCCGAGCTTGTTATGCCCCACTGCCTTTCTATTTTTACTACTGCCTGGCCCGGCTGCCGGCATGCGCGTCAGTTACCGGTGCCTCTACCCCGATACGCGCGCTACATCCCACTCAAAACACTTTTCTAACTTTACGTAACCCCATTACCATGAACCAGATGAACAGCCCCTTGATTCGGGTTGGTGTCTTTTATGACGGCAACTATTTCTTAAAAATTAGCGACTATTATTATTTCCAGCACGAGCGCAAGGCTCGCATCAGCCTCGAAGGTCTGCACGAGTACATCCGGCATCAGGTAGCCGAGGAAGAAGACGTCGACGTGCGCCTGGCGCGCATCACCGATGCCCACTTTTTCCGAGGACGCCTCTCCGCCACCGAAGCCCGCGACAAAGACCGCCTGTTCCACGACCGCCTACTCGACGATATTCTGATGAACCTGGGCGTGCAGACGCACTACATGGCCCTGAAAACCCGCGACGGCCGCCTCCAGGAAAAGGGCATCGACGTGTGGCTCAGCCTTGAAGCCCTTGAGCTGGCCCTGCACAAAACCCTCGACGTGGTGGTGCTCATCGCCGGCGACTCCGACTACGTGCCCCTCATCCGCAAGCTCAACACCGTGGGCACCCGCGTAATGCTGCTGAACTGGGACTTCAAGTACGAAGATTTCAAGGGCGAAACCCGCGTCACGCGCGCCTCCCAGCAGCTGCTCGAGCAGGTAACCTACCCGGTGGCCATGCACGACGTGATTGACCGCGGCCTGCAGGAGCAGGACGAAGTAGTGGAATCCCTGTTCGTGAACCAGTCGGAGCCCGCCGCTTTCGCGCCCAGCACGGCGGCCGCGCCCAAGCTGGCCCGCCCCACCGGCCCCACCGCCGCCGGCCCCGTGGGCACGCTCGGCATGAGCACCATCAAAAACCTGAAAAACGGCTTCGGCTTCGTGGTAATGCCCCCGAACAACCTGTTCTTCAGCTACGCCGACCTCACCGAAGGCGACTTCAATGACCTGCGTGAAGGCGACTGGGTGGAGTTCACGGTGGGCCGCAACCACCGCGACGAGGACTGCGCCCGCAACGTGCGCAAAGTAACCGCTCCCCAAATGACCGACGGCGAAGACGAGTACGAGCCCGTGGGCGTGCACGCCACGGCCGAGCTGTTGGTTGAGTTAAAAGTTGACAGTTAAAAGTTGAAAAAAGGCCCGTCTGGATTATCAGGCGGGTCTTTTTAACTTTTAACTGTCAACTTTTGACTCGGTTTACCCCATCAGCAGCTGCGCAAA
>JANNDE010000300.1:0-16023 GCA_031387395.1 Hymenobacter sp.
CCCCCGCAAACGCTGGCCGAGCTGCAGCGCTCGGCCGCGCTCGACGCCCAGGTGATTGCCACGGGCGAAGACCTGGCCCTGGAAGAATCCCTCACCCTCAACGATAGCACCATTCGCTGGTACCACGCCGTGCGCCGCCCCCTGCGCCGCCCCGACGGTACGGTGCAGGTGCTGGGCGTGAGCACCGACATCACCGCCTTAAAAAACATTCAGCAAACCCTCGAGCGCAGCGAAAAAAAGTACCGCGACCTGATGACCTACGGCCAGGCCCTCATCGGCACCTGCGACATGCGCGGCCGGGTCATCACCGTGAACCCGGCCCTGGCCCGCCTGTTGCGCGAAGATGCCGACGCGCTGGTAGGCACCTCCGTCACGGCCCACATGACGGAGGAGGACCGCGAAGGCTTCGGCCACTACCTGGCCCAGATTGACCAGTCGGGCGCGGCCCAGGGCGTACTGCCGGTGTACCCGCGCGGCAGCACCGAGCTGCGCTACCTGCACTACCACAACTACGTGGTGCGCGAGCCCGGCCAGGAACCCTACATCTTGTCGCACGGCCACGACATCACCGAGCGCGTGCTGGCCAGCAAGGAAATGAAGCGCGCCAAGGAGGCGGCCGAAGCGGCTGTGCGGGCCCGCGAAAACTTTTTGGCCAATATGAGCCACGAAATCCGCACGCCGATGAATGGGGTGCTGGGCGTGGCCAACCTGCTGGCCAAAACCCCGCTCACGGCCGAGCAGCGCGAGTACGTGCGCATCATCCGGGGTTCGGGGCAGCACCTGCTGGCCGTGCTCAACGACGTGCTCGACATGGCCAAAATCACCTCCGGCAAGCTGGAGCTGAACCCCGAGCCGTTCGACGTGAACGCCTCGATTCAGGAAGCCGTGAAGCCGCTTTCGCTGCAGGCCATCGAGAAGGGCATTGCCTGCGTGATGCACCGGCCCACCGCCGCCTATCCGCCGGTGGTGGGCGACGCGCACCGCCTCAACCAGGTGCTGCTCAACCTGGTCAGCAACGCCATCAAGTTCACGCCCGCCGGCGGGCAGGTGCTGGTAACCAGCGAGGCCCTGGCCGAAACCGCCGACGAGCTGACCCTGCGCTTTGAGGTGAGCGATACCGGCGTGGGCATGGCACCCGAAGTAGTGGCCCGCATCTTCGAGAGCTTCACGCAGGCGTATGCCGACACCGCCCGCCAGTTCGGCGGTACCGGCCTGGGCCTAAGCATCAGCCGCGCGCTGGTTGAACAGATGAATGGCACCCTCACCGTGAACAGTACCCCCGGCCGGGGCAGCCTCTTTGCCTTCTCCCTCACCCTGCCCAAGGCCAACCAGCAGGCCCCGGAAGCCATTCCCGCCGATAACTTCGATACCGGCGTGCTGCGGGGCGTGCGGGTGCTGCTCATCGAAGACAACGAAATCAACCGCATGGTGGCGGCCTGGACCATGCAGAACTGGGGCATTGAGGTGATTGAGGCGGAAAGTGGCCCTAGCGGCCTCGACCTTTTCGAGCACAACGGCCCCTTCGATGTCGTGCTGATGGATATTCAGATGCCCGGCATGAGCGGCGTGGAAGCCACAACCTACCTGCGCCAGCATCGCGACCCGGTGCGCGCCAGGGTGCCCATCCTGGCCCTCACGGCCAATGCCTTCCGCAGCGACCACGAGCGCTACCTCGCCGCCGGCCTCGACGACTGCCTGGCCAAGCCCTTCGAGGAGCCCGAGCTCTTCGCCAAGCTGCGCCGGCTGCTGCACCGGTAAGGGCCGTCCTTTGGCTATAACTAAATGAAAAAAGCCCGTTTCCGATTCGGAAACGGGCTTTTTGTTGAGGGGATGGGATTCGAACCCACGATGAGCTTTTGGCCCATACACACTTTCCAGGCGTGCTCCTTCGACCACTCGGACACCCCTCAAGGATGGTGGTTGATGGGACAAAGATAGGGCGAAAATGAGTTATGAGTTGACAGAACAGCAACTCATAACTCATAACTTTTAACTCATAACTCATTTTCAAAGCGTTATCTCGCCCCGCAGGTCGGTGGCCAGCAGCTCACGGGTGCGGGCTTCGCTCACGCCCAGGCCCAGCACAAACATGAGCTTGGTGACGGCGGCCTCGGTGGTGATGTCGTCGCCGCCCACAATGCCCATTGCGGCGAAGCGGGCGCTGGTTTCGTACTTGCCCTGCACCACGCGGCCTTCTTCGCACTGGCTCACGTTCAGGAGCCACACGCCGCGCTGGCGGGCCTCGGCCAGGCACGCCAGAAACCACGGGGCGGTGGGGGCATTGCCCGAGCCGTAGGTTTCGAGCACGCAGCCGCGCAGGCCCGGCACGCCCAGCACGGCCGACACCACGGCTTCGGTGATGCCCGGAAACAGGGGCAGCACGGCTACCCCGGCTTCGAGATTGGTATGCACTTTGAGGCGGGCGCCGGGCAGCAGGCGAATGCTTTTGTCGTCGAAGGCGAGGCTGATACCGGCGCGGGCCAGCGGCGGGTAGTTCTCGCTTTTGAAGGCGGCAAACTGCTGGCTCTCGACCTTCTTGGCGCGGGTGCCGCGAATGAGGATGTCGTTGAAGAACACGCATACCTCGGGCACGCGCACGGTGTGGGCGCGGGGGTGGCGGGCGGCCGCGATTTCGAGGGCCGTGATGAGGTTGCGCTGGGCATCGGAGCGGTTGGCCCCCACCGGCACCTGCGCCCCGGTAAAGACCACCGGCTTGCCCAGGTGCTCGAGAATATAGCTGAGGGCCGCCGCCGAGTAGGCCATGGTATCGGTGCCGTGCAGCACCACGAAGCCGTCGAAATCGGCGTAGTGCCGGCCGATGAGCCGGGCCAGAAACAGCCAGTCGGCGGGCATGACGTTGCTGCTGTCGATGGGTTCGGGCAGGCTCAGCAGCGCCAGCCGGAAGGGCAGGCGGGTGAGCTCGGGCATCTTGCGGTCGAGCCGGCCAAACTGCATGGGCACCAGGTCGCCGGCGCGGCTCAGGGCCATGCCCACGGTGCCGCCGGTGTAGATGATGAGCAGGCGCGGGGCCGTGGTATCGGCCGCGTCGGCGCGGGTGGGCAGGGGCAGCAGCGGCAGGTCGAGGTTGGGCATGGGCAGTGGGCAGTGGGCGGGAATGCGCGCTGCAAGTTGGGCAACAATTGCGTAGCACAAGACCTTTGCGGCGGGCCGCGGCCCGAATTACCAGCGATATTCGGGCAGTTGCCGGGCGGAGCGCCGTAAAAACCACCGGCTACTTTTCCCTCAACCAATAGCCCTGCTCGCTTGTCCTGCGTACTGCCTTTCGGCATTCTTATCCCCTTTTTACATGATTTCAACCGATTCCTCCCCGGCCAAACCCGTTTCCGACGTCATTCTCATTGGTGCGGGCATCATGAGCGCCACGCTCGGCGTACTGCTCAAGGCCCTCGACCCCGTGCTCACCATCAGCGGCTACGAGCGGCTCGCCGCGGTGGCCGCCGAAAGCTCCGACGCCTGGAACAACGCCGGCACCGGCCACTCGGCCTTCTGCGAGCTGAACTATACCCCCGAGCGCCCCGACGGCTCCATCGACATCAGCAAAGCCGATAAGATTGCCGAGCAGTTCGAGCTCAGCAAGCAGCTTTGGGCCTCGCTGGTGCAGGAAGGCCCGCTGCCCGACCCCACGGCCTTCATCCACAGCATTCCGCACATGAGCTTCGTGTGGGGCGACGCCAACGTGGAGTACCTGCGCAGGCGCCACGCCGCGCTGCTGCACTCGCCCCTGTTTCAGGGCATGGAATTCAGCACCGACCCGGCCCGGATTGCCGGCTGGATTCCGCTGGTGATGGACGGGCGCGACCCGGCCCAGCCGGTGGCCGCCACCCGCATGGCGGTGGGTACCGACGTGAATTTCGGAGCCCTCACCCGCGCCCTCACCGACCACCTGCAGGCCCAGCCCGGCGTCGACCTGCACCTCGGGTTTGAGGTGGAGGATTTCCGGCGCAAGGACGACGGCATCTGGCGGCTCAAAATCAAGGAGCTGGCCACCGGCGAAAGCCGCATCGTGCGGGGGCGCTTCGTGTTCATCGGGGCCGGCGGGGGCTCACTGCCGCTGCTCGAAAAGTCGGGCATTCCGGAGGCCAGCGGCTTCGGCGGCTTCCCGGTGAGCGGGCAGTGGCTGAAATGCCAGAACCCCGCTGTGATTGCCCGGCACGAGGCCAAGGTATACGGCAAGCCCGCCGTGGGCTCGCCGCCCATGTCGATGCCCCACCTCGATACCCGCCAGATAAACGGCCGTAAGGAGCTGCTGTTTGGGCCCTACGCGGGTTTCAGCACCAAGTTTCTGAAGCAGGGCTCTTACACCGATTTGTTCAAATCCATCGAGCTGGGCAACATTCGGCCATTGCTCTACGCCGGGGCCCGCAACCTGGGCCTCACGAAATACCTCATCGGCCAGGTGCTACAAACGCCAGCCGAGCGCACCGCCGCCCTGCGCGAGTACTACCCCGAAGCCGACCCCGCCGACTGGCAGCTGGCCGTGGCCGGGCAGCGCGTGCAGGTTATCAAAAAGGATAAAAAGGAAGGCGGCGTGCTGGAATTTGGCACCGAGATGGTGACTTCGGCCGACGGCTCGATTGCCGCGCTGCTGGGCGCTTCGCCGGGCGCGAGCACGGCCGTGGCCATCATGCTGGAGCTGGTGCAGAAATGCTACCCCGCGCGCGCGGCCTCGCCCGAGTGGCAGGCCCGGTTCCGGCAGCTGGTGCCTTCTTTTGGCCAGCAGCTGGCCGATAACCCGGCGCTGGCGGCCGCCATCCGCGAGCACAGCCGCGCCGTGCTGCAGCTGGAAGCCTGAGCAGGCGCTTCGCCGCCAAGCAGTTTAGCCAAAAGGAGCAACGCGCCGGCCGGCACGTTGCTCCTTTTTTTGGGCTGATTCCGTGGCGGCTATTCAGGGCAGCCGATGGGTGGCAAAATCGCGCAGCAAGGCGGTTAGCTCGGGCCACTGGCCCGGGCTGGCCGGTAGCCCGCTGCCATCGTGGGCGGGCCGGACGTAGCCAGCCAGGCGCTGCCGGCGTGGGGCATCAAGGAGGCTAAAACCCATGCTCCACTCGGCAAAGGCGCGTTCCTGAATGGGACCGTCGGCCAGGATGACTACGTCGTAGTGCCGGGAATCGACGGCGATGGTTTGGTAAAGGGTGTGTACGACTTCGACCGGGCCTTCGATGACCTGGACAATATCGTCGTCGCCGTAGAGCAGCAGGCCACTGATGTGCTGCCCCTGGTTGTGAGCGCGCCAGGGGCGAAGCAGTTGCTCGAGCTGGGCGACCGAAAATGGTACGGTGGCTTTGCTCTGATAAACAAGTTGTTGAAGCTTCACGTCGAAATAATTAGGCAATGAAAAATTATCGACAAAATGGAAGCCCAAATTTGTGCATTCCGCCCGGTATTCTGGTTGGCTTCGGGCATTTTTTTTCCCGCAGGCCCATGCCTGCACCCGCTTACTTGCTGACCCTTATTTTTTTGTTCAGCCTGAGCCTGCATGCCCGAACAGGGCCACCGGTTCCCCGAAACCCCGCTGCTACGCAAGTCGGCCCTGCGCCGCGATAAGCTGGCCTTCAGCTAAGCCGGCGACATCTGGCTGGCCCACCGCGACGGCTCGAACCCGCGGCGCCTCACGGTGGGCCCGGGCGGAAAAACCAGCCCGCACTTCTCGCCCGATGGGCAATTCCTCCCTTTCACCGGCAACCGCAGGCGCACGCTGTGCGTGGCCGTGCTCAGCCGCCGCGCCCTTCGCCCCCGCTGCGCGCCGAGGAAATGGAGGCCCTCACGAAGCCCGGAGCGGTTGCCGTGGGCAAGCCGGCCACGCGCGAGCCCGGCAGCGTCCAGGCTGCGCTACCGGTTATTCATCACCCGAAACTGCTCGTCCAGCTCGGCCCGCGAAGCCAGGCGTGCCTTCTCGGAGGTGCCAAAACCCACTTCCTGCTCGCCCGTAGCCAGGCGGCCCATCACCGAATCGGCAAACTCATCCACGTGTACGCCAAAGGTGTGCAGGCCCGGCCCGCCGAGGTCGGTATCCACGGCCGGGGGCACTATTTCGAGCACCGCGATGCCCTCCGGCTGCAGCTGGTGGCGCAGCGAGAGCGTGAACGAGTGCAGTGCCGCCTTAGTGGCACTGTAGATGGGCACGAAAGCCGCCGGCGCAAACGACAGGCCCGACGTGACGTTGATAATGGCCGCGCCCGGCCGCTGGCGCAGGTGGGGCACCAGCAGCGTGCTGAGGTGCACAGGCGCTTCGAGATTGATTGCCAGCTCCTGCCGGCGGGTTTCCCAGTCGGTCGCGTAGTCGTGGGCCAGCTGAACGCGGTTCTGAATGCCGGCATTGTTCACCAGCACATTCAGGCCGGGGTATGTTGAGGTGGCCCAGAGCACGAGCTCCCGGCGCTGGGCGGGGTCGGCAATGTCGCACTGGCGCACTACCAGGGCGGGGTAGGCCTGCTGGGCTTTGGTGAGCTTATCGGCGCGGCGGCCCACGATGATGACGGTGCTGCCGGCCCGCAGAAAGCGCACGGCCAGCGCCAGACCAATGCCCGAAGCACCGCCCGTGAGGAGAATAGTGTTGGTGGCAAGGTTCATAGCGGCGCGGGGAAATAAAGCAGTACGGCCCGGCCAACAAACCGGCTGCCCGTCCGGTTATGTCCGGCCCCAAATAAGCCCGGCACTACCTGCGCCGCATCGTTAACTTGCAGCTTCATCCGCACCGTTTTTTATTTTATCATGATTACACTAGAACCCTTCACTTCCGACGATTTTACGCAGCTTATGGAATGGGTCGACGATGAGCGGCTGATGAAAGAGTGGAGCGGCTCGATGTTTTCCTTCCCCCTCACCGAAGCCGGGCTGAGCTGGTACGTCGAAGGCTCCAACGACGTGAACGACCCCAACGTCTTCATCTATAAGGCCGTCGACTCAATAACCGGAATTACGGTCGGCCACATTTCACTCGGCGGCATCAGCACACGCGACCGGGCCGGGCGCATCACCCGGGTGCTGGTGGGCAACACCACCGAGCGCCGCCGGGGCATTTGCCAGGGCATGGTGAAAGCCCTGCTCCGCATTGGCTTCGAAGACCTGCAGCTGCACCGTATCAGCCTGGGCGTGTACGACTTCAACCATGCGGCCATCAACTGCTACCTGAAGTGCGGTTTCCAGGAAGAAGGGCGGCTGCGCGACGTGGTGCGCCACAACGACGGCTACTGGACGCTGGTGGAAATGGGTATTCTGGAGAATGAGTGGCGGGCACTCCCCCCGGCCCCCGTGCGGAATACGGAAAACCCGTAAATCCGTCGCGCCCCCACCTCCTCTCCAAACGACCCAATGCCGCAACGCATTTCACCTGAAGGCCCTGGAAGCGGCCGCGCCTACAGCGCAGGCGGCCGGCACGGAAGCGGGCGGCCGCAGGCAAGCCCCTGCGTTTCGATGCCGATTGGACGCTGGTGCTGGATGCGACCACTCCGGCAGCGGCCCGGTCGCCCTGACTCAGGCAAACCAGGCCGACGCCGGGGTGGGCATAGCGGGGGCAGAAGCCGGAACGGAACCAGCGGCCAGCTACGCCAGAAACTGCGTATCGGTGAGCTGCTCGCTCAACTCCCAGAGTTGGCGGGCATGCTCGGGAGTGTTGAAGGAATTTCTGACGGGCGTGGTCTTCTTCTTGTCGTAGTAGCCCCCGCTGATGGTCGCCACTTCCGGGGCCGAAGCCAGGAACACGCTGGTTTCGGCCCCTTTCGCGGCCGAAATCATGAACGGGCGGCCCAGCTGCACAAACACGCTCATCAGGCCATTGGCGGCGCTGCCGAAGCTGCTGGCCACCACGCCGGGATGCAGCGCGTTGGTCGTCACGTTGCCGATGCCATGCGCCCGCAGGCGGCGCGCCAGCTCCTGCGTGAACATGATGTTGTAGAGCTTGGTGTTGGCGTACACGCCCAGCGCGCCGTAGCTCCGCGTCGACTGGAAGTCGGTCAAATCGGGCCGGGCCATGCGGTAGGCGGTCGAGGCCACGTTCACCACGCGGGCGGCGGGGCTGGCTTGCAGCTTCCCGAACAGCAGGCTGGTGAGCAAAAACGGCCCGAGGTGGTTGGTGGCCACGCCCAGCTCGTAGCCCTGGGGCGAAACCTGCCGCTGCGCCCCCAGAATCAGGCCGGCGTTGTTCACCAATATGTCGAGACGCGGGTAGTGGGCGTTGAACTCGGCGGCGGCGCGGCGCACCTGGTTCAGGTCGGCCAGGTCGGCGAGCAGTACGTCCACGTTTTCGTGGCCGGCGGCGGCTTTGATTTCCTGCTGGGCCACGGCGGCCTTGCCGGCATTGCGGGCCAGGATGATGACGTGCGCGCCCATTTTGGCCAGCTCGGTAGCGGCAACCTGGCCGATGCCGGAAGTGGCTCCGGTGACGAGGACAATCTGATTGTGAAGATTAGGCATGAGAAACAGTTTTCGCGGATGATGACAGCTAATATCCGGGCTAACGTAACCCTGCCGCCAATACTTGGTTTTAGCCAAAGAAATACATAAATCACCGGCCCGCGGCCGGCTTCTCCCCTCTTGCCCATGCGCGCCCTGCTGCTCATCGATATCCAAAACGACTTTCTGCCCGGCGGCCGGCTGGCCGTGCCGGCCGGCGACGAAATTGTGCCGCTCGTGAACGCCCTGCAGCCGCGATTCGACCTCGTGGTGGCGACCCAGGACTGGCATCCGGCCGGCCACCAGAGCTTCGCCAGCAGCCACGCCAGCCGCGCGCAGTTCGAGCAGATTGACCTGCACGGCCTGCCCCAGGTGCTCTGGCCCGACCACTGCCTCCAGGCCAGCGACGGCGCGGCCCTGGCCCCGGCGCTGCACCCCGAGCGCATCGAGGCCATCTTCCGCAAGGGCATGAACCCCGAAATTGACAGCTACAGCGCGTTTTTCGACAATGGCCACCGCAAAAGCACCGGCCTGGCCGATTACCTACGCGGCCGCGGCGTGACCGAAGTAGTGCTAGCCGGCCTGGCCGCCGACTACTGCGTGTACTACTCGGCCCTTGATGCGCTGGTCGCCGGCTTCGCCACGGTGGTCGTCACCGATGCCGTACGCGCCATTTCGCCCGAGGGCTGGGCTGCCGCGCAGGCCGACCTCACGGCCAGGGGGGCGCGGCTGCTGAACAGCGCGGCGCTGCTTCCGCAGCAGTAATTTTTGTTTGGGAGAAAATAGCCCAACGATGTGAGTAACTGCTGTTACGCACCCAGGACGAGATGGCAGGGTCGTACCCGGCAGGGTCGTACCCGGCAGGGCTCCGCCCCGTGCCGGTTATTGGCAGGCCGCTGGCCTGCAGTCGTTGCCCGACACCCGCGCCTATCGTGCTAACGGGTGGTCCAGAGGCCCACAAATAATAGATACGAGGCAAAGCCCTGCCGGATACGACCCTGCCGGCACGGCCCCGCGCCATCGCCACCAAGCTGCGTAACGTCAGTGAGTAAGTAGCAAGAATTACGTAGCAAGTAGCAAGACTTTAAAGCGTTTTGGGGTCAGTGTATATAGTTAAAAATTGAGAGTTGAAGGTTAAAAGCCATATGGTAAATATTTTAACTTTTTTTCTTTTAAAAGTGTGCACCGACCAAAAAACAAATACAATTGTCTAATAGTCAATATATTAATCAAAAATTCACCGCATAACACTTCTGTCTTGCTACTTAGCAACGCGCACTTCAAAAGGAAACGCAACGGCTTGCCAGCTGCTGCGCCAGGCCCACAACCGCAACGAGTATGCGCCGGGCGCACCGGCCGCGAAGCCAAAAAAGACCGCCGGAAAACCGAGGCGCTGCGGGGGTAGTAGCGGAGGAATGCGCGGACGCCAGACGAGCATGACGGACGAACGGCTCCTACCCGCCGGCCTTGTCAAGCAGGCGCGCTACCAGGCCGGTCCAGCCGGTTTGGTGGCTGGCCCCCAGGCCGTGGCCGTCGTCGCCGTGGAAGTATTCGTGGAAGAGCAGGTGGTCGCGGAAATGCTCGTCGGTCTGGTGGATTTCGGTATCGCCCATGGCGGGGCGGCGGCCATTCTCGTCTTTCAGAAACAGACGGGCGAGGCGGGCCGAGAGGGCATCGGCCACCTGCGCCAACGTGTGCAGCCGGCCCGAACCGGTGGGGTATTCGATGGTGAAGGAGTCGCCGTAATAGCTGTGGAAGCGCTGGAGCGACTCAATTATCAAATAATTGACCGGGAACCAGACCGGACCGCGCCAGTTGGAGTTGCCGCCGAACATATCGGAGTCGGCCTCGCCGGCCACGTAACTCACCGAGAAGCTGTCCTCTTCGCCCAAATGGTACCAGTAGGGATTATTCAAGTGGTAGCGCGAGAGCGAGCGGATGCCGAACTCGGAGAGGAATTCGGTTTCGTCGAGCATGCGGGTGAGCACGTTGCGCAGGCGGCTCTGGCGCATCAGGCCCATGAGGTGGCGGGTGGCCTGGCCGGGCTCCTGCCAGCGGCTTACCAGCTCGGCCAGCTGCGGGCGGCGCTGGATGAGGGCCAGGGCGCGGGCGTAGAACTCGGGCACGGTGACCAGCAATTCATCGTCAATCACCTCCACGGCAAACAGCGGAATCAGGCCCACCATGCTGCGGATGCGCAGGCGGGTGCGCGAATCGTCGGGGGCGTGCAGCACGTCGTAGTAGAACTGGTCCTCGTCGTCCCAGAGGTTGAAGTGGCCGCCGCCGCCACGCGTCATGGCTTCGGCGATGTAGAGGAAGTGCTCGAAGAACTTGCTGGCCATTTCCTGGTATACGGGCGTGGTCTGGGCCAGCTCCAGGGCCATCCGCATGAGGTTGAGGGCGAACATGGCCATCCAGGAGGTGCCGTCGCTCTGCTCGATTTTGCCGCCGGTGGGCAGCGGCGAGCTGCGGTCGAACACCCCAATATTGTCCATGCCCAGGAAGCCGCCCTCGAAGATGTTGCGCTCGTCGCGGTCCTTGCGGTTCACCCACCAAGTGAAGGTCATCACCAGCTTCTGGAACACGGCTTCGAGGAATTCGGTATCGCCCCGGCCCTCGTGCAGCTTGCGGTCCATCTGGTATACGCGCCAGGTGGCCCAGGCGTGCACAGGCGCGTTCACGTCGCTGAAATGCCACTCGTAGGCGGGCATCTGGCCGTTGGGGTGCAGGTAGCCATCCTGGCAGAGCAGGCGGAGCTGCTGCTTGGCAAAGGTGCTGTCGACCACGGCCAGCGGCAGGCAGTGGAAGGCCAGGTCCCAGGCCGCATACCAGGGGTATTCCCACTTGTCGGGCATCGAGACGATGTCGGCATTGTGCAGGTGCCGCCAGGCGTGGTTACGGCCTTCGAGACGCTCGGCGGGCGGGGCGGGGCGGCCGGGGTCACCGTCGAGCCACTGGCTCACATCGTAGTAATAGAACTGCTTGCTCCAGAGCATGCCGGCAAAAGCCTGGCGCTGCACGTTGCGGGCGTCGGCGTTGGTCAGGTCTTCCTGAATGCAGTCGTAGAACTCGTCGGCCTCGAAGCGGCGGGTGGCAAACAGCTGGTCGAAATCGGCAAACGGCGCGGCGTGCTCAGGCTGACTGAGGCGCAGGCGCACGGTTTGGGGCTGGCCGGGCTCGACCGTGAACTGGTAGTGGGCGGCGGCCTTGGTGCCATGCCGGGCGGGGTTCACGGCCTTGGTCTGCCCTTCCACGATGTACTCGTTGATGCCGTCTTTAAAGTAGCGGCCGGCCTTGTTTTTCTTCTTCCGCTTCCGGCCGAAGAGCGTGGGGCTAGTTTCGTTTTCGCAGAACAGCAGCCCGGCGGGCTGGTCGCAGTAGAGCTGGTAGCGGCCCAGGTCGCGGTGCACGGCGGCCATGGCATCGGCCTGGGTGCGCGCGATTTCGGGCCGGTGGTCGTCGTAGCCCAGCGTCCAGGTGTTGCGAAACCAGAGCTGCGGCAGCACCGTGAGCGGCGCGGCCTCGGGCCCGCGGTTGTGGATGGTGAGCTGGACGAGCAGGTCCTGGGGGCCGGCCTTGGCGTATTCGATGAACACGTCGAAGTAGCGGCTTTCGGCAAAAACCCCGGTATCAAACAGCTCGAATTCGGGCTCCTGGCGACTGCGGCGGGCGTTTTCAGCCCGCAATTCATCATACGGAAAAGCGGCCTGCGGGTACTTATACAGCATCCGCATGTAGGAGTGCGTGGGGGTGCTGTCGAGGTAGTAGTACTGCTCCTTCACGTCTTCGCCGTGGTTGCCTTCGGGGTTGGTGAGGCCGAAGAGGCGCTCCTTGAGCTGGTTGTCGCGGCCGTTCCAGAGGCCCACGGCGAAGCACAGCAGCTGCTTATCATCGCTGATGCCGCCGAGGCCTTCCTCGCCCCAACGGTAGGCGTAGGCGCGGGCCATGTCGTGGCTGATGTAGTTCCAAGCGTCGCCGTGGGCGCTGTAGTCTTCGCGCACCGTGCCCCACTGGCGCTCGGTGAGGTAGGGGCCGAACTGCTTCCAGGCGACGGTGTTGGTGCGGGCTTCGGCGAGGCGGATTTGTTCTTGCATAATGGTCAGCGGCTATCGGGGCACGGCGCGGGTCGGCGTTTCCCTAAGCTCCGGCTTACGCGGTTGGCCGCCTCAATGGTTGACCGGCCGCCATAATTTGCGGGCGGCGGCCCGGTTACGATTGCAGCCGTTTGGGCCGCTCTTCGCGCAGGTATTCGCGGCCCGGAATGCCTTGGTTTCCATAGTGCATCGCCTGTTTGGCCAGCGCCGTCAGGGCATCGGGTTACCCGGCCGCGACAGCGGACAGAAACGCCGCCACTTCCGCCTCCGTGAGGCGCAGGAACACTTCGTACATATAGCTAGAGCCGCAGATGAGGTGGTCCATTTACGCTGGACAGTTTAGGGCAGTAATTTGAAGAAGTTGTTGGTGAGTGTGATAGGGTGTCTGATAGCCAATGCTGGAGTGCAGGCGCTCGTGATTGTAGTAGTCAAATAGTCGGCGACGCTGGCTTGGGCGTCGGCCAGGTCGGCAAAAACAGGCCACTCGCGCAGCTCGAGCACCTCGGTTTTGAGTCGGGACCAGAGGCTCTCGGCTTGCGCATTATCGTAGCAGTCGCCGCGTCGGCTCTGCGAGCGCAGCGCCCCGTGCCGGCGGAGCAGGGCGCGGTACGCATTGCCGCAGTACTGCCCGCCCTACCGGGTACGACCCCGGTCGGAGTGGACGAGTAGGCCCGGGGTGGGCGGCTGGGCAAAAAAAGCCCGCTGTAAAGCGGTGGTCACGAGTTCTTCGGGCATCGTGGCGCCCACGTGCCAGCCGACCACGTGCTTGGTAGCCATATCCTGAAAGGCGCACAAATAGGCCCAGAAGCCGTTAGCGAGGGGCAAATACGTACTGTCCGAGACCCACACCTGGTTGGCCTGGATGGGCTTGGGCTGGTCCAGCAGCCGGTTGGGGGCACAGCGCAGGCCATGGGTCGAATCGGTGGTGCGCGGGGTGAAGGCCTTGGGTTGCAGCGCGTGCAGCCCCCGGCGGCGCATGGCCACCCGCAGGCGCTGGCGGCCCACCCGGTGCCCATCCTGGCGCAGGGCGAGCTGCAACCGACGGGTGCCGTAGCGCCGTTGATGATGCCGGAAGGCTTTGACCAGTGCCGTTTCCCAGGCCGGCGTGGCAGCCCCCTCGACCCGCTGCCGGCCCGCCTGCCAGGCGTAATAGCCGCTGGCCGGCACCGTCAGCACCTGACAGAGCCGCCGCACCGGGTAGTGGCCGCACTCGGCGGCGATGAAGCGGTAGCGGCTCATGGGGTCGGGGTCACCGAGAAGATGGCGATGGCTTTTTTTAAAATCTCCAGCTCCTGCGCCTGCCGCCGGGCCAGGGCCCGCAGCTGGCGCAGTTCGGCCGCCGTGTCCGGGTCCAGGGCCGCCCCCAAGGCGGCCGCCACCGGCGTTTGGGCGGCTTTCTGCTACTGGTAGATGCGTTTGGGGTCGATGTTCAGGGCGCGGGCGGCGGCCTGGGTCGAGCGGCTTTGCTCGGCCAGGCGCAGGGCTTCGGCGCGGAAGGCCGCATCGTACTTGCGGCGTTTGTCGGGTTTTGAAGTGTCTTTCATGACGAAGGAAAGATACCACCCTGTTCTGTCCAGATTAACTAGACCACCTCAAGATTACCCGCAGGTAGTAGGCACCCGTCGGCTCATCTTTCAGCAGACTATACATCCAGGGCAGGTTTTTATAGAGCTCCGTCATCGTCCCGGGGTCAGCCATGCGGCGGCATACGTAATTTAGGTTATTATTGATAGCGTGACGAGGCGGCCGGCCCCGGGAAGCGGCCGCCCCTCCTGATTCATTCGCCCCTCTCCTGCTGGCCCCATGAAGCAATTCACCGAAATAGACGCCGCCACCCGCCTCTTCATCGAGCAGCAGCACGTGTTTTTTGTGGGCACCGCCGCCGCCGATGGCCGCGTCAACGTTTCGCCCAAGGAGCTGGACTCGTTTCGGGTGCTCAATGGCCAGCGCGTGGCCTGGCTGAACCTGACCGGCAGTGGCAACGAAACCGCCGCCCACCTGCGCGAGCTCAACCGCATTACTATCATGTTCTGCGCCTTCGAGGGCCAGCCGAATATTCTGCGCCTCTACGGCACGGGCACGGTTTTTCATCCGCGCGATGCGGAATGGGCGGAGCTCAGGGCGTTGTTTCCACCGCTGCCCGGGGCCCGGCAGATTATCGTGGTCGACCTGGATTTGGTGACGACTTCCTGCGGCATGACCGTGCCCTTCCTGGAATACCAAGGCGAGCGCGAACAACTCAGCCGTTCGCCGGAAAAGAAAGGCCCGGATGGGATGCAGGAGTATTGGGAGCAGCGCAACATAGTGAGCCTGGACGGCAAGCCCACCGGGATATAGCGCCGCTTTATAGCGCCCGCGTCAGCCGCACGCCGCCATACGTGTAGCCGTTCACGTTCGCCCCCTGCACCGGCCCCAGCGACACGCCCGTGCCGTGCAGCCGCTTGTAAAAACGCAGCGCTCCCAGGCCCACCGCCGCCCCGAGTCCCACGCCCACGGCCGAATCGGTGAAGCGCTGTGGGGGCACGGTGGCGGGGTCAAAAACCGTGTCGTTGCGGTGCAGGCGGGGCACCATTACGCCCACGGTGGCCCCCACGGCGTAGCCCACGAGGT
The DNA here is from genome assembly GCA_031387395.1 of Hymenobacter sp. GTDB lineage: Bacteria > Bacteroidota > Bacteroidia > Cytophagales > Hymenobacteraceae > Hymenobacter. Next base: position 15,117 of record JANNDE010000300.1, read on the forward strand.
TGTCGGTGAGGAAGTGCTTGCCCGCCCAGATGCGGAAGTAGGCCACCACGGCGGGCAAGACGGCGGCGGCGCCCCACACGTAGGGCTGAGCCCGGGAGCCAGGGTTGAAATCGTGGAAAACCTGGGCGGCAAAGAACGTGGCGGTGGCCGTGTGGGCCGTGTGCCCGCCGAAAAACGAGTCGGTAGCCACGGGGCCGTGGCGCAGCTCGCCGCCCTCGGGGCCGTAGAGGTAGGGCCGGTAGCGGTACACCGTGCCCACGGTAAGGGTGAACAGAGCGGCCGTGCTGCTCATGGTTTCAAGGTAGAGGCCGGCCACCTGCCCGTAGCGCCCGTGCACGTTGGGCTGAAAGGCCAACAGCGCGGGCACCAGCGCCAGGGTACCGTAGCAGAAGCCGTCGCTCACGAGCTGGGCGCGGGGGCTGAACCGGCCCGCCGAAAACCGGTCGATGGCCGGGATATCGGCGCGGTCGAGGGCGGCCAGGTCGGCATCGGTGGCGGTGCACTTGTGCTGCACCAGCAGCAGCCCGGCCCCGCTGAGACCCAGCAGCCCGGCCGTGAGCGGGGCCTCCACAGCGAAACGTGTGGTGTAAGGCGAGGGAGCCTGCTGGGCGCGGGCAACGGGGCCGGCGCTCAGCAGCATGGCCCCGGCAAGTAGTAGCGTAGGGCGGTGCTTCATGGGGCGAAGGTCGGGTTTGTCGTGGGAATCTTTGCTATACCCAAAACACCACCCTCGAACTCACCGACGACAACACCCGGGCCGGCAACGCCCTCTGGGCCACCCTCACCGACGTGCTGGGCACCGGCAACCTGATGTACAAGGCTACCAACCCCAAATAAGCCCGCACCTACGCGGCAGCCACCCTGCTCAAGCGCATCCGCAAGGAGCACGCGCCCGGCGGGAATGTGC
>JANNDE010000371.1:0-8229 GCA_031387395.1 Hymenobacter sp.
CCCCCCCCCCCTCGCGGGGTGTGTGCGTTACACTTAATATTTTTATATTATTTTTTAACTCCCCGCTTCCCCCCCGGCCCGGCCGCCCCCCCCCCCCCCCCCTGGGGGGGGGGCGGGGGGGTGTGGTGACGGCGCCCGCCGGCTCCCTCCATACAGCTCATACTTCAACAACCTACAGTCAATCGGCCCATTGAACAGCGGCACCCGTCGCGCCGGCTTCAGCCCGATGCGCTTGGCCGCCTCCAGGTTGCCGGTGAACACGAACGCATTGTAACCCTGAAAGCCGGTTTTCAGCGAATCCCCAATCGTTTTGTAGAGGGCATCCATCTCGGCCTCCTCCCCTATCCGCTCGCCGTAGGGCGGGTTGGTGAGCACGATGCCCGGCTCCTCTTTGGCAGGCGCGGCGGCGTCCTTCACGTCGCGGACGGATAACTTAATAAAATCCTCCAACCCAGCGGCGGTGATGTTGGCCGCCGCCATCTCAATGGTTCGGGGGTCGAGGTCGGAGCCGGCGAGGTAGGCCTGGGGCTCATCGAGGCGCTGGGCTTTGGCTTCTTCTCGCACCTGGTTCCAGAGCTCGGGCTCGAAGTCGTACCAGTTTTCGAAGCCGAACTTGGCCTGGTGGAACAGGCCGGGCGCAATGCGCTGGCTGATGAGGCCGGCTTCGGTGAGGATGGTGGCCGAGCCGCACATGGGGTCGATGAGGGGCTTTTTGCCATCCCAGCCGGACAATAAAACCAGGCCGGCGGCCAGCACCTCGTTCAGGGGGGCTTCGTTGGTGTGCTGGCGGTAGCCGCGGCGGTGCAGCGAGTCGCCGGCCGCGTCGAGGCTGAGGATGACTTCGTTCTCCGTCATGCGCAGGTGCAGACGGATGTCGGGCGTGCGGGTGTCGATGCTGGGGCGCTCGCCGGTGCGGTCCCGGAACTGGTCCACGATGGCATCCTTGGTGAGCTGGGCCACGAACAGCGAGTGCTCGAAGGTGGACCGGTTCACCACCGGCGTGATGGCGAAGGTCTGGCCGGGGCCGATGAAATCCTGCCAGTCGATGCGGCTAACTTCGCGATACAACTGCTTTTCATCGGCGGCGTGGAAGGCGGCAAAGGGCCGCAGCAGGCGCATGGAAAGCCGGCTCCAGAGCGCGGCTTCATAGAGCAGGCGGTGGTCGCCGATGAACTCGACGGCGCGGGAGCCCACGTGCGTGATGTCGGCCCCGAGGGCGTAAAGCTCGTCGGCGAGCAGTTCTTCCAGGCCGAACTGGGTGGTGGCGGTGAGGTGCATCGTAGCGCGAACTTTGTAGTTCGCGTTCCCGCGTCAAATCAGGAATACCCCAACGGCGCGGAAACGCGAACTACAAAGTTCGCGCTACTTTCGCCTTTCGACCGCATACTGCTTATTAAATGGCCCTCGCTTCTTCCTCCACTCCCACTCCCGCTCCCACCGCCAGCACCGCCGCGCCGGCCCGCTCCTACGCCGGCCCCATGGTGCTGATGACGACTCTGTTCTTTCTGTTCGGGGCCGTCACCAACTTCAACGACGTGCTGATGCCGTATTTGAAGGACGTGTGCCAGCTCACCGATTTGCAGTCCTCGGCGGTGCAGTCAGCCTTTTTCGGGGCCTACTTTCTGATGTCGCTGCCGGCGGGCTGGGTCCTGAAGAAGCTGGGCTACCAGCGCGGCATCGTGGTGGGGCTGCTGGTGATGGCGGCCGGCGCGCTGCTCTTCATCCCGGCCGCCGATTCGCGGGCCTTTGCCCTGTTTCTTACGGCGCTGGCCACGCTGGGCGCGGGCATCACGCTGCTGCAAGTGGCGGCCAACCCCTACGTGAGTATCTTGGGGCCGGCGCGCGGCGCGGCGGCGCGGGTGAGCGTGGTGGGCGTGGCCAACAACTTCGGCGGGGCGCTGTCGCCGCTGGTGGGCGGGCTGGTGCTGTTTGGGGGCTCAGTGGCCCTCAAGGCCCGGCTGGCGGCATTGCCGCTGGAGGCGCGGCTGGCCGAAGAGTCGCAGCTCGTGAAAGGCCCCTACATTGGCCTGGCCGTGTTTCTGGTGCTACTGGCGGCGCTGTTTTTCTTTCTGGTGAAGCTGCCCGACATCGAAGGCATCGCCGAAGAAGCGGCCGAAGAGGCCCGGCCCATGGCGGCGGGCCGCACCTCGGCGCTGGCGTTTCCGCATCTGGTGCTGGGCATCGCGGCCATTTTCGTGTACGTGGGCGTGGAGGTTGGGCTCGGCTCGTTTTTGATTCGCTACGGCGAGAGCCAAGGGATTCGGCAGCTGTCGGCCTTCACCCAAAGCCTGGTGCAGGGCCTCAACGTGGCCACCAACTACGCGCTGGTACTGTTCGGCAAGGAGCCTTCGGCCATCGATACCACAGCCGGCTTCACCAAGGCGGTGGGCGCGGTGCTGGTGTCGTCGTACTGGTTTGGCTCGCTCATTGGGCGGGTGGTGGGCATTCCGCTGCTGCTCAAATTCCACAACCGGGTGCTGCTGGTGGCAGTGTGCGCGGCGGGCACGGCGCTGGTGGGGGCCAGCATTCTGAGCACCGGCGAAACCGCCCTCTGGCTCATTGTGCTCTGCGGGCTAATGAACTCCATTATGTGGCCCGTGATTTTCCCGCTGGCCATCACCGGGCTGGGGTCCTTCACCAAGCAGGGCTCTTCGTATTTGATTATGGCCATCGTGGGCGGGGCGCTCATTCCACCGCTCATGGGCTGGCTGGCCACGCACGGCGGCGGGCTGCGGGTGGCGTTCGTGGTGCCGGCGCTGTGCTACGTGTACCTGCTGTTTTATGCACTAAGCGGCTACCGCGTCCGTTAACTATTTTCGGGCTGCGGGCTTCACCATTCGCCCAGCCCCTTGCTTTCCTTATGAAAAAATCCCTGTTCGCCCCCGCCCTGTTCGTGCTCGCCCTGCTGCTGGGCACCGCCAGCTGCAAGAAAATCCTGGACCTGCTCACGTTTCAGATTAACGATTCCAGCACCTTCCAGCTGCCGGCCACCGGGCCGCTGCCAGGCGGCGTGGCCGGGCCGGTTATCACGCTACCCCTCACGGTAAACTCCACGGCCAGCAGCACTTACCAGAACAACAATACCTCGGCCGACTACGTCCAGGATGTCACCCTCGACCGCCTGGCTCTCACCATTACCGACCCGGCCGGGCAAAACTTCGACTTCGTGAAGAGCATCAGCATCTCGATTTCGGCCGATGCCGCCGGCAGCAGCAAGGTGCTGCTGGCCTCGCTCAGCCCCGTGCCCACCGGCCAGACGACCATCGAGCTGAAACCTGCTGACCAGAAGCTCGATGTGTTCCTGAGCGGCAAGTCCTACACGCTGTTCACCACCGTCGAGATGACCCAGCTGGGCCTAAGCCGCGCCACCACCGTACGCGCCGACTCGCGCTTCAACGTGAAGGCCAACCCGAAATAACGTAGCCCGGACCGTGCGGGGGCCGGTCACGCAGACTCGCGGGCTCGCCGCATCCTTGGTACTTCGGGCCGGCCGCTACCTTTGCGGCATGATGCCGACCCTCGAAGAAAACGTCTCCCTCCGCCCCTACAACACCTTTGGCCTCGATGTACGGGCCCGCTACTTCGCCCGCTTCGCCTCGGCCGACGAGTTGCGCGCGCTGCTGCAACTGCCGCAGGTGCAGGGTGCCGACCGGCTCATTCTGGGCGGGGGTTCCAACCTGCTGTTCACCCAGGATTTCGACGGCATAGTGCTCAGAAACGAGATTCGCGGGCTCGAAATCCTCCGCGAAGACGGCGAAAGCCAGACCGCGCTGGTACGGGCCGGAGCCGGCGAGAGCTGGCACGACCTCGTGGAGTACAGCCTCGACCAGCAGCTGAGCGGCCTCGAAAACCTTTCTCTGATTCCGGGCACGGTGGGGGCCTCACCCCTGCAGAACATCGGGGCCTACGGGGCCGAGCTGCGCGACACCTTCGACCACCTCGAAGCCGTGGAAATCAGCACCGGCGCGCTCCGCGTGTTCACGGCCGCCGACTGTGGCTTCGGCTACCGCGAAAGCGTGTTCAAGAACGTGCTGAGAGGGCAGTTTGTGGTAACGGCCGTGGTGCTGCGCCTGCACCGGCAGGCCCGGCCCGCCGGGTACGCCCCCAACGTGCGCTACGGGGCCATCGCGGAAACGCTGGCCGAGCTGGGCATCGAAGGCGCGCCCACCCCGCGGCAGGTGAGCCAGGCCGTGGTGCACATCCGCCGCTCGAAGCTGCCCGACCCGGCCAAAATTGGCAACGCGGGCTCGTTTTTCAAGAACCCCGAAATTTCGCAGGCGGCCTTCGACCGCCTCCAAAGCCAGTACCCCGACCTGCCCGGCTACCCCGTGCCCGGCGGCGTGAAGGTGCCCGCCGGCTGGCTCATCGAGCGGGCCGGCTGGAAAGGCCTGCGCCGGGGCCCCGGCGCGGGCACCCACGGCGTGCACGCCCGCCAGGCCCTCGTGCTCGTGAACCACGGCGGCGCTACGGGCGGCGAAATCCGGGCCCTGGCCGAGGAAATAATCGCGGCCATACGACAGCAGTTCGCTATCGAGCTTCATCCGGAAGTTAACATTTTATGAAGATTTTGAAGTACCCATTCAAGTCATAATTCCGCAGTCGGTATGTCGGGGAATGAATATTTTATGCGGAACTTTGCGGGAGCAGCTTCGTTTTCAGTCTGTTTAATTTTCAATCAGCTTGCACATGACTTTACTTTTCCTCTTTGCCAGCCTCTTCTCCGAGCTCACTTCCGCAGCCCTACTGCCGCCCGGCCCGGGCACCCCGCCCGTGCTCACGGTGAAAGCCGCCCGCGCCCTGCCGCCCGGCAGTTCCGTCACCATCCGGGTGGTCGTGATTAACGGCCCCGAGATGGGCAACATCCGCTACGTGCAGGATGCCGATGCCGGCCTGGCCCTCTACGCCCAGCCGGCCAAGCTGCCGGGCTTCGGCGAGCTGCGCGCCGGCGACAGCCTTCAGGTAACCGGCCAGTTGAAGGTGTATAACGGCCTGACCGAGATGGACCCCATTGCCTCGTTCCACAAGCTGGCCAGCGGCGTGCGGGTGCGCGCCCTGCAGGTACCCGCCGAGCGCGCCACCGAGGCTTTCGTGGAGGCCAATGAAAGCCGCCTCCTCGAAATCACGGGGGTGACGCGCCTCACCACGCCCGCCGGCACGGTGGCTACCAGCCTGGCCGGCAACTCCAACTACCTGCTCAACGGCCAGACCGGCGGCCTGGTCCGCATCGTGTCGGCCAGCAGCGGCCCCGAGGGCCTGGTCGATACCACGCTGCCCACCGAAGCCTTCGACGTGCGCGGCGTGCTGAGCCAGTTTGCCCCCAGCGGCCTGGGCGGCTACCAACTGGTGCCCCGCCTGGCCACCGACATGGTGCGCGGTGGCGGCCTGCCTCGCCTCACCGAGGAGCCGGTGCCCGTGAGCATTACCAGCACCGGTTTCACGGTCGTGTTTTCGACCCTGAACCCCGGCGACACCCGCGTGCGCTACGGCCTCGACCCCAAGCAGCTGAAGGAAAGCCAGGTCGACCCCACCCTCACCACCCACCACAGCCTGCCCCTCACCAACCTGATTCCGGGCACCACCTACTACGTGGAAGTGAGCTCGCGCAACGCCACCGGCACCGAAACGGCCCCACCCGTGCCCTTCATCACGAGCAACGGCAAGCGCACGCGCCCAGGCGGCAAAAATTAACGTACGCCGACGTCGGGCACTTCGGGGCAGCTAAGGCAGTTGGCATCGCTAAATCCCAGCATCGGGGCAGGCAGGTTCCGGCCTGGGTTAATTTCATTTTATTCTCCTCAGTTCTTTTCAAGCATGAAAAAATTTACTCTGCTGGCGTTGTTCGCGGGTGTGCTGACTGGTGACCCGGCGGCGGCCCAAACAACGGCCATCACCATTGCGGCGGCGCGGGCCCTGGCCCCTACCACCAACGGTACGGCCGGCCCCACGGTCACGGTGCGCGGCATCGTAACGAACGGGGCCGAGTTGGGCTCCACGGTCAGCATCATCCGCTACATGCAGGATGGCACGGGGCCGAATTCGGGCGTGGGCGTGTACTCGACGGATAAAGGCGCGTTTGCCGCGACCCTGAATACGCTGGCCCCCGGCGATAGCATTGAAGTAACCGGTGGCCTGAAGATGTTTCGCGGCCTGCTCGAAGTCGACCCCATCACCGCGCTCACCGTGCTGGCCGGCAACCGGCCGAAGCCGGCCCCCATGGTTTTCGCGGCCGCCAATGCCGCGGCCGCCTACGACGAAAAATACGAAGGCATGCTGGTGCGCATCAATGGGCTTACCTCGGTGAACACGACCGGCGGGGCTTCGGTCACGTCGTTCGCGGCCAACACCACCTACCGGCTGAACAACAACCCGACGCTGGTGACCTACGTGCCCACCAACTCCAGCGGGGCCGATGGCCTGATTGGCAAACCCAGCCCCAGCGGCACGTTCGACGCGGTGGGCATCGTGAGCCAGTATTCGGCTTCGACCGCTGCCACCACCGGCGGCTACCAGCTGCTCAACCGCAAGTATGCCGACTTCATCCAGGGCCTCACGCCCAACCTGACGACGACGCCGGTGCCGAGCAACATCAGCACTACGGGCTTCACCGTGTCGTTCAACACCTCGAACACCGGCGACACGCAGCTCTCGTACGCTACTTCGCCCACCGGCACCTTCACCACGGTGGCGGGCAGCACCACGCTCAGCAACGCCCACAGCCAGGCCCTGACGGGCCTGTTACCGGCCACCATCTACTACGTGCAGGCGGTTTCGGTGAACGCCGTGGGCCGTTCCGAGTCGCGCCTCGTACCCATGATTACGGCCTCGCTCTCGTCGGGCCTCATCCGAAACTACTTCAACAACCCCGTGGAGGCCACGCTGGCCAGCGCCGGCAACGTAGCCGTGTACACGCCCAACGGCAGCGCCGCCGATACGCTGGCCAAGTACATTGGCCGCGCCACCCAGACCCTGGATATTGCCATCTACAACTGGAACAGCACGATTATTAAGGATGCGGTGGTGGCCGCCAAAAACCGGGGCGTGCGCGTGCGCATCATCTACGAAGACGACAACGCCAACGTGAGCGTGGGCCAGCTGCCCGTCAACATTCCCCGCGTAGCGCGCCCTGCCCAGACCGGCAGCAGCGGCAGCAGCATCATGCACAATAAGTTCGTGATTATCGATGCCGAAAGCACCAACCCCAACATACCGTGGGTGTGGACGGGCTCGATGAACTGGACCGGGGCCCAGCTGGCTACCGACCGTAACAACGTGATTGCCCTGCAGGACCAGGCCCTGGCCCGGGTGTACACCGTGGAGTTTGAGGAAATGTGGGGCTCGCGCACCGACGTGGCCGGCACCACCCTGTTCGGCTCGCGCAAAACCGACAACACGCCGCACGTTCTGCTGATTGGCGGCCGCTCGGTGGAGTCGTACTTTTCGCCCACCGACAACGTGAACGGCCGCCTGCTCACCGCCATCGCCTCGGCCGACAACGACCTGCACTTCGAGTCGATGCTCATCACCCGCGCCGACCTGGGCCGCGCCCTGGCCAGCCAGGTTACTGCGCGCAACATCGCGGCCTGCTCCGACGGCCTCGTGAACGACACCAGCGGCACGGCCGGCTTCGCCTTCCGCCTCATCAGGGCCGGCATGGGCGACCGCGTGCTCCTCAAAAAAACCAGCGGCATCATGCACCACAAAACCCTGATTGTGGATGCCGGGGCCCCGCAGTCGGACCCGACGGTGTTCGTGGGCTCGCACAACTGGACGGCTTCGGCCGATACCGAAAACGACGAAAACACGCTGGTGGTGCACGATGTCAAAGTCACCAACCGCTACTACCAGGAGTACGCCGCCCGCATTGCCGAGCAAGCCGCGCCTGGCGTGGCGGTGTGCCGCCTCGTGCTGGCTACCAAAGCCGGCAGCATTCAGGCGAATACGCTGCAGGCCTACCCCAACCCCACGCGCGGCAGCTTCCGGCTGCACCTGGCCAGCGGCGCTTCGGCCCGCACCGCCACGGTGCTGCTGCGCGACGCCACCGGCCGCGTGGTGCTCACCCAGACCCAGCCCCTGAACGGCGCGGACCTCACCATCGATGCCACGACCCTGAAAGCCGGCCTATACCTGGTGCAGGTAACCACCCCCGAGGCCGTGCAGACGAGCCGCGTCGTGGTGCAATAAGCCGCCGGTTGAGACACAAAAAAGGCGGCTCCCGCATCGGGAGCCGCC
>JANNDE010000375.1:0-2485 GCA_031387395.1 Hymenobacter sp.
GTAGCGTGGACTCTGCGAGTCCGCGCATGCGCGATGCGGGGAAATCCGGCCTATGCGCGGACTCGCAGAGTCCACGCTACAACTCGTCCAGTGACTGAATAATCCGGGCGGCCTCGTGTGCTTCATCGGCCATGTAGTGGGCATAGTTGCCGCGCGCAACTCGCACTGTATTAAATCCCAATGGCTTAATGCCCACAAAATCCTTCTTCACGTTGTCGCCCACGTACGTCACGTCGGCCGGACTCACACCCTCACGTTGGCAAATCAGCTGGAAAACGTGCGGGTTGGGCTTGGCGCGGTGGCGGCCGTAGCGGTTGGTGAGGTAGGCGTGGCGCACTCTTTTATCCATCCCCAGGGCGGCCACTTTGCGGGCCTGCACCTCCTTGTGCCCATCGGTCACGATGTAGAGCGGCTGGCCGGCGAAGCGGGCAAGGGCGCGCTCGGCATCGGGAAAAAGGCTGATTTCGGGCTGGTGCTGGCGGTAGGCGCGAAGGCAGGCGGCCACCAAGGCTTTGCTCCAGCGGCCGTGCTGGCGAAGCACGCTGTCGAACACCTGGCCCCGGCCGTGGGCGGCTTCCTCGGCTATCATACTGGCCGCCAGCGTTTCGGCCGGCGCGCCCAGCAGCGGGCTCAGGAAGGCGGCCACGGCGCGGAAGCCGCTGTGCACGTAGCTCAACTCGGGGTAGAGGGTATCGTCGAGGTCGAAAACCAGGACGCTACGTTTGATGGAGAATGAGGAATGAGGAGTGAGGAATTCCGGTGGGTTCAACGCTTCATTTTTCATTCCTAATTCTTCATTAAGTGAAACGTTCTGTCCGTTGCCAGGCGCACCTGCCGCAGCGCACCGGCCGCCGGCACGAATGGAAACGCCTGCAAATCAGCCCCGCCGGCCTCCTGCAAAAACCAGTAAAACGAATCGACGCCCGCCGCGATACCCAGCGTGGAGGCCCCACCGAAGCGGCAGTTGCATTCGATGAGGTGCAGGCCGCCATCGTCAGTCAGCAAGGCTTGTAGCACGAAGGGGCCGTAGAGGCCCAGCTTTTCAACGAGCGGCGCAAGCCGGGCCAGTAAAGCCGTATCGAGCAGCGTGGTAGTCACCTGCGACTCGCCGCGCACCACGACGTCGCGGGTGCGGGCTACCAGGCCGTGTATCCGGCCGGCGCGGTCCACGTAGCCATCCACGCTGATTTCGCGGCCCTGGATAAAGGGCTGAAAAATGGGTTCCTGCAGCGTGCGGGCGTGGGCCAGGGCGGCGGGCGCGGTCAGGTTCAGGCCCAGGCTGAGCGAGCCAGCGCCGTGGCGCTCCTTCACCACGAAGGCAGCGGGAGGCGGCGTCAGGCGCTCGGTGAGGGCATCGATATCGTCGGCAGTGGCGATGATGGGCAGGCCGTGCTGCTGGCCGAAGGCGGCAAATTCGAGCTTGTCGAGACAGCGGTGCACGGCTGCGGGCGCGCTCACCAGTACGGCTACGCCGGCTTCGGCCAGGGCGGCGCGGTGGCGGCTCCAGAAGGCCAGCTCGCCGTCGCGGGTGGGGATGAGGTAGGCGATGCCGCGCGCCCGCATCTGGGCCAGCAGCTCGGGCAGGGCCTCGTCGCGCAGGGCGGGCATGGTCCAGAAATCGTCGGCCAGCGGACGGGCCAGGGCCTGCGGGTTCAGGTCGGCCCCAATGACTTTAATGGCGTAGTGCAGCCGGCGGGCGGCGGCCTGCACGGCGCGCAGCAGCGGGGCCTTGCCCGCCAGGCTGGTTACCAGCACGTGGCCCCGGAAAGCGCCGGTGGGCCGGAAGCAGCTGTGAAACACGGTGTCGACCAGCTGCCCGGCTACCTGCACGTGGCGCGGCAGGCGGGCCTCCTCTGTAAAGCCTTCGGCTTCGAGCACGGCCGTGAGATAGGGCCGCACGTCGTAAGCTTCGGTATTGATTTTTTGGAGGGGTAAATCCTCGAAAGCCACCTGGCGCAGTAGGTGCAGATAGGCAGCAAAGTCGGGCTGGAAGGTGGGAATGTGGGCGTTGCGGTCGGTTTCAAGCAGAAAGGAAATCTCGGCCCGGCCGGCGGCCCAGTCGATGTGCACCAGCCCGCCGTAGCCAATCAGCTCCTCATCGAGCAGCAGCGAAAACAGCAGTTGCGCCGGCTGCGCGGCCTCGAACAGCGGCGTCACCACGTCGCGGAAGTAGCGGTCCTGGGCCTCGGCGGTGAGTGGGGTGCTCTGGCGCAGAATGTCAATCTGGGCGTTGCGCCACTGGCGGATGGGTTCGCGGTCGTCGGGCCGGATGGGCAGCAGGCGGTAGCGGCCGTGGCGGTAGTCGTTGCGGCGCAGGATGCGGTAGGCGGTGGGCATCGTGAAAACGTTATGGTAGAACGGCGCGGCTCCGTGGACCTCACCCCCGGCCCCGGTTCGCTTGAAGCGCGAAGCCCGCGGAGAGGGGAGCCTGACGCCAGCGCACTTTAGTGCGTTATGTCTGTTTTGCTTGAACCTAAAATCGTCA
>JANNDE010000296.1:0-26533 GCA_031387395.1 Hymenobacter sp.
CGCCTCACCGCGGCGCTTTCGGGCGACGAGGAAAGTCCGGGCAACGCAGAGCACCTTGCTTCCTAACGGGAAGGACTGGCGAGTATAATGCGAACCAGGACAGCGAGTGCCACAGAAAATTACCGCCGGCTTCAAGGGCAGGAGGGTAAGAGGGTGTGAGGGTAGGAGTTTTTAACTCATGCCCTCCTACCCTCACACCCTCTTACCCTTTTAACCGGTAAGGGTGAAAAGGTGCGGTAAGAGCGCACCAGCGGGCGGGTGACCGTCCCGGCTGGGTAAACCTCAGGGGTTGAAAGACCAAATAAGCTGGTACGCGACCGGCTACTTCGGTAGCTTGCCGCTCCGGGCGGCTCGTTCGGCGCCAGCGGGTAGGTTGATGGAGCCTTTCGGCAACGACTGGCCTAGATAAATGGTGAGGCAGGGGCTTCGGCCCCGGACAAAACCCGGCTTACAGACCCATCACACAATGTAAACAGGCCACTCCCGCACGGGAGTGGCCTGTTTATGTTTTTGGGCGGCGCGTCCGGCTCACCTCACCCCCCGTCCCCCTCTCCCGCGGAGAGGGGGAGCCAGCCGATTTTAGCAGGTATATGACCGGTGCCCCCTTCTCCGCGGGAGAGGCTGGTTGAGCAGGTAAAGCAAATGGTGTCGGACTGATGACCGGTGCCCCCTCTCCGCGGGAGAGGGGGTCAGGGGGTGAGGTGAACCGCCTGAACGGCCGCGCTACTTCCCGTTCCCCACCCGTACGGCTTTCACCTCGTCCACCGTCACGGCGCTAGCCTTATTGCCGAAGGAGTTGCGCACATACGTCAGCACCGCCGCTATCTGCGCATCGGTAAGCGTCGCCTGGGCGGGCATCACGCCGTGGTACTGCTCGCCACCGATTTCCACGCCCTGCAGGCCGTTGAGCAGCACTTTGGTCAGACGGGTTTTGTCGCCCAGCACGTAGTCGGTTTTGGCCAGCGGCGGGTTCATGCCGTCCACGCCCAGGCCATCGGCCAGGTGGCAGGTAAGGCAGTTTTGGGCGTAAACGGATTTGCCCGAAGCCAATAGCGCGGCCGATACGCCGGCAACAGCTTTTTTGGCCGGGGCTTTCACCGGCGGCTTCTTCTGGGCCAGGGCCGGGCCTGTAGCCACGGCCAGCACGGATAACATCACAAATAGCTTCTTCACGAACACGGCTTATTTCTTGGTGTACAGTATGCGGTAGATGGTGCCGGCCTTGTCGTCGCTCACGTAGAGCGAGCCGTCGGGGCCCTGGGCCAAGCCGCAGGGCTTGTGGTCGGCGCGGCCGGCGGCAGCTTTGGCGGCGGTGCCGGCAAAGTTGTCGGCAAATACTTCCCACTCGCCGGCGGGCTTGCCGTTTTTGAAAGGCTGGAACACCACGTAATAGCCCTTCTGGGGCTCGGGAGCGCGGTTCCAGGAGCCGTGAAAGGCGATGAACGCACCGTTGCGGTACTTCTCCGGAAACATGGTGCCGGTGTAGAACAGCAGGCCATCGGGGGCGGTGTGGGCGGGGTAAGCGGCGGCGGGCTCCAGGTACTTGGGGTCGGCGAGTTTCTTGCCGTCGCCGCCGTATTCGGGGGGCAGCATTTTCTGCTTCTTCTGACCGTCGTAGTACAGGTAGGGCCAGCCGGCGTTCGCGCCTTTGTTCAGAGCGTACAGGCATTCGGCGGGCAGCTCGGCCGACTGCTTGTCATCGTAGAGGGCCGGAAAGTTGTCGTGCAGCTGGTCGCGGCCGTGCTGCATCACGAAAAGCTGGTTGTTCTGCTGGTTCCAGTCGAGGCCCACCACGTTGCGCAGGCCGGTGGCGTAGCGGCTGCCCGTGCCGTAGTTCTGGTGGGCCTTATCGGCCCGAAACTGCCAGATGCCGCCCGCCGAATCCAGAACCGGGCAGTTCTGCCGGCCCATCGAGCCCTTCTCGCGGTCCCTCACCTGACAGGAATTCGAGTAGGCGCCCACGTTCACGTAGAGGTTGCCGGCGTTGTCGAGCACGACGGATTTGCTCTCGTGCTCGCCCCGGTTCAGCAGGCCGGTCACGATTTTCTCGGGCTGCGCGGGGTTGGTCACCTCCCCTTTCGCATCGAGCTTGTAGCGAAAAACCTCCTCATCCGACGACGCATACAAGAAGCCATCCTTGGCATACATCCCCGTGCCGCCGTAGTTGCCGAAGCCCGTGGGGGCGGCCGTGGCCTTGCCGTTGGCCCCGGGGTGCAGCGCCAGAATGCCCTTGCCGTTCTTCACCGCGTTCAGCTTCACGTAGATGGTGCCCTGGGGCGTGACGGCGATGTGCCGGGCCTTGCCGCCGGTTTCGGCCACCACCAGCGCCCCAAAGCCGGCCGGCAGCTTCAGGCCGGCATTGTTGGGGTCGGGGGCCAGGGTAGTTTTTTGGGTGAGAGCCAGCAGGCCCAGGCCGGCCGTGGCCGTAGCGCCAAGCAGCAGCGAGCGCGAAAACAGGTTTTTCATAGGGGAAATAGGTTGGATTGGCGAAGGTAAAGGGGCAGGTGCGGGTCACCTCCCCCCCGGCCCCTCGCCTCCAGGAGAGGGGAGCCACGGCGGCGCGAACGTTGGCTTGCGTCTGCAATCGTCAGGCTCCCCTCTCCCGGATGGGAGGGGCCGGGGGTGGGGTCCCGTGCCCGGTGAGGCACTGGACTTTCATCGCTTAAACTCCAAACGCCACTTTTCGTTACCTTCGCGCCACTCGCTTCGCACCCATTTCCGCCTCCGCCCCTATGCCCCGCATTCTCATCATCGACGACGAAAAAGCCATCCGCAATACGCTGAAGGAGATTCTGGAATTCGAAAACTACACCGTCGACCAGGCCGAAGATGGCCCCGCCGGCCTCGACCTGCTCATTCAGCAGCGCTACGACGTAGTGCTCTGCGATATCCGCATGCCCAAGATGGATGGCCTCGAAGTCCTCAGCCGCGCCCAGGCCATGGGCACCGACGCGGCCTTCATCATGGTATCGGCCCACGGCAACATCGAAACCGCCGTCGATGCCACCAAAAAAGGGGCCTACGACTTCATCTCCAAGCCCCCGGACCTAAACCGCCTCCTCGTAACGGTGCGGAATGCCCTCGACCGCACCAAGCTCGTGACCGAAACCAAGACGCTAAAAAAGAAGCTCTCCGTCACGAAAGGCTCGGAAATGGTGGGCAGCTCGGCCGCTCTCGGGGCCGTGCGCAGAGCCATCGAAAAGGTAGCCCCCACCGATGCCCGCGTGCTTATCACCGGTCCCAACGGCGCGGGTAAGGAGATGGTGGCCCGCCAGCTGCACGAGCTCAGCCACCGCGCCAGCGGCCCCATGGTGGAAGTAAACTGCGCCGCCATCCCCTCCGAGCTGATTGAGAGCGAGCTGTTTGGCCACGAGAAAGGCTCCTTTACCTCGGCCGTGAAGCAGCGCATCGGCAAGTTCGAGCAGGCCGATGGCGGCACGCTCTTCCTCGACGAAATCGGCGACATGAGCCTCTCGGCCCAGGCCAAAGTACTGCGGGCCTTGCAGGAAAGCAAAATCACCCGCGTGGGCGGCGAAAAGGAAATTTCGGTGAACGTGCGCGTGCTCGCCGCCACCAACAAGGACCTGATGCAGGAAATCGCCGACCGCAACTTCCGCGAAGACCTCTACCACCGCCTCTCGGTCATCCTCATCCAGGTGCCCGCCCTCAACGACCGCCGCGAAGACATCCCCGAGCTGATTCAGAAGTTCCTCAACGACATCGCCGCCGACTACGGCAACAAGCCCAAAAAGGTCGACCCCGCCGCCCTCACCTACCTCAAAGGCCTCGACTGGCGCGGCAACATCCGCGAGCTGCGCAACGTGGTCGAACGCCTCGTGATTATGAGCGACGACACGATTACGGAAGCCGACGCGAAGGCGTTTGCGGGGAAGTAGAAGATTCGTCCCTTAAGTAAAAAGGGCAGCGCCAGAATCGGTTGATTCTAGCGCTGCCCTTTTTTATTCCACCTTCTTTTTCTCATACTTCCTCAAAGGCGAATCTGTTTTGTACAAGACTTTTCCAGACGGCACAACCTTACTAGAACCGTCGAGGTGGGTTTCCTGGTCATCGAAAAAAATGTGAGCTCCAAATGCTTTCAAAACCTTATCTTTCGACAACCCACCCATAAAATACGCTTCATCAACATATACGCCCCAATGACGCAATGTTTTAATTACTCGCATATGACTTGGAGCATTTCTAGCAGTTACTATTGCTATTCTCAAAGGTGTCAACTCAATTGTTGTAGGCAAGAAATTTTGAATCGTAGATAATTTTCTTAACAATTCGGCAAAAGGACCATCTTTTAGAGGAACATCTTCATTTTCAGATTCGTGTTTATGAAATGCGTCAATCCCATGCTCTTTATATATATGTTCTGAGTCTTCAGAGAAAACAACAGCATCTGCATCAAAAGCGAATTTAACCCTATCTAATTCAGGAATATATCCTGTTGGAGGAGCATAAATTAATGCAGTAGCACAATTTGAGGAATCACTTATTTTCTGAACTTCAATCTCGTCTTTTGACAAAAATAGGTCTACATCAAATGCGTCAATAAAAGGAGAAAGTGAATCACCTCCTGAAAACGCCCACCTTGTGATTGGAATATTAAAATACTTAATTGATTTCAAAACTCTAACACCTGTTTCTGGGCTATTCCTCGACATTACAACAACTTCGACAATTTGTTTGGAAGCGATTTCATTCAATTTCAATAAGCTTTTTATCAGCGGAAACGCAGTTCCCTCTGTCAATATTTCGTTTTCGTGTTCTAACTGATATTTTCTAAACCCTTCAATACTTTCTGTCTTGAAAATTTCGTTTTCAACTTCTAAATTGAATAGAGCTCTGGAAGATACTCCAACTACTAAAATTTGTGAAAAATCTAGTGCCATGTTTTCAGAGTTAAAAAGATTTAAATAATGCGCAGCACTCTAATTTTCGAGACGAATGTGCCGGAAGGTTAAAAAAGCATCCTAAATTTGAGTATGTTCGCGCTACAAGGTAATACATTCACACCAGCTGATTGCACCCGCGCACGTCCGAATTATCCATCCGCCCCAGTACCTCGAACGAGCCATCCGGGTGCATGCGGGCCAAATCCTTGGTTTCGATAAATGCGCAGGAATCTACGTTCGCCAAATCAATGACGTTGATGGCCCCGTCGGGCCGAAACTCGGCCACCGAGAACGGGTCGGAAGGTTCGCGCAGCAGCACCCGCAGCGGCGGCGGGCAGTGGAAGCGGCCGTCGCCCAGCGAGTAGGCCTGGCTGAGCATTTCCGTCATGCCGTACTCGGAGTGGATGCCGGCCGGGCCAAATGCCTGTTGCAGTTCCTGGTGCAGCTCCTCTCGAATCATCTCGCGGCGACGGCCCTTCATGCCGCCGGTTTCGAGCACGGTGAGGCCTTGCAGCTCGGGCGCGGGGCCGATGGCGGCAGCAAAATCCAGCAGCGCGTAGCTCACGCCGATGAGCATAACGCGGCGGCCGGGCACTTGCTTGGCCTCGGCTAGGGCGGCGCGCAGGGCAGCGTGGTCGTGCAGGAAAAACGCGGGCTGCGTCTGGCCCGACTGCCGGGCGAAATAATCCACCATCGCCACCAGCGAGGAGTTTCCCTGCTCCAGGTACGAGGGCAACAGCGCCAGGAACGTCCAGCCGGTGAGCGGGCCATAGTACTGCTCGAAAATGCGGGCGGCGTTTTCGCGGTACAGCGCCGGCTCGCGCACGAGGTGGCGGCTGCGCTGCTGCAGCGTCGTGCCGCTGCTTAGGAACTCCTCCTGCGGCTGCCATTCAGCGGCATCGCTGCGCACCTCGTGGGTTTTAAAAAACTCGATGGGCAGGAAGGGAATTTCCGTGAGCCGGGTCACGGCGGCCGGATTGCGGCCGAGCTGGGCCAGGTACTGTGCGTATGGCGAGCAATGCGCGGCCTGGTGCCGAAACAGCGCCAGCGCGGCGGCTTCGAAGGCCGTGAGCGTTAGCTGCGGCAGCGCGCGGATAAAATCGGGACGGAATGACATAAGCGGCAATGGGGCAACGAGGCCAGGGCTGAACCAACCAACCGCACTATTCGTTGCGAAGAACGTACTTTGGGGCCGTGGCAGCCGTTAGGCTTCTGAACTTACTTCTTTGAGCTTCTATGAATCTGTTTCGTACTCTGGGGGCCGTAGTCCTGCTGGGCCTGGGCTGGGCCGGCACCAGCAGCTGCCTGAAAGCCCCCGATTTTCCGGTGGAGCCGTCCATCACGTTTAACCAGATAAACAGTATCTATGCGCCGCGAACCGCACAGAGCTCCAACCCTGGGGATACAATAGTGTTTGTCATTGATTTTCAGGATGGTGACGGCGACCTTGGGCTGGACCCCGACGATGTGGCCGTGGCCCCTTACAAGGACCCCACCGGTGGGCACAACAACCTTAGCAAAGCCAACAACTTCTTTATCCAGTCTTACAAGCTGAACAAAAGCACCGGTCAGTTCGCCCCATTCTACACCCAGAACAAGGGCTACCCTGGCGAAGATGACAGTACGTACCCCCGACTCGAAACTGATAAGTCAGTCAAACCCGCTCCGACGAAAGGCACCATGCGGTTCAAGCTGCCCTTGAGCCTGAACCGAATCGACTATGCCACCGGCGACGTAGTCAAATTCGAAATCAGCATCATGGACCGGGCATTTCACCAAAGTAACACGGTCACAACTACTGCAGTAACGCTGGGCCCATAAGCCCAGCGTTATTTTTTTGACTTAATAAATCGCGGGGAACTGCTCCGGCGCGTCCTCGCTCATCAGCTCGTACACGGTATCGAACACGTCCTCAGCGTTGGGCTTGCTGAAGTAGTCGCCGTCGGAGCTGTAGGCCGGGCGGTGGGGCTGGGCGGCCAGGCAGCGCGGCTGGGCATCGAGGAAGCGGTAGGCCTGCTGGCCGTCGAGCACCTGCTGCATCATGTAGGCGCTGGCTCCGCCGGGTACGTCCTCGTCGGCGAATACTACGCGGTTGGTTTTGGCCAGGCTGTCGGCAATCAGTTGGTCGGTGTCGAAGGGCAGCAAGGTCTGCACGTCAATCACTTCCACTGAGATACCTACTTCGGCCAACTGTTTGGCGGCGTCCAGCACAATGCGGCACATCGAGCCGTAGGTGACCACCGTTACGTCGGTACCGGCCAGCAGCACCTCGGGGCGGCCCAGCGGCAGTGTGAATTCGCCCACGTTGCTCGGCGTTTTCTCCTTCAGGCGGTAGCCGTTCAGGCACTCAATCACGATGGCCGGCTCGTCGCTGCGCAGCAGGGTGTTATAAAAGCCGGCGGCCTGCACCATGTTGCGCGGCACGCACAGGTGCATGCCCCGGATGCTGCCCAGAATCATCTGCATGGGCGAGCCCGAGTGCCACACGCCTTCGAGCCGGTGCCCACGGGTGCGTACAATCAGCGGGGCCTTCTGGCCGCCCTTGGTGCGGTACTGCAGGCAGGCCAGGTCGTCGCTCAGAATCTGGATGGCGTAGAGCAGGTAATCAAGGTACTGAATTTCGATGATGGGGCGCAGGCCGCGCAGCGCCGCCCCAATGCCCTGCCCGGCAATGGTGCACTCGCGAATACCGGTATCGGTCACGCGCAGCTCGCCGAACTTGTCCTGCAGGCCCGCGAAGGCCTGGTTCACGTCGCCAATCTTACCCACGTCCTCGCCGATGGCGAAGATGCGGGCGTCGCGCTGGAAGTTGGCATCGAAGCAAGCCTGGAGCACCTCGCGGCCGTCTACAACGGCCGCACCGGCGGCGTAGGCAGCCGGCACTTCTTCAATATTGCCCACCGCCCACTCGCTCTGGCTGAACAGGTTAGAATTGTAGCGGTCGGCGTTTTCGGCCAGCAGCTGCTCCAGATGGCGCTGAATGGCGCGGCGGTCGAAGCTGCGTTTTTCGTGGCGCACGAGGCGCAGGGCGCGGCGCAGCGTGCGCACCACATCGGCCCGGATGGGCGTGGGGTTGGCCCGCAGCTGCTCCACCAAATCGTGCATGGTATTTTCGTTGCCGGTGGCGGCTACCAGCTTGTCCAGCATAGCCACGGCCTCGTCGCGCTCGGCTTTGATGGGGTTGAAGAAAGCGGCCCAAGCAGCGGTACGGGCCGTTTTGATAACGACGGCGGCAGCCTTCTCAATCTCGTCGAGCTCCAGCTCGGTGGCGTGGCCCTCGGCCAGCAGCCATTCGCGCAGCTTGTGCAGGCAGTCGTGGTCCTCCTCCCAGGTCAGGCGGTCCTTGCTCTTGTAGCGCTCGTGCGAGCCGCTGGTGCTGTGGCCCTGCGGCTGCGTGAGCTCGGTGACGTGGATGAGCACGGGCACGTGCTGCTCGCGGCACACGGTGGCGGCGCGCTGGTAGGTATCTACCAGGCCGGCGTAGTCCCAGCCGCGCACCACGTAAATCTCGAAGCCCGACTGGCCTTCGCCCTCGCGCTGCAGGCCCAGCATAATATCGCTGATGCTCTGCTTGGTGGTCTGGTATTCGGCGGGCACCGAAATGCCGTAGTGGTCGTCCCACACGCTCACCAGCATGGGTACCTGCAACACGCCGGCGGCATTCAGGGCCTCGAAAAACATGCCCTCCGAAGTGCTGGCGTTGCCGATGGTGCCAAAGGCTACCTCGTTGCCGTTGGTAGAAAGGCCGTCGAACTGGTGCAGCCCGGGGTTCTGGCGGAAGAGCTTGGAGGCGTAGGCCATGCCCAGCAGGCGCGGCATCTGGGCGGCGGTGGGCGAAATGTCGGCCGAGGAATTTTTGCTGTGGGCGAGGTCGCGCAGGTTGCCGTCCTCATCCAGCATGCGGGTGGCGAAGTGGCCGTTCATGGCGCGGCCAGCGGTGGCGGGCTCGGCTTCCACGTCGGGGTTGGCGTAGAGCTGGGCGAAGTACTGCTCCCAGGTGAGCTGGCCGATGGCCACCATAAAGGTCTGGTCGCGGTAGTAGCCGGCCCGGAAGTCGCCGTTCTGGAAGGCGCGGGCCATAGCCAGCTGGGGCACTTCCTTGCCATCGCCGAAGATGCCAAACTTGGCTTTGCCCATGAATACCTCTTTGCGGCCGGCCAGCGAGGCGTGGCGGCTTTCCCAGGCCAGGCGGTAATCGGTGAGGAAATCGACCTTGGTGAGGGGCGCGGCCTGCGTGGGCACAACGGTTTCGGCAGCGGACATAAATACGAGCTAAAGGCGGGGTGGGAACTTTGAATAGGGCGGGGAGCGGGCCGGAACCCGGCGGCAAAAATACGGAATCGGGGCCGGGTGGGCGGCACCGGGGGTTTGCCCGTATATTTGGGCAAGGAATGAGGCGGGGCCGGGTCGGAGCATTTCGGCCGGCCTACTGCTTCAATCCGCTGATTTAGTAGCGCAACCAGGTCGGGCTCGTCGGCCCGGCGCACCGGTTTTCTTTCTTGAAACGCTTATTTGATTTTCTGTCATGAAGAGATTTCTTACCCTTTGCCTGGTCCTGCTGGCCGGTGCCAGCCATGCCCAGGGCGTGATGCAGTTCACGACCGACAACCACGATTTCGGCAACGTGCCCGAAGGCACCATGGCTACTTACGAGTTTAAATTCAAGAACACCGGCACCCAGCCCGTTATCATCGCCAACGTGCAGGCCAGCTGCGGCTGCACCACCCCCGACTGGACCAAAACGCCCGTGCTGCCCGGCAAAACCGGCATCATCAAGGCCATGTACAACAGCGCCGGCCGCCCTGGTGTGTTCAACAAAACCGTGACCGTGACCAGCAACGCGGCCGAACCCAGCAAGGTTCTTAGCATCAAAGGCTCGGTGCTGACCAAGGAACAAGTCAGGCCCACGCTCACGGCGGCCCAGCTGGCCCAGTCGCCCCATCTGGTGCTCGACCGCAGCGCTCACGATTTCGGTAAGATGGAGGCCGGCCAGCAGCCAGTGGCGCGCTTCACCGTTAAAAACACGGGCAAAACCGAGCTGGTGCTCGGGGCCTTGTCGTCGGGCTGCTACTGCGTGGGCTACAAAACCACCCCCGCGCCCATTGCGCCCGGCCAAAGCGAAGTGGTGGAGCTGCTCTACACCCAGCGCCAGCTCGGCCAGATGAGCGATGCCGTCACCATCACCTCGAACGACGTGAGTGGCGACGCCAAGATTACGCTCCGGGCTAATATCGTGCGCGACCTCAGCGGTACCAGCATGATGAAGGAGAGCACGACGAGCGTGCCGTTTAAATAGGCAAAGGCGCAGCAGTAGCTTTATGTCGGCATTAATAGCGGCTGTTCGGTCTCTAATACCCATCAGTACCCAGTTAGAGGATGCGTTGGTAGCCAGCCTGCGATGCGAGTTATTACCAGCTCGCCATCAACTGCTGCAACCCGGGCAAATAGCCCGAAAAATATATTTTATAGAGCGGGGTCTTATTCGCGGCTATAACCTGCACGCCGGCCAGGAAATTTCTTCTTGGTTTATGTGTGAAGGAGACTTTGTCATTTCGGTGGTCAGTTTCCTTACACAGCAGCCTTCAACAGAATATTTAGAATTATTGGAATCCAGCACGCTGTATTCTATCGAATACGCGCAAATGAATGAGCTCTATTCGAAATTTCCGGAATTTAATTACGTAGGCCGGGTACTGACAGAGCGTTACTACGTGCACAGTGAGCAGCGGGCTTATCAACTTCGAACCCTGTCGGCCAAAGACCGTTACACGCAGATAGTGCAGGAATTCCCATTCCTTCTGCAGCGAGTACCGCTCAGATACCTAGCCTCCCACTTGGGAATGACACCGGAGACCCTGAGCCGAATGCGGGCTAAAATAAAATAACCTGCGGAAATTGATATTTGTCAATTTCCGCAGGTTATTTTATTTAGACTTTTGTAAGGCGTAACGATAACATCCCTCGCCGGCAGGGAGAGCATCATTGTGGATTGCGCAACACAACGCTTTTCGCCCACAATATATTCTTTTTCTTTTCATTCCATGAAAAACCTCCACAAAATTCTGAGTAGCTTTCTTCTCATATTGCTACTTCCCGTTTTCCAGCAATGTACACACGACATTCCGCTCCCCAATCCAACAACTAAGCCTGAGATTAAAAGTGTGCTGTTAAAAGAAGCGAAGAGCACAAGTAACACATTAAAAGGTGCTGTTAGCGGCGGAAATGGTGGGTTCGCTTCGCAACGAACGCTACCAATAGTGTGCTATAACTACTACACGGTTTATTATGATAATACCGGTGCAGAAGTTGGACGCGATTTTTTATACAGCGACTGTCCTGTCGATGATGGCAATAGCGGAGGCGGCGGTGAAGGCGGTGTCGGTGGTGGCAGTGGCGGCGGATTTGGTTCGGGCGGTACAAGTGGGCTATCACCCACTACAGTGCTTGTTGCTCCGCCCAATATACCAGTTACTGATATTCGCCAATTTTTAAAGTGTTTTAATACAAGTCAGAGCGCAATGTTTTCGGTATATGCCCGGCAACCGCGACCAGGCACTCCTACCACGTGGGCCTCATCTTCTTCTGGACCTGATGTTGGCCATACGTTTGTTTCAATTACTCAAAACGGCATTACAAGAGTATTCGGCTTTTATCCTATTTCTGACAAGGCTATTCTCGATGATGGTCCCGGAATTTTTGGAGATAATGGACAAACTAAATATAGTATAAAAATTACAACTACAATTTCGCAAGGTGACTTGAATAGTCTGCTGACATACATTTATTCGCACAGCAACAATAACTACAGCCTGACCGATTATAACTGCACAGATTTTGGTATCGGAGCCGCTGGCGCTGCTGGTTTGACCTTACCGGATACTTATGGTAATTGGGGCATTGGCGGTGGGAGCACGCCTGGCACGCTTGGTCAAGACATGCGCACAATGCCACTTCCAACAGGTGCAAGTCGCACTCTGTCCGGTGTGTCACCCACTAACACAGGTGGCTGCTAATTATCATTCTAGATAATTAACGTGATTCATTGAATGAAAAACTTACCTCCCGACATAATATGAAAACTCTCATCTGCGCCTTTTTCTTGAGCTTAACACAACAAGGCACCCCTACAACCCCTATTGTTCTATTGCAAAATTTCTTGCGCAGCGTAATGGAAGCACGAATGAGCAACACCGCACTCGCAAGCGAATACTTTTGCACTACCGTGCCTCAACGTAACAACGAATCCGGAATAAAAGTCCGCAAAGGAATAGATTTGGCACTAACCATGCAAAGGGACCTATTGCGGGCGCAGCATGTAAATGCATCCGACGTAACGATTATACCTTACGATGAACTACCTACCAGTGAAATACCTCCTAAACCATTTCATATGTTGGGCGATACAAAGCATGTGTACGTAGCTCAATACCACGGAAAAATTGTTTCTTACTTTCTTATGTCAGATGGTAAAATTGCATCCAACCTTCTTCTTGGTCAAGGTGATGAACATTACTTTATTAATTTCTGTCATTGAGCTTTTTCTCTGTAGGCTCGTACAACCGCGTCTTCCCCTGGTCGCAAGCCCTGCCACTTTGGCAGGGCTTTTTTTGGAGCGATTTTAGATTAATGTTAGTACATCAATTCGTATTTCAACCTGTTTTTCAATGGCAAGTGCAGCCAACAATACCGTAACCAGCAGTGCCTACGAAGTACCCGCCCAAACCCGCATCGGCCACGTTCACTTACAAGTAACGGACCTCGACAAGGCGCTGGGCTTTTACTGCGGCATCCTAGGCTTTCGGCTCATGCAGCGGTTTGGGCCGCAGGCGGCGTTTATCTCGGCCGGCGGCTACCACCACCACATCGGCCTCAATACCTGGAATAGCTTGGGCGGGCTACCCGCCCGCAAGCAGGGCGCGGGGCTGTACCACACCGCTATTCTGTACGCCACGCGGGCCGAGCTGGCGGGCGCGCTGCGGCAGTTGCGGGCGGCCGACTACCCCATTACCGGCGCGGCCGACCACGGCGTGTCGGAGGCCCTTTACCTCGACGACCCCGACGGCAACGGCGTGGAGCTGTACTGGGACCGGCCCCGCGCCGAGTGGCCGATGAGCGCCGATGGGCGAGTGCAGATGTACACCCGCACGCTGGATTTGAACATGCTGCTGGCCGAGGCCGTCTGAGCCGGCGAACAGTTGGTTTTGGCGCTGGTTGCGAATCGGGGCTGAACCAAAATCCCGCACCAGCGGTACTAGGCGCGCCGCGTATCTTTGCGGCTCGAAAGTTCAGTACCTCCCCTCACCCCCCTCTTATTCCCACCTTCGCTCATGATTATTGGCGTTCCTAAGGAGATTAAAAATAACGAAAACCGCGTGGGCCTCACGCCCGCCGGCGTAGCCGAGCTGCGCAAGCACGGCCACACTCTGCTGGTGCAGCACACGGCGGGCGAAGGCTCGGGCTTCTCGGATGAGGAGTACCAGACGGCCGGGGCCACCATTCTCGCCACCATTGCCGAGGTGTACGGGCAGGCCGAGATGATTATCAAGGTGAAGGAGCCCATTGCCGAGGAATACCCGCTCATCAAGGAAAACCAGCTGCTGTTCACCTACTTCCACTTCGCCAGCGGCGAGGAGTTGACCCACGCCATGATAGCGCGCAAGGCCGTGTGCCTCGCCTACGAGACGGTGGAGCTCAGCAACCGGGCCCTGCCTCTGCTCATTCCGATGAGCGAAGTGGCCGGGCGCATGGCCCCGCAGGAAGGCGCGAAGTACCTGGAGAAACCCCTCAAGGGCCGGGGCATTCTGCTAGGCGGCGTGCCCGGCGTGAAGCCCGCCAACGTGCTGGTATTGGGTGGTGGCGTGGTGGGCACGCAGGCGGCGAAAGTGGCCGCCGGCCTGGGCGCGCAGGTAACCATCATGGATGTGAGCCTGAACCGCCTGCGCGAGCTCGACGACTTTATGCCGAAGAACGTGGTGACGCAGTACTCGAATGAGTACAACATCCGCGAAGCCGTTAAAACTTCCGACCTGATTGTGGGCGCGGTGCTGATTCCCGGGGCCAAGGCCCCGCACCTCATCACCCGCGACATGCTGAAAACCATGCGCCCCGGCACCGTGGTCGTGGACGTGGCCGTGGACCAGGGCGGCTGCATCGAAACCTGCCACCCCACCACCCACGAAAACCCCACCTTTATCATCGACGACGTGGTGCACTACTGCGTGGCCAACATGCCCGGCGCGGTGCCCTACACCAGCACCCTGGCCCTCACCAACGCCACCCTGCCCTACGCCGTGAAACTGGCCAACCAGGGCTGGCAGGAAGCCTGCCGCCGCGACGAGGCCCTGCGCCTCGGCCTGAACGTGGTGCACGGCGAGGTGGTGTACAAAGGCGTGGCCGACGCTTGGGGCCTGCCCCTGGTGAACGTGGAAACCGTGCTGGAGCTGGCTTTGGTGTAAATTAAAAATGGAAAATTAAAAATGCCTTCCCGCTTTGTTGTCGGGGAGGCATTTTGATGTTTTCTCACTTGCTAATTTTTAATTCATAATTCTCCATTTTTAGTTACTCTTGCTTCCCTCTCCTGCCATCCGCCTGCTGCTGCGCCGCTTTGCCCTGCTGCTGGGCGTGTATTCGCTGCTGCGGCTGGGCTTTCTGCTGCTGAACCTTACCACTTTTCGGGATGTAGTGCCGGGTGCGGTGGTGCGGGCTTTTGCCCATGGGCTGCGCTTCGATGTAGCCGCGCTGCTGTGGCTGAACCTGCCGCTGGTGCTGCTGTCGCTGCTGGTGCCGGTGCGGGCGCGGCGCGGGCAACAGTGGCTGCGCGGGCTACTGGTGGTGCTGAACCTGCCCGGCGTCCTGCTCAATGTCATTGACTGGGAGTACTTCAAGTTTATCGGGCGGCGGCTGAGCAATGAGTGGCACACCATCGGGCACGATATTGCCCGGCAGGCCGGCCAAATCGGGCAGCACTATTGGTACCTGGCCCTGCCGCTGGCCGGGCTGGTGTACGTGCTGTGGCGGCGGTGCCCCATGCCGTCCCCGGCCGAGTTGGCCGCCCCGGCCGGCCGCTGGCCCTGGGTGCAGCGCAGCCTGGAATTTATGCTGGCCGCGGGGCTGGTGGTGCTGGGCCTGCGGGGCGGCTGGCAGCTGAAACCCCTGCGCACGGGCGTGGCCTTCGAGCAGCAGCCCGCCGTGCTGGGCCACCTGGTCCTGAACAGCACGTTCACGGTGCTCAAGTCGTTTGATGAGGCACCGATTGAGCGGGTAGCCTATTTCCCGGGCACGGCGGCACTGCGACCGGCGCTGGCGGCCACGCCGGTACCCACCCGCCCCACCCCGGCCGCCCCCCTCAACGTGGTGCTGCTATTGGTGGAGAGCTTCGCATCAGAATATAGCGGGGTAGAAAACGGCGGCAAGGGCGGATTCACGCCGTTTTTCGATTCGCTGGCGGTGGTGCCGCAGGCGCGGCTGCTACGCGACAACTACGCCAACGGCCGCCGCTCTATCGAGGCCCTGCCGGCCGTGCTGGCGGGCCTGCCTTCGCTGATGGATGAGCCGTTTATCACCTCCAGCTTCCAGACGGCCGAGCTGCACGGATTGGGCGAAATTCTGGGCCGGCACGGTTACGCCACGGCCCTGTACCACGCCGGGACCAATGGCACGATGGGCTTCGATATGTTCAGCGGCATTGCCGGTATGCAGCACTACTACGGCCTCAACGAATACCCCGGCGGCACCGGCAGCCCCGACTACGATGGCCACTGGGGCATTTTTGATGAGCCCTACCTGCAGTATTTCAACCGGCAGCTGTCGGCCACGAAAACGCCTTTTCTGGCCGCGCTCTTCACCCTCAGCGCCCACGACCCGTTCACGCTGCCCAGGCAGTATCAGGGGAAATTTCCGGTCGGCTCGCAGCCCATTCACCCCACTATTGCCTACACCGATTTAGCCCTGCGCCGCTTCTTCGCGGCGGCCCGCCACCAGCCCTGGTACGCCAACACGCTGTTCATTCTAACGGCCGACCACACCTCGCAAACCGACCAGCCCACCTACCAGAACCTGCTCGGCAACCACAAAACGCCCTTGCTGCTATTCGCGCCCGGCCGGGCGCTGCCGGCCGTCGTCCCGCACCGTATCACCGAGCAGGCCGACGTGCCGGCCACCGTGCTCGACGTGCTGGGCCTGCCACAGGAGCAGCCGCGGCTGCTGCCCTTTGGCGCGTCGGTATTCGATGCGGCCAGCCCGGGCCGGGCACTGTTCCGCGACGGCGAATCGTACTTTTTGGTCCACCATGATTTCGTGACGGAGCTCAACAACCGGAATGAAGTTCGGCTTTATTCTTACGCGCTGCATTTCATGCCGACCGAGCCCGTGGCCCACCCCGACCCAAAGCTGGTGCGGCAGTACGGCGATGAGCTGCGCGCGTGCGTGCAATTCTATTTCAATGGCTTGCTTGACAATCGATTATACAAATAACCTGCGTGCGCAGCCGTGGTTATTTTTCGTGCCCGCCGCGGCCGGCTCCCGGGCCCTGGCGGGGGCGAACGGAGCCTCTGAACCCCACCTGGATGGAGACCCGCCAATTTTTTTTCGGGTCACACGCAACTTTTTCCGCATCTATTCCGTTAGTTGCGACTCAAATGCCGCGCATTTGCAAAATGTGCGCGGAAACACTCACTTAACCCTTTTTTGACTATGAACAAGCAACATCTCTTTGCTGTCGCCCTGCTGGCCCTGGGCAGCTATTCGGCTAATGCTCAAAGCACCACCACGACCACCAGCAAGCAGACGACGGTGACTCCAGCTACGCCCACCACGCCGACGACGGAAGCCACCACGATGCCCGCCCCGGCCGCAACAACGACCACCGAGTCGACCACGACCACGACGGCCCCCGCCCCCGCCATGGCGCAGCCCGTAACGATTGAGACGATACCCGCCGATACCAAAATCAAGGAGAAGCCCAACAAAACGAAAGTGAAGCCCAAAAAATAAGGCATCATCGCCCAACGCTTTGGAAAAAGGCCCGGCTGCAAATACTTGCGGCCGGGCCTTTTTTCTGCTGGTAGCGGGGCTGCCAGAATTACGTAAGCAGCCAGAATAAAGCAGCAAATATTAAGAGTGCAATATTCTGCCAAACAAGCGCTTAAATAAACCTTGAATACATATTACCGCTGTCCTGCTACTTAGGCCCGCGGCTGGAGCGCGGCCTCAAACGTGGGAATTTCGTCCAGCCGCTCGTTCGTCCGGTTCTCAAAATCGACCCGCCAGCAGTAGTGAACCAAGCCATTGGTGAGCAGCAGCAGCGGCGCGCCAATGGTTTGGTTATAGGTGGTGGCCTGGCGGGCCACGGCGGCATCAATGGCCACGGCGGGCGCTTTGCACTCCACCAGCAGCAGGGGCTGGCCGCTGGGGTTGAGGGCCAGCAGGTCGGTGCGCTTGCGGCGCTGGTTGTAGCGCAGGCCGCGCTCGAGGGCCAGCAGGCCACGCGGGTAGCCCAGGTGGTTGATTAGATAGTGCACCACGTGCTGGCGCACCCACTCCTCGGGGGTGAGTACCACGTGCTTGCGGCGCAGCCCATCCCAGATGAGGGGCTGGTTTGTGGCCGATTGCGTAAGTTTGGCCTCGAAAGGCGGCAGGTCCAGGGCTTGCATCACCTCCAAAGGTACCTTTTTCAATGGGTGAATGCGTGAATGGGTGAATGGGTGAATGATTCGGTAATCAGCACACCTTTTTGCCCGTTCACCCATTCACCCATTCACTCATTCACCCATTGCCGAGATGAAGACCAAAGAAGAGATTGTAAATAACTGGCTGCCCCGCTACACCGGCGTGCCGCTGGAAGACTTCGGACAGTACATCCTGCTCACCAACTTCAGCAACTACGTGTACATGTTTGCCGAGCAGTTCGATTGCGAAGTGCGCGGCAAGGATAAACCCATGCAGACGGCCACGGCCAACGGCATCACCATCATCAACTTCGGTATGGGCTCGCCGATGGCGGCCACGGTAATGGATTTGCTGTCGGCCATTAAGCCCAAGGCGGCGCTGTTTCTGGGCAAGTGCGGCGGCTTGAAGAAGACCAAGCTGGGCGACCTCGTGCTGCCCATCGCGGCCATTCGCGGCGACGGCACGTCCGATGACTACCTGCCCAAGGAGATTCCGGCCCTGCCCTCGTTCCGCCTCCAGCGCGCGGTGTCGTCGATGATTAAAAAGCATGAGCTCGACTACTACACCGGCACGGTGTACACCACCAACCGCCGCGTGTGGGAGCACGATGCCGAATTTAAGGACTACCTGCGCCGGGTGCGTGCCCTGGCCGTGGACATGGAAACGGCCACCATTTTCGTGGTCGGCTTCATGAACGACATCCCGCACGGCGCGCTGCTGCTGGTGAGCGATAACCCAATGACACCCGAGGGCGTGAAAACGTCGGAGTCGGACTCGAAAGTAACCACCGATTTCGTGAAGCGCCACCTGCAAATCGGCATCGAATCGCTGCAGGAGCTGCAGTTTTCGGGCGAGTCGGTGAAGCACATGCGCTTCGAGTAGCCGGGCTTCTACTTCTGTAAAACGTCATGCTGAGCGAAGTCGAAGCATGACGTTCGTTTTTATTGCTATTTCTAACCCCAACGCATGTTTTTTTCTGCTCCTGCCCTTTTTCCCAAGCTCGCCGCGCCCCTGCTGGCCCTGGCGCTACTCAGCGGCTGCGGCGCCCGGCGCGAGGTGGTGGATTTGCTCGTCACCAACGCCACGGTCTACACCGTCGATTCCACCTTCTCCAAGGCCGAAGCCTTCGCGGTGAGGAATGGTAAGTTCGTGGCCGTGGGCCCGGCGGCGGAGCTGAAAGCCAAGTACCAGGCGGCGCAGGAAGTAGACGCGGGCGGCAAGTTTATCTACCCGGGCTTTTACGACGCGCACTGCCACTTTTACCGCTACGCGCTGGCCCTGCCGAGCGCCGATTTGGTGGGCACGAGCTCGTGGAAGGAGGTTGTTCAGAAGCTGCAGGCGAACCGGAAGAAATACCCGCGGGCGGCCTGGCTCACGGGCCGCGGCTGGGACCAGAACGACTGGCCCGGCAAGCAGTTCCCGACCAAAGATACGCTCGACCAGCTGTTTCCCGACGTGCCGGTGGCGCTGGTTCGGGTGGATGGCCACGCCGCGCTCGTGAACCAGAAGGCGCTGGATTTGGCGGGCATCACGGCCGGCACGCCCATCAGCGGCGGCATCATTACGCGCGATGCGCGGGGCCGGCTCACCGGCCTGCTCGTGGATAATGCCGTGCGCTTGGTGGGCAGCAAAATCCCCGACCCGGCCCCCGCCGAGGCCGCCCAGCTGCTGCTGCAAGCCCAGCAAAACTGCCTGGCCGTGGGCCTCACCAGCCTCGCCGATGCCGGCCTCGACCGCGCCAACATCGACCAGATGGCCGCCCTGCAACAGCAAAAAAAGCTGAAGCTGCGCCTGTACGTGATGCTGAACCCCACGCCGGCTAACCAGGCATTCTATCTCAAAAACGGGCCAGTCTTCACCGACCAGCTCACCATCAACTCCTTTAAAGTGTACGCCGATGGGGCGCTGGGCTCGCGCGGGGCCTGCCTGGTGCAGCCGTACGCCGATAAGCCGAAGGAAACCGGCTTTCTGCTGTCCACCGAAAAGCAGTTCCGCGACCTGGCGAAGGAGTTGGCCGCGTCGAAATTCCAGATGAACACCCACGCCATCGGCGACTCCGCCAACCGCATCATTCTCAACATCTACGGCGAGGCGCTGAAGGGCCAGCAGGACCGCCGCTGGCGCATCGAGCACGCCCAGATTGTGACGCCGGCCGACATGCCCAAGTTCGGGCAGTTCGGCATCGTGCCCTCGGTGCAGCCCACGCACGCCACTTCCGACATGTACTGGGCCGGCGAGCGCCTCGGGGCGGCCCGCCTGAAAACGGCCTATGCCTACGCCGAATTGCTGAAGCAGTACGGCCAGCTGGCGCTGGGCTCCGACTTCCCGGTGGAGGACATCAACCCGCTGTTCGGCTTCCATTCGGCCGTGGCCCGGCAGGATGCGAAGAACTTCCCAGGGGCCGGTTTCCAGATGGAAAACGCCATCACCCGCGAGCAGGCCCTGCGCGGCATGACCACCTGGGCCGCCCACGCCGCCTTCGAGGAGAAACGCAAGGGCCAGATAAAGCCCGGTATGCTGGCCGATTTCGTGGTGCTGAATACCGATTTGCTGACCGCGCCGAAGGAAAAATTGCGCGGCGCGCAGGTGCTGCAGACCTGGATTGGCGGCGAGAAGGTATTTGGGCGGTAAGCTTCTGCTTGCCGGTTTCAGTAAAAAAAGCTCCCCTGGCTGCGTGCCGGAGGAGCTTTTTCATCTTCATAACCAACGGGAGGCTAAAGCTTACCGCACTTCCACTACTTCTCATCAGCGCTGGGCCCATAGAGGCCCGGCACCGGAATATCGAGCAGGCGCAGGTACACCGTGAGCTGGCCGCGGTGATGGATGCTGTGATTGAGGCCCATGATGCGCACGGCCGCGCCCTTGGGCATCTCCATGATGGTTTGCTCGCCGCTGTGCAGCCGGAAGTTGTGGGTCAGCTTCTCGTCGTCGCTCGCGCGCAGCGCTTCGCGCAGAGTGGCGCTGTACTCGTCGAAGCGGGCCAGCAGCTCCTCATGGCTGGTGGGCGTGGGGCCGGGCTTGGGCGCGTTGGGGTCGAGAAAGTCGCGCGCGTCGTGCTGAACGAACAGGGTGTTGAAGGCCAGCAGGTTCACGACGTGGGTGGCCAGCTGCCACAGGCTCATGCTCTTGGGGTGCGGCTTGTAGTCGGCCTGGGCGAAGGGCACGCGCTCGATGGTTTTGCGGGTCTGGGCCAGCTCGTGGTCGAGCTCGGCGAGGATGTTCTGCTGGATGGAGGAAGTGTGCATGAAGAGGCGTTTGGGAAGAAAGTGTACGTACAGCGGCAGTGCCGCCCGGCAGCAGCAAGGCACACCAGCTGCTGAAATACTTTACCGGGCCATGGGGGCGCCCATTTCGGCGGCGGCCGAGGCGGGCGGGGGCGGTGGCAGCGATATTGGGCCCAGCGAATCTTCGCGCAGTTTCTTGCCGCGCAACGTCAGCAGGAAGCCCAGGCCGAAAATGAAGAAGACAATCAGCGAGAGAATGCTGTTGCGCATCGAGCCCGTGATTTGGGCAATCAGGCCGAAGGAGAGCGTGCCGATGACGATGCCGAGCTTCTCCACCACGTCGAAAAAGCTGAAGTAGGCGGCCGAGTTGGGCGTATTTTCGGGAATAATTTTGGAATAGGTGCTGCGCGAAAGGCTTTGCACGGCCCCCATGGTGAGGCCGATAACGGCCGCCAGGGCGTAGAAGCTGAGGCCGGCCTGCACGAAATAGCCGGCCACGCAAATCAGCATCCAGATGAACACCGCGATGCTCAACGCCCGCGTGTTGCCGATGCGGTCCGAGATTTTGGCGAACAGCCAGGCCCCGAGAATGCCCACAATCTGGAGCAGCAAAATGGTGACGATAAGCGAGGTGCTATCGAGCTTCAGCACCTTATCGCCGAAGATGGTGGCCACGTACATCACCGTTTGCACGCCCATGTTGTAGGTGAAGTAGGCCAGCAGGAAGCGCTTGAGGTTGGGCTGCTGCTTGAGCTGTTCCCAGACTTTGCCCAGCTCGCGGAAGCCATTGAGCAGCCAGCCGTCCTGGCTAACGGGCGCATCGGCGGGGCGGCCAGCGTCGGGCGGCAGGGTAAAGAACGGAATCTGGGCAAAGCCCACCCACCAGATGCCCGTGAGCAGGAAGCTGACCCGCGTGGCCTGGCCAGTGCTCATCCCAAACAGGGCCACGCCCTCGGGGCCACCCGCGATGTGCGGCCCCATGATAATGCCCAAGCAGATAACCAGCAGCAGCACCGAGCCGATGTAGCCCATCGAGAAGCCGCGGGCCGAGAGCGAGTCAAACTTCGCTTCGGAGCTGATTTCGGGCAGGTAGGAATTATAGAACACGATACTACCGCTGAAGCCCACCGTGGCGGCGATAAAGATGAACGTACTCAGCGTGAGGTTATCTTCGGTGAAGAAGTACAGCGCCGCGCAGCTAAGCGCCCCGAGGTAGCAGAAGAATTGCAGGAACAGCTTTTTGCGCCCCGAGTAGTCGGCCAGCGAGGTCAGAAACGGGCTGACCAGGGCAATGAGCAAAAAGGCAAACGAGATGGCGTAGGTGAGCAGCGACGAGCCCGGCACCTTAAAGCCCAGGAAATCGACCACATCGGTGGGATTGATGGTCTTGGTGATGCTGCCCCAGTAAATCGGGAAAATAGAACTGGTGATTACCAGCGGGTACACCGAGTTGGCCCAGTCGTAAAACGTCCAGCCGGTGGTGATGCGCTTGTTGTCTTTTTCGACCGCGCCAGCGGCGGCGGCGGGGTGCGTCGGGGTTGGGGTCATAAGGGAGCGCCGGGAAGGTGGGGGATTGCGCCGGGCAAGGTAACGGGTTTTTATGGTTGGGGTTGGGGCGGGGCGTGCGTACATACGCACTTAGGTGCAGCCAGCGACTGGCAATTCCACCTAACTTGCAACGTTGGCCGCTCAACTTGGTCGGCATTCTCTATGAAGATTGAATCTATTCGGTTAAAGAATTTCAAGACTTTCCGCGATGTCCATCTGCAGGACATTCCCCCTTTTCTGGTGGTGGTAGGGGCTAACGGAACGGGAAAATCCACGCTCTTTGATGTATTTGGCTTCCTGCACGACTGCCTGAAAAGCAATGTGCGGCAGGCGCTGGACAAACGCGGTCGGTTTAAGGAAGTCGTGAGCCGCGACAGCCAAGGCAAAAGCATTTTGATTGAGATTCAATACCGCATGCTCATTACCGGGGCCGAGCGGCTAGTGACCTATACGCTCGAAATCGGGGACCGGAAAACGGGGCCTTATGTGAAGCGTGAAATATTGCGTTACAAGCGTGGCCGCCACGGCAAGCCCTACCATTTCCTCGACTTCAAGAACGGCGTGGGCTATGCCATTACCAATGAGGAAGACTTCAACAAGCCCGACGAAAACCTGGACCGGGAATCGCAAACGCTAAACTCGCCCGATATTCTGGCGGTGAAGGGCCTGGGACAGTTCGAACGGTTTAAGGCCGCCAACGCTTTTCGGCAGCTGATTGAGTCGTGGCACGTATCCGACTTTCACATCAGCGCGGCACGGGGCCGTAAGGAAGCGGCCGGCAACTCGGAGCATCTGTCCGAAACCGGCGACAACCTGCCGCTGGTGGCCCAATATCTTTATGAGCAACACCGCCCGGTGTTCAGCACCATTCTCAAGACGATGGCGCGCCGGGTACCCGGCATTCAGGCCGTGGAGCCCCGGCTGATGGACGACGGCTACCTCACGCTGCGCTTTCAGGATGGCTCCTTCAAAACGCCCTTTCTGGACCGATACGTGTCCGATGGCACCATCAAAATGTTTGCCTACCTGGTGTTGCTCTACGACCCGCAGCCCCATCCGCTGCTGTGCGTGGAGGAACCCGAAAACCAGCTATACCCCCGGCTGATGACGGAGCTTGCCGAAGAATTTCGGGCCTATTCCCAACGCGGAGGGCAGGTGCTGGTATCCACGCACTCGCCCGACTTTCTGAATGCCGTGGGGCTCGATGAGGTGTGCTGGCTAGTGAAAGAAGATGGCGGCACCCAGATTCGCCGGGCCAAAGATGACCCACAGCTGGCCGCCTACATGGCCGACGGCGACCAGATGGGCTACCTCTGGAAACAAGGCTTCTTTGCCGGGGCCGACCCCCAGTAGCCATGCGCAAGGAACTGGTATTTCTGTTGGAAGAGCCCTCGGCCCGGGCGCTGCTCGAAACGCTGCTACCGCGCCTGCTCGACCCAGTTATTCAACACCGGCTGATTCCCTTTGAGGGCAAGCAGGATTTGGAAAAGCGCATGGTGGGCAAGCTACGCGGCTACATCAACCCCGAAGCGCGCTTCATTGTGATGCGCGACCAGGACAGCGCCCCCGATTGCACGGTGGTGAAGCAACGCCTGCTAACCAAATGCGCCGAAGCTGGCCGGGCCTCGGTATCGCTGGTTCGGGTAGCCTGCCGGGCGCTCGAAACCTTTTACCTCGCCGATTTGGCGGCGGTTGAGCAAGTGCTGGGGTTGCGCGGCCTGCGAAGCCAGCAACTCAACGCCAAGTTTCGAGCCCCCGATTACATGGAAGCGCCCGACCACGAGTTGGGCAAGCTCACGGCCCAGGCCTATCAAAAAGTGCGCGACTCCCGCTTGCTGGGCCGTGAGTTAGACCTAACTAACGAACGGTCGGCCAGCTTCAAAAACTTGGTCAATGCCATTCGCCGAATGGAAGCGGAGCTGCTAGCTTTGCCCATCCCGGTGGAATAGCATCCTGTATCATAGAGACGCATTGCCCCGGAGGCCCGCCGGGTTCCGGGGGGCCTCCGGGGCAATGCGCATCCAAACCAACAATTACCCGTTCACCGAGCCCATCATGGCGGCGGGGTAGCGCAGGCCGGCGGCGGCTTTGCCCTTGGGCGCGATTTCGTCGAGCTGGGCCAGCTCGTCCTTCGTCAATTCAACTTCCAGCGCGCCAAGGTTTTCCTCCAGGTATTGTACGCGCTTGGTACCGGGGATGGGCACCACATCGTCACCCTGGGCCAGCACCCAGGCCAGGGCCAGCTGGCTGGCGGTGCAGTGCTTCTGCTTGGCCAAATCCTGAATGCGGGCTACCAGGTCGAGGTTTTTCTGGAAGTTCTCACCCTGGAAGCGGGGCGTGTGGCGGCGGTAGTCGTCCTCGGCCAGGTCCTCTAAGCGCTTAATCTGGCCGGTGAGGAAGCCCCGGCCCAGCGGCGAATACGGCACGAAGCCCACGCCCAGCTCGCGCATGCTGGGCAGAATCTCGTCTTCCGGCTCGCGGCTCCAGAGCGAATACTCGGTTTGCAGGGCGGCAATGGGATGCACGGCCACGGCCCGGCGCACGGTGGCCGGCGCGGCCTCGCTCAGGCCCAAGAAGCGCACTTTGCCTTCTTCCACCAGCCGGCTCATGGCGCCCACGGTTTCCTCGATGGGCGTGTTGGGGTCCACGCGGTGCTGGTAGTAGAGGTCGATATGGTCGGTGCCGAGGCGCTTGAGGCTGGCTTCGCAGGCGGCTTTCACGTACTCGGGGCGGCCGTTGATGCCGCGCCGGGTGGGGTCGTTGGGGTCGCGCTCGATGCCGAATTTGGTGGCCAGCACAATGCCGTCGCGCTGGCCTTTGAGGGCACGGCCCACCAACTCCTCATTCTTGAAGGGGCCGTACATGTCGGCGGTGTCGAAGAAGGTGACGCCCAAATCGCGGGCGCGGTGCAGGGTGCGGGTGCTTTCGGCATCGTTCTGGCCGGCGTAGAAGTCGGACATGCCCATGCAGCCCAGGCCCAGGGCCGACACGGTGAGGCCGGAGCGGCCCAGTTGGCGGGTTTTCATACGTGATGGATGAGTGGTTGGGTAAAGTGGTGGACGCAAGCTTGTCGTCCGGAGCGTAGCGAAGGACCTTTTCACGGCTGAGCTGTTTGCAGTAAACCCAATCGGCGCAACCGTGAGAAGGCCTTTTGCTACGCTCAGGAGGTTAAACCAGTTGTCTCAGGCTTTTGATTTGCGTCGTATTTCTGGCTTTCGCCTCATTCCCGGCACACTCCGCCTCCCCTTTTCCCCCACCTTCCCGCCGTACCTTAGCCCCGTGAAAAGCCCCCTCAAAAACGCCGTTTGCGTGGCCGCCGCGCCCTTCCTGCTGGCCGCCTGCGCCTCGCCCAACCAGCCCATCAGCGAAGGTGGTGCACCCTCGCCAGCCTCGGCCGCCGAAATGGCCCTGATGGCCACCCACGACTCCCTCATGTTCCGGACCGATGAGCTGATGGCCGTCAAGGGCAAGCTCGCCGGCTATCATTCCGAGGCCCCCGCGCCTTACATCCACGGCCTAGCCGCCGCCGACAACGCCATGATGGCCTGGATGCACCAGTACAAAGCCCCCGACAGCACCGCTACCCCGGCGGCCCGCCTCACTTACTTCGAGCAGCAGCAGCAGCAGCTCGCCACCGTGCGCCGCCTGTTCCGCTCTTCCCTCGATTCGACCACCCAATTCCAGGCCCAGCACCCCGCCGCCGGCGACGTGCCCGTTACCAAATAACCCCCGCCCCATGCTGAAACGCCTGTTGTTGCTACCGGCTCTGGCCGCTACGCTGTTCACCGCCGCCTGCACCACGCCCCCGGAAAAGGCCACCGAGCTGCCCATTCTGGGCGAGCGCGACATCCGCCCGCGCGCTGATGGCGGCCCCGCCGATACGCTGGGCATCTCCGTGCCCGCTTTCCGCCTCACCGACCAGGCAGGCCAGCCCGTGAGCAATGCCAGCTTCGCCGGCCGCGCCTACCTCACCGATTTCTTCTTTGCCACCTGCCCCGGCATCTGCCCCAAGCTGCAAAGCGAGATGCTGTCGGTGTTCAAGCTTTACCCCAACGACGCGCGCCTGGGCTTCCTGTCCATCACCATCGACCCGGCTCACGACTCCACGGCCGTGCTGCGCGACTACGCTCAGCGCCTGGGCGTGGCCGATGCCAACCGCTGGCACTTCGCCAGCCTCGGCGACCGCGCCCAGAC
>JANNDE010000377.1:0-2026 GCA_031387395.1 Hymenobacter sp.
TCCGCCCGCAGCGGGGTCACGACTAGTTCGCCATCCTCGTCAAGGCGGATATCCTGGCTCTCAGCAAGTAAGCTTTCCAGCACTGGTAGCTGTGCTTCGACTTCTTGCAAGCGCTCGTCGAGGCGATGGGCGCTGCCGAGCTGCGTCAGCAAGTCCGGGCGTTGGCGGGCCCATTCGGTTGGGGAGAGTAAATAGGTATCGAGCGACGCGTATTTGCGGGAAGCATTGACCACCACGTCGCCCGCCCGCAGCCGCTCGCGCAGCGTGGCCAACACGCACAAACCGTAGCGCACACGCTGAGCGCGGCCGTCTTGGTCGAAAACAAAAGCGCGCCAGCTGGCGGGGATAAAAGCCGTAGGGGCCTCCTCGGGTAGCTTGCGGCGCTGGCCCGTGTGCAGCTCGTTGACCAGGGTAAGCGCGTCGGCGAAGTCGTCGCCCGCAAACGCCTGCTCAAACGCTACCTGCTGCAAGAGGCTGCCCAGCAGCGTATGCAGGCGGGCGGCCACCGGCAGCAGATAGTCCAGGTACGAGTGGCGGGCCGGGCGGGCGAAATCGGCCACGGCGGTGAGCGCGGCTTGCAGCTGCTCGCGAGGCACCTGGGCGTAAATCTGCTTCCGCAGCGCCTCGTCCGGCACGTGCTCTTCGTCCATGACCACAGGCCCACGGCCTGCCCCAGCGTGCGCAGGGCCTGGTCTTTGGCCCGCGCGTGCGCCAGCTGGTTGTCCTGCAGCGCCCGGCGAGCGCGGGCCACGGCGTGCTCCTAGTGGTTAAAAAACCTTATTGGGTCTGGTGCGCTTTTCTGTAGAAACGCCCATGTCCCATGCTACTTTATCGCCTGTTTTTAACCGCCGAAGAACGCCAGACCTTGGAGGGTTGGCAAAAGAAGTACAAAAGCCACTCGCCGAAGCTGCAGCGCATCCAGATTCTGTTAAACAGCGATGAGCACCCGGGCCGCCGCCCGGCCCCCGAACTGGCGGCCGTGCTGGGCTGCGCCACCAAAACGGTGGAGCGGGTGCGCCGCCAATTTTGCGAACAGGGCTTGTCAATGCTCGAGCCGAAGCCGCGTAAAACGCGCTCGGACAAAAAGATAGACGGCCGGGTGGAGGCCCATCTGACGGCCCTGCTCTGCCAGAGCCCCCCCGGCGAACAGCCCCGCTGGCAGCTCCAACTGCTGGCCGACCGGCTGGTCGAACTGCGCGTGGTCGAGCACATCTCGACCACGATGGTGGCGCGGTTGCTAAAAAAAACGAACTCAAGCCCTTTCACGGGCCGCAGCAGTGGGTGATTCCCGCCGAGCAGAGCGCCGCGTTCGTGTGCCAGATGGAACAGGTGCTTGACCTCTACGAGCAGCCCTACGACGCCGACTACCCCGTCGTGTGCCTGGACGAATCCCCCAAACAACTGCTCGATTACGAAGTGTTTACCACCTCTTCCGGCCAGCGCTGCCGCGATTCGGAGTACGTGCGCCGGGGCGTGGTGGAGCTTTTCGTCGCCGCCGAGCCGCTGCGGGGCTGGCGGTGTTTGACGGTCGAGGCCGACCACAAAGCCGCCACGTGGGTGCAGTTCGTGGCGAACCTGATGGACACGACCTACCGCGCGGCCAAAAAAGTGCATTGGGTCATGGACAACCTCAGCACCCACAAGCGCAGCTTCTTCTACGCGCATTTTCCGCCTGCCGTGGCCCAGGCCTACGTCCGGCGCATGGACATTACCCACACGCCAGCGCATGGCTCGTGGCTGAACATGGCGGAGCTTGAATGCTCCGTCCTCAGCCGACAGGTGCTCGACCAGCCCTTCACCACCCCCGAGCAGGTGCGCCAAGTAGTCGGGCAGTGGCAAGACCGCCAGAATGCGCGAACGAAACCGCGCAACTGGCAATTCAAAACGGCCGATGCCCGCATCAAACTCGCTAAATTGTACCCGACTATATAAGGTTTTTTAACCACTAGTTATGCCTTATAGCACATGCTTTAACTTGTGTCCGCGTGGGTGCCTCTTGCAGCCATGCACAAGCTAAAGCATGTGC
>JANNDE010000389.1:0-2005 GCA_031387395.1 Hymenobacter sp.
CTGGCCCGCAAGTTCGTGGAGGGCGCGGCCTTCAACCTACTCAAAAACCTGCGCTACTACCAGAGCCGGGGCCGCGATGTGGCCGCCGAAATTGCCCAAATAGAGCTGTACGTGGCCGCTCTGCCCCACGTCATCACCGTACCCGAGCTGATGGGCTACGAAGGCAACATCCGCCAAACTTATTACCGCACCTTCGAGCGGCTGGTGTCGGTGGCCGGCTTCACCTTTGGCACGCGCAGCACCCAGCCGCCCCAAAACGAGTTGAACGCGCTGATTTCATTCGGCAACATGCTCTGCTACGCGGCCTGCCTCTCCCAGATTTATCATACTCAGCTCAACCCCACCATTTCGTTTTTGCACGAGCCGGGCGCGCGCCGCTTCTCGCTGGCCCTCGACCTGGCCGAAATCTTCAAGCCCCTGCTCGTGGACCGCACCATCTTCCGGCTGCTCAACAAGAAGGAAATTCAGCCCAAAGATTTCGTTAAGGATTTCGACGGCTGCCTGTTGCGCGAGCCGGCCCGTAAAACCTTCGTGCGCGTGTTCGAGGAGCGCCTGAAAGAAACCATCCAGCACCGCACCCTCAACCGCAGCGTCAGCTACCAGCACCTCATCAAGCTCGAATGCTACAAGCTCACCAAGCACCTGCTCAACATTGAGGAATACCAGCCATTCAAAGCCTGGTGGTAACCGATTGCGTGGCCGCTGGCTCAGCACTAATTAAGACTAAACATGTATATTATCCTAGTGTATGATATGAAGCAGCAGCGCGTGGGCCGCATGCTCAAGCTTTGCCGCCGCTACCTGCACTGGGTGCAGAACTCGGTGTTTGAAGGCGAAATTTCGGAGGTGAAGCTAGCCGAGCTGCTGGCCAAAGCCCGCACCGTCATGCAGGAGGACGAAGACAGTATCCTGATTTTTAAAAGCCGTGCCCAGCAGTGGCTGGAAAAGCAGGTTGTTGGGGTCGAACGCAGTCCCCTCAACAACTTCCTGTAGCGTCGATGCCGGGGAAGGAGTTTTTTTGGACGAGCAAAGCAAGCGTTTTCGGCGTATCTACTTGATTGGCAAGGTCGTCGCTACCCAGGGTTTTTCATAGGATTGCCGACCGACGACTTCAGGCATACTTTTTTCATAGTACAATGCCGCTCCATAAGCTGGAAATGGCTATTATTGTGCTAATAAGTTCGGGCTTCAATTGGACCTTGTGGAATTGAAATTCGGCCAGAACGTGGGCGCGCCCACCATCACCCTGGGCTTCAATTGGACCTTGTGGAATTGAAATTACGCAACGACTTTCTGGATAATAGCCTAGACATTAGCTTCAATTGGACCTTGTGGAATTGAAATTGGAAACCCAAACAGTAACACCGGCTCGCACCGCTGGCTTCAATTGGACC
Source organism: Hymenobacter sp. (assembly GCA_031387395.1). Classification (GTDB taxonomy): domain Bacteria; phylum Bacteroidota; class Bacteroidia; order Cytophagales; family Hymenobacteraceae; genus Hymenobacter. The sequence goes on from JANNDE010000389.1 coordinate 1,395, forward strand.
TTGTGGAATTGAAATTCGTGGGGGCCGCGCCCTGCACTTGCGCACGGTGCGCTTCAATTGGACCTTGTGGAATTGAAATAAAAGGGGGATGCAGGCACGTTTGAGTTTACCACGGGCTTCAATTGGACCTTGTGGAATTGAAATAGTGATACGCCTGACAGGCTGGCCAGGAAGGCCGGGGCTTCAATTGGACCTTGTGGAATTGAAATAGCGCATCAAACAGCGCCCGGCCGAGCACTTGATTGCTTCAATTGGACCTTGTGGAATTGAAATCTGTTTAAATCGCAACATCATGGAAGATTTAACAGAGCTTCAATTGGACCTTGTGGAATTGAAATAATATAGGGGCTGGGGCCTTTTCTTTCACTTTGGGCAGCTTCAATTGGACCTTGTGGAATTGAAATTTGATGCCGCCGCAGCACAGGTTGTTAATCAGGTTAGCTTCAATTGGACCTTGTGGAATTGAAATCGAGCACCGCGCCGCCGGCAAATACCCACCATGGGGGCTTCAATTGGACCTCGTGGAATTGAAATTGGCGCGGGTCTTCAGCACGCGCTCGCTGATTTAGTGCTTCAATTGGACCTTGTGGAATTGAAATGGCGAATCAGGC
>JANNDE010000415.1:0-3617 GCA_031387395.1 Hymenobacter sp.
GCCTGATGTCAGGCACTTCATTGGATGGCATAGACGGCGTTCTGGTCGATTTGTCAGGGTGCGCCGTCAATATTTTGGCGCACGCTTACGCCCCACGGCCGTGGTGGACCCCATCGACCCGGCGTACGCCACCGGTACGCTGCTGAAATATACCTGGGCCGGCCGCATCGAAAACGTGGGCATCGAAAACCTACGGCTCGATTCTGAGTACAGCAGCCCCACCGACGAGCAGCACGGCTGGGACGGCGTGGATTTTGAGAATGCCCAAAACGGCTGGGTGCGGGACGTGGCCGTGTACCACTTCGGGTATGCCGCCGTGAACGTGCTCGCGACCAGTGCTTTTATCAGCGTGCTGCATTCCGAATGCTTCGACGCCATTGCCCTCACCGCGGGCGAGCGCAAATACTCTTTTTGCCTGGCGGGCCAGCGCAACCTGGTGATGGACTGCTCGACGCGCCTGGGCCGGCATGATTTCGTGACCGTGGCGCGGGTGGCGGGCCCGAATGCCTTCGTGCGCTGCACGGCCACGCAGCCAAGCAACGCTTCCGGGCCGCACGACCGCTGGGCCACCGGCACGCTCTACGACAACCTAGTGTGCAATGGCCTGCTCAACCTGGAAAACCGCCGCACCTCGGGCACCGGCCACGGTTGGGCCGGCGCGCAGAACATGCTCTGGAACTGCACTTCTGCCACGTCTACCGTGCATAGCCCGCCGGGCCACGTCAACTGGTCGGTGGGCACCAAGGGCAACGTGACGGAGGTCGGCAACTTCTTCACCGGTCCGGGCTATATGGAATCAACGGGCACTTTCGTGGCCCCGCAAAGCCTGTATGACCGGCAGTTGTGCGAGCGGCTGAGTGGGCTGGCCTGCGCCACCGCCCCGGCCAGTAAAACGGCCGTGGCCGTGGCGCAGGTCCGTGTTTTCCCCAGTCCTTGCGGCCGCAACGTCACGGTGTATTTTCCGGGCACGCAGGGCCAGCTCACGCTCACGGATTGCGTGGGCCGGGTGGTGGCCGAGTATGCCCGCTTCGTGGCGGGGCCGCTGAATCTGGAGCAGCTGGTTGCGGGTACCTACTTATTGCGTTTGGTGACACAGGAAGGCCAGGTGTTCACCCAGAAAATCATTCGGCAGGAATAGTCCGAAACGCCCACAGGGGCCCGCTGAAGCGGCTCAGGGTAGGCACCGACGGGGCAATCGCCCCGGTAATGCTCCTGCCGAATCGTTTCAGAATGGCCCACTCGTGCTGGGCCCGCCCCACAAACAAGCCCACGGTCAGGGGGCCCGCGTCAGGCATGTCGCAGCAGATAAACCCGGTGTCCGCGCGACGCAGAGCGAAGTTTTCCAAACGCAGGTCTGGGCGATGTGAGCTCTCGGTTTTCCAGTTGGCGGTACCCAGCACGTTGTTGACTAACAGCAAGCATAAGAAAGTATAAATCACCTATTCTTTTAGTACTTTTTTATACTTCTATTCCACTTTTGTCTAGCGGTAGCTTTGAGAAGCTTAAGAAATTAGAGTATTCGTACATAAATAGCTGACATATTTAGTATTAACTATTTTTTGCACATTTTGTACTAATTAGTACGCTTTGGTTAATACTATTTTAAACAAATAACTGGGCGTTTTTCCGGCAGGGATATTCCGGATTTCGACCACTGCCAACGAAATCTCTTCCGATAACCGCCTAACCTGATTGCCCCATTCTTGTTGCGACTCTCCAAGTAGCGGATGCATGCGCGCCGATTTCGAAATACTACACAGAAATATTGAATACCTAACGACCAAGCAACGCGACAGTTTACGAATAGCATTTTTTGGGTGTTTCACTAGATATCAGAATACCTGCGAACGTCCGCTGACGCACCAAGCAACGCTCGTTCGCTTCTGCCGTTGCCAGTGTTTTGACCAAAGCCCGCCGCACGGTCAGACGATAAGCAGCGCAGACCAACTGCCCCCATTGTTTTGGCGACCGCCACGGCCACCGGCACGGGCTGTTCGGCCTGGCCCGCTCAACTATTCATCTACGCAAACAACGAAAAATTAGCGCTATCACGCTAAATATTTTCGTTCAACCGGGGCCAGCGATTCCCTGCCAGACAATTTGGAGACTACGCCCGGGCAGCTTGTTTGCGGCTGTTCCAGGGGCAGAAATTTAAAACATCGACCCGAGTTGGTGCGCGCTCTGTTCAGGCGCTTATATTTACACCGCCTGCTCCACTTGAGAACAGCCCTAATTGTATAAATCGACGTTTATTATGGCGGCCAGCTTCACCAAACAAACCTCTATTTCGATTGAAGGGACAATCATCGCCCATTTTCAGTCCCTGAAGATTGTTCAGTCGCTGCACACGTGGCACGAGTTCGAGCTAATCTTCGACGATAATGCGGCCAGTCCGGTTTTCCCTTTTGCCTTCGGGACCCAAAACCCGCTGATAGGCAAAAAAATCAGCCTGGCGATTAAGGGCGAAGATGCCTCAATGGCCGAGCTAAAATTTGACGGCATCATTGCCGAAGCCGAAGCCGTCTTGAGCAACTGGGAATTGCCGGGCATGGTCGTGCGGGGCTACGGATTGCCGTACAAACTGGGCACGGTACCCGGCATTGGGGCCTACTTCGACCAGAGCGTGACCGACATCATTAAAACGTGCCTGAGCACCTATTCCGGCAACAAAAAAATCACGACGCCGACCGGCCCCAGCCATGTGCTGCCCTACTGCGTGCGCTACAACGAAACGGTGTGGAACTTTTTGCGCCGGCTGGCCTACGATTATGGCGCCTGGCTGTACTACGACGGGCAGAAGCTGCTCTTCACCGCGACCCCGGGCACCTCCCCCATCAGCCTGAAAATGGGCCACAACCTGCACGACCTGCGCTCGGGTACGCGGGCCGTGGCGCAAGCCGTGCGGCAAACGGATTACCTTTCGCTGGACGACAAACGCATTGAAACCGCGTACGGCACCGACGCGGGGCTTTTCGAAAGCCCCACGTCGCTGGCCCAGCCCGGCCTGCGACGGGCGCTGGCGGGCGGCGACCTGACCAGCTTCGCAACCAACCACAGCGAGTCTTTCGCGGCCCAGGCCAGCTACGTAACGGGGCAGTCCGACGTGCCGGGCCTGTGTGTGGGCAGCACGATTCGCATCAACGCCGCGCCCCTGGGCAAAAGCGTGCTGGGCGACTTCATCGTGGTAGAAATAACGCACAACGTGAGCGATGTGCGCGGCTACTACAACCGGTTTATGGCCATTCCGGCGGCGGTGAAGGCCATGCCGCCGGGGCCCCTGCACCTGCCCACGAGCGAAGCCCAGGTGGGCACGGTAGTGGCCAATAACGACCCCCGGAATCTGGGCCGCGTGCAGGTGCAACTTCAGTGGATGGATGGGGCCCAAAAAACGCCGTGGCTGCGCGTGATGACCCCGCACTACGGGGCCGGCGAGGCAGGCAGCAAGAGCCGGGGGTTCGCGTTCGTGCCCGAAGTGAACGACCAGGTGATGGTGGGCTTTCAACATGGCAACCCGGACCGGCCGTTTGTATTTGGGGCCATGCCGCACGGCAAAAACGCGGCCCTGTCCAACCCTGCGACCAAAGAACACCACCTGAGCGTGAACAGCGGCACCACGG
>JANNDE010000428.1:0-3992 GCA_031387395.1 Hymenobacter sp.
CCAGCGGGGTCCTACCCGGAGGGCGACACTTGTTAGCCGAGTGCCGCCCTCCGGATAGGACCCCGCTGGGGCTCTGTTGTTAGATGACTCTTTCAACTACCGACATGTCGTCCCCCTGGGGCTTAATCGGTTTCCGCCGCCTTTCACTTACCGCTGGTTGCGCACTACAAAATTATTGAACGTGGCCACGCCGCCCGTTTCGCCCTGGGCCAGCAGCGCCACGCGCACCCCGCGGTCCCAGGGGGGCAGGTAGGTGCCGTTCAGGCTGAAGCCCTCGGTGGGCAGGGGCTGCCAGCTGGCGCCGTCGGTGCTGTAGGCGAAGCGGTAGCGCTGGCCGCCCCACACCTCCAGGCGCAGGCTGAGCGTGGCGCAGGGCCCGATGAAGACCTGCACCAGCGTCTGGTGCTTGCCGCTGCGCAGGTGCCACACGTGCAGTTGGCCGTTGCCGGCCACCAGCGCCAGTGCGTTGTAGGGGTCGCCCACGGCGGCCAGGCCGGCGTAGGTGTTCACGGGCAGGCTGGCAAAGTCGAGGGTGGTGGCGGCTTTGTAGGTGGCGGCGTGCGTGCGGCGGGCTACCACGGCCCCGAGGCGCGACGCATGGGCGGCGAGGTGCAACTGGCCGTTGCGCACGGCAGCCGTCGGCAGCTGCTCCAGCGGCCACTGCCACGCCAGGCCCAGGCGGTCGCCGGCAAACTCATCGGCGATGTTGAAGCGGCCCATGTCGCTGAGGGCCGGGGCCTGGGGGCTGCGGTTCACGAACTCGGGCCAGCCGTCGGTGTTCCAGGTGAATTCGCTCAGCAGGCCCTGGCGGCCCACAAACTCGTGGCTTTCGGCCGCGTAGGCGTGGTGCAGCAGAAACCAGCGGTCGTCGAGCTGGCACACCGTGCCATGGCCGGGGCACTTCCAGGTAGCGTTGCGGTCGAGGATGGGGTTGTGCTCGTACTTTTCCCAGGGCCCCAGCAGGGCGCGCGCGCGGGCTACGCCGGTGGCGTAGTTGCAGCCCTTGCCGCAGCACGAGTTGCCGGCATAAAACATGTAGAACCAGCCATCGTGGCGCACCAGGGCCGAGCCTTCCACCAGCGGCCCCTCCCAGCGGGCGTCGTTGCCAAACAGCTCGGTGGCTTCGCCCACGAGAGCGGTGCGCGCCTCGTTCAGGCGCTGTGCCCAGATGGGGGTATCCTGGTGGCAGGAGTTGCCGTCTTCCTTCCAGATGAGGTAAAGGTCGCCGTGCTCATCCGGCATCGCGAAGCCGTCGATAGAGCCAGCCTCCTGGCCCACCAGCGGGCCGTGGTCGAGGTAGGGGCCGGCGGGATGGTCGGCGCTGGCCACGGCCACGCACAGCACGCCGCCCTTTTTGCGGGCGGTGTAGTACACGTAGGTGCGGCCATTCTCGTGGTAAATCTCGGGGGCCCAGAAGCTGGAGCCGGCCCACTCGGGCGCGCGCTCCGGAAAAACGTGGCCCACCAGCTCCCAGTCGAGCAGGTTTTGCGAGCTGAAAATCGGGAACACCGCTCCCCACTCGGCCGAGGTGGCGCTGGCCCAGTAGGTATCGCCGATTTTGGTGATGGTGGGGTCGGGGAAGTCGCCGGGCAGCACCACGTGGTCGTAGCCGATGCGGGCGGGCCGCGTGGCGGGCGCGGTGTCGGTGGCCGCCCACCGGGCAGCTAGTTCTGGTTCAATCGACACGGGTGGGAGGGTATAAGGAGAATAGAATAAAGGCCCGGTACTAAAAATGCGCCAGGGTTAGGCGAAACAAGGTAATAATTTGAAATAAATAATGATTAAGGTTTTGGCTGAAATTGAATGAACGTGAGAAAATAAACGCCGGGCTGGTTGTTATGCCAGGCGAAAAGCCGCGTTATCAAGTGATTAGTGGCTGAAAAACGGTAGGATAACAGGAGAACATATTTCGCGCCAATTGAAAATTTAGCAGAAGCGGCAGTATCACAGAAATTGATTTTTTCCAAGTGGCAAGGACGTCAACCAAGGAAGCGGGCTTCCCGGAAGAGAGTCTTCTGCGAAATGCACGGGGCTTTTTCGCGCAACCCCTTTCCGGGAAAGGCCATCGTTCAGCAAGTACCAGAATTTCAACGGCGATGCCTCCTCGTGCACTGTTTTTCTGGGTGCTGGCTGGCTAATGCCTCTTGAGCGGTTCGAAATGGGGCAGGGGCGGGGTCACGCCCCGGCAAGGCGAACCCTACCGGGGCGCGACCCAGCCCCTGCAATCGCTGGGCCCGAAACGGTTTTAGCCTTCGTTGCGCGGGTAGTCGTAGAAATAGAACTCGGCGTTCGCCTGGCTCACGTCCTCCCACTTGTCGCACTCAAAATGCAGGCACACCACGGCGGCGGTGGGCATCTCGTTCAGGGCCGAGGGCGAAAGGGCATTGGCCGTTTCGGTGATGGTGGGGTTGTGGCCCACCAGCAGGGCCGAAGCCGCCGAGTTGGGCAGGGCGCGGATGATGGCGAGTAAGTCGTCCACATCAGCCCCGTAGATGCCGGCATCAACGCTGATTTTGTGGGCCGGGTATTGCAGCTCGCGGGCCACCAGCACGGCCGTGCTCATGGCGCGCACGGCGGGCGAGCTCACCACGATATCGGGGCATATGCGGCGCTTGGCCAGGGCCTGGCCCATGGCGGGCGCATCGTCGCGGCCGCGGTCGTTGAGGGGGCGTTCCTGGTCGCTCAGGTCATCAAAGCTCCAGCTGGATTTGGCGTGGCGGAATAAATACAGGGTTTTCATAAGTGCGAAGCTAATGGCGTTTGGCTTACCGGCGAGGTTAGGAAAAGGTTATGCGGGGGTAGGAGGGGAGAAAGACAGCGGAATAAAAACCGGACGTCATGCCGAGTGCCGCCGAGGTATGACCGTTTTTGACTCCGTCAATACTGTCCTACCGCGCCCATGCTCCCAGCCCACTTCTACCGCTTCCAGCATCTGCGCGCGGCCCGCAGCCGCCCCGTGCCGCTGCTTGATGCCTGCCACATCGTGGCCTGAGCCGTGAGCCGCGACGACCCTACTCAACCGAAGGTCTGCGAAGCTAACGGCGTGGCGCTGTGCCCCAACCTGCATCGCGCCTTCGACCGCCACCTGTTCTGGATTGATGCTGACTACCGCGTGCGCCGCTTCGAGGGGCAGGCGCTGCGGCTACCCCACCGGCCGGAGTGGTGGCTGGGGCGGGAGATTATGGCGGCGCAGTGTGGTTAAATTTATCATCGATAGCTCGTGTTTACATAGGAAAGGCCTGTCTGCTTTACACATAGAACTGATTTAAACTTTTGATCCCCCTTTTTTCTACTATAACCACTTGTTTATAAACGCTATGGCTATGAAAAAAGACGCTCTTTGTGGTTTGACAAAGGAAGAAATCAATCAGTACTTTTTGCCCCTTCTCCCCAAGAACAAACGGGATTTTGCCAGCAAAGTGGACCCGCTGGTCCTGTTCAGTTGCTTTCAGCACAAGTTGAAATCAGGCTGTCAGTGGCACATGTTATTTCTTGATATTGAAGGTGTTGTTTACCCGTGTTCGGCGGAATTGGTCTATTATTTTTTCAATAAATGGCGTACGGCAGGGGTTTTCGAACACGCTTTTCAACGGCTCTTGCGCGACCGCGCACCGGAACTACCGGTTACGCAATTGAACGTCGATGGCACGCACACATCGGCCAAAAAAGGGGGTCCGACGTCGCCTACCAAGGCCGAAAAAAGGCGCGTACTCGCAACATGGTCAATGCTACGAACCAGCGGGGAGTGCCGATTTTCGTGGGCGACGTAGTGGCCGGCAACCACAACGATTTATTTGCCATCCTCGGCCAGTTCAAAAAGCTTGTTTGTTGGTGTATAGGGGCCGGAATGGCGCTCAAAGGGGTTGTCGTAAATATGGACAAAGGCTTCGATAGCAGGTTCTTGAGACGGTTTTGTTTCCGACACGGACTGATGCCCCGCCGCTCCCGCCGTTTAGGCTCTTTCGTGCTCCTTACGCCCGCCCCGTCGCCGT
>JANNDE010000503.1:0-1102 GCA_031387395.1 Hymenobacter sp.
ACTAGTGGTCTGACAACTTAATTCCGTTTATAACAGTACCAAGTGGACACCATTCGTTTTTGCTGATGCCCCGCCTCGCCAAACCCGTCAACCTATCGCCTGCCGATGCCGCCAACTTGCAGGCAATTGTCAAAAAAGGCACCCACAAGAGCCGCAAAATCGCGCGTGCCCGTGCCCTACTGGCCATGAGCAGCGGCAAAGGGGCGGCCGCCGTGCAGGCCGAGGCAGGCATTTCTACCACCCAATACTACCGCCTCAAGGGCCGTTACCTGGCCGGGGGGCTGTCCCAGGCGCTGGAAGAGCGCCCGCGCAGCGGGCAACCGCCGAAGGTGACACCCGCCCTGGAAGCGCGCATCACCAGCCTGGCATGCAGCGATTTGCCGGCCGGCGCGGCCCGCTGGACGCTCTCGCTGCTCAACGAAACCCTCGTCTCGCTCGACTACGGACCAGCCGTTTCCAAGGAAACGATTCGCCAGGTGTTAAAAAAAGCAAACTCAAGCCCTGGCTAAAAGAGATGTGGTGTATCGGCACCATCACGGGCGAGTACCTGGCCAACCTGGAAGATGTGCTCGACGTGTACAGCGCACCCGCCGAAGCAGGGGGGGTGCGTCGCTGCTTCGACGAGCGGCCGTGTCAGCTGCTCGACCACGTGCTCACGCCGATTCCGCCCAAGCCCAACGCCACCCAAAAAGAACACCAGGAGTACGTGCGAAAGGGCGTTTGCAACGTGCTGCTGGCCTATAATCTCGACACGGGCCAGCGCCACTCGCAGGTGAGCACGACCAAAAACAAGGGCGATTACGCCCGTTTTATGGACTGGCTCGTGCAAACCCACTACCCCGAGGCGGCAAAAATGCAGCTCGTGCAAGACAACTACAGCACCCACACCTACGGGGCTTTTTATGAACACCTGCCCGTCGAAACGGCCCGCCAACTGCGCCACACCCGCGAATTCCACTACACGCCCAAGCATGGCTCCTGGCTCAACATGGCCGAAATCGAATTTGCTGCCCTTGCCCGCCAGTGCCTGGACCAGCGTATCGGCACCCAGCAACGACTCGAACAAGAGGCCTGGGCCTGGCAAGCCAAGCGCAACGCCGCC
>JANNDE010000621.1:0-2808 GCA_031387395.1 Hymenobacter sp.
CCCCGCTGGGGCTTTGTTCTTACTACCAGGGATTTACTACCGATATGCCGCCCCGCTGGGGCTAAAAAAACAAACCTTTGCGTAAGTCCTATGGAAATGGCTATTCTGAAGCATTATTTCATTCTTCACAGACCTAAAAAAAAACGACTCATGAAAAATTTTCCTTCTGTCGCCGCACGTCTTTATGTCCTGGTCCTGGTCCTGCTGCTGCCGCTGCTGGTCCTGGCGGGCACCATCCATTCCAACCTGTTCATTGAGCCGGGTAAGCAGTTTATTCTTGGGGGCGACCAGCTGGGCGCGTTCAAGGTGGCGGCCAAAAACGTGGGCGCAGTGCCGGTCGAAATCCGGGAGCGGCCTAAGGGCGGCGGCACGTTTGGCAAAGTCACCCTCCAGCCCGGCCAGTCGGGCGTGCTCAAGTTTGCGGCCGGCTCCATGGCCGTGCTCCTCAACCCCAGCGCCACCAAGGCCAACCTCGACCTGACCATCACCGGCGACACCAAGCTGGGCATGACGTATGAGCCCGTGCAGGAATACGGCCAGCCCGCCCCGAAGCAATGACCTGAAAGAGAACCAGGCCCGGCGCGTCCTGCTCCCTTCCGCATAAGACTCCAGCAGTTGCGTTGGCCGCTGTTGCCGGCTCAGCTCAGTCCAGCTCAGCAATAGCGCACAAAAAAGCCTTCCCAATCGGGAAGGCTTTTTTGTTGTGGGCAATGAAAAACTACGCTTTCAGCTTGAAGCGGCCGCGCAGGTAGTTCAGGGCCTGGCCGTGGGCCTTGGCGGCAAACTCCTTGTTGAACTTGGGGTTGGAAGGGTTGGCGAAGGCGTGGTCGGCATCGTAGCTCTCGATGGTGGCGCTTTTGCCGGCCGTAGTCATGTCCTTCTTGAACTGGCCCACTACCTCGGGGTTAATCCACTTGTCCTGAGCGGCGAAGATGCCCAGCACGTCGGAGTTCAGTGTTTTAAGCTTAGCCACATCCTTCTCGGGCATGCCGTAGTACATCACGCAACCGACAGTCTGCTTGCCGCCGAGCAGGGCTTCCTGTAGGCTCCAGCCACCGCCGAAGCACCAGCCGATGCTGGCGAACTGGGCCTTGGGGCCAGCATACATTTCCACGCCTTTGAGAATGGCCACGGCGCGCTCGGTTTTCACCTCGCCCATGTATTTGCCGGCTTCCTCGGGTGTAGTGGCGATTTTACCATCGTACAAATCAACGGCGATGACGTTGACGCCGGGCATTTCGGCGGCGAAGGTGGCGGCTTCTTTCTTGATATAGTCGTTCAGGCCCCACCACTCGTGAATCACGAACAGATACTTGTCCGAGGGCTTGGCACTTTTGATTTCGAAGCCCTTGCCGGTGCTGCCATCGGGGGTTTTGAATTCAACCATTTTCCCTTCGCCTTTGAATTCGTAGGGCAGCGGGGCATCGTGGCCGCCCGAAAAGTCCTTATCGGTGGCGAGTATAGCGAAGGCCTCGGTGGCCGAAGCGGAGAGGTTGCCAGCCGGGCGGGCGCAGCAGCTGGCCATTTTTTGGGCCGAAGCGGAGAACGAGAGGCTCAGAAGGGCCGCGCCGAGCGTAAATAGCTTTTTGGTGAACATGGAAATAAGCGGAATGAGAAATGAAAAAACGCACCAGCGCATCCAATGGCGCTGGTGCGTGTCTCAAGAAACTTACCCAAGGTTTTGTTTTGATGTGGATACATCTATTCCGGTTTCAACCGCCGCGCCCAGCTCCGTGAGCAGGGCGAACAGGCCCACGTAAGTCCGGTTCAGGTAGATAAAATGCTCGGAGCCGCGGGGCTCGCGCTGCTTGCGCAGCTCGGGGTCGGCCATCAGGTCGTCGCCGAGGGCGTAGAGGGAGGCCATGTAGGCGGGGTCGCCGAAATCGAAGATGGGCTGGCGGAAGGGGCGGCCCACCAGCTCCAGCGACACCCGCATGGTGCGCAGGTAGAGGGCGCGCATGGCCGGCGCATCGGTGGGCCGCAGCACGCCGGCCTGGGCGAGCAGGGCAGCGAGGCGGGCTTCGTCGGCGAAGGTTTCGGGGGCCAGCAGGTCCCGGAATAACTGGTACACGTCCATCGGCACGTCTTTCACGCAGCCAAAATCGAGCACGCCGAGGGTGCCGCCGTGGTCGGCCCGCATCAGGAAGTTGCCGGGGTGCGGGTCGGCGTGCAGCTGGTGCAGCTCGTTGAACTGGAACTGGTAGAAGTCCCACAGCGCCTGGCCAATCTGGTTGCGAATTTCCTGCGTGGGGTTGGTAGCCAGAAACTCCTTGAGGTGCTGGCCGGGGAGCCAGTCCATGGTCAGAATGCGGGCCGTGGAAAACTCGGGGTAGTACGCCGGAAACTCCAGATGATTCAACGCCTGGCATTTGGCCGCGATTTCCTGGCCGCGCCGCAGCTCCAGCTTGTAGTCGGTTTCTTCGAGCAGGCGGGTTTCGACTTCCTCCAGATAAGGCCGTACCTGGGCTTCGTTCAGGCCCATCACGCGCAGGGCGATGGGCTTCACCAGCCGGATATCCGACTTGATGCTGTCGGCCACGCCGGGGTACTGCACCTTCACGGCCAGCTCCTTCCCGTCCTTGCGCGCAAAGTGCACCTGCCCAATGCTGGCCGCCTGCCGCGCCTCGGGCTCAAACTCGTCGAACAGCTGGTAGGGGGATTTTCCGAAAGCATCGCGGAACGCCTTGGTCACCAGCGGGCCGGAGAGGGGCGGAGTCGAATACTGGGCTTTGGCAAACTGGTCGGCGTAGGCCGTGGGCAGCATATTTTTCTCCATGGCCAGCATCTGGGCCACTTTCAGCACCGAGC
>JANNDE010000637.1:0-1449 GCA_031387395.1 Hymenobacter sp.
CCGCAGTAAGTAATCCTGGCAGTTGGATTGCATTGAGCGGTAAAGATGCTTCGCTGCGCGCTGCATGACGTTCTTTTATCGTTCCGCTCCATCCGGCCAATCCCCATTCATGCTGCCCACCGCCGCCCCCGCGCCCCTCGCCTACCGCCCCGGCCTCAACGGCATCCGGGCCATCTGCGTGTGGCTGGTGGTGCTGGCCCACTGGACGCTGCCGGGATTCCCCCTCGGCGAGATGGGCCGCATCCCGTTCTTCGTGCTCAGCGGCTACCTGATTTCCGGCATCGTCTGGAAGCAGCAGGTGTACCCCGGGGCACCCGGGCCGTGGGGACGGCGGCTGGGCACGTTCTACCAGCGGCGCATGCTGCGCATTCTGCCGCCCTACTACCTAGCCCTGGCGCTGGGGGCGCTGCTGCCCCTGGCCACGCTGCGGGAGTATCCGGGCTGGTTCATCCTGCCGGTTTCCAACCTGTTATTCTACCACCTGGGCCACTGGGGCGAGGGCGTGGGTCACTACTGGACCATGGCCGTCGATGAGCAGTTTTACCTGTTGTGGCCGCTGCTGCTGGGCCTGCTGGGCCGCCGCGTGGGCGCGCTGCTGGCCGTGGTAGCCGCCAGCGTGCTTTTCCGCGTCTGGTGGAGCCTGCACGTTACGCCCACGCTCACCTTCGTGCTCCTGCCCGCCTGCCTCGACATGTTTGCCCTCGGCGGCGTGCTGCGCCTCATCGAGACCCAGCCCTGGGTGCGCCGCCTGGCGCGCGGCCGCTGGGTGCTGCTGGCCTGGGCTGCCTGGGCTGCCCTGTGGGGCTTACTGGAATTGCTACATGCCCACGACGTTTGGCTCTTGATTTCCACCACGGCCGGCGGGCTGGCCTCGGTGGTCACCCTCAACTGGGCGGTGCAGCTGGCCGGGCCGGCCGCCAATGGCAGCGCCCGCCTGCTGCAACACCCACTGCTGCAATGGGTGGGCCTGCGCAGCTACGGCTGCTACCTCTACCACCTGCTGCTGGTAGTGTTCTACCAGCGGGCCGTGTACCACGTTTTCCCAGCTACTGCCACCCGCCAGCTCTGGCTCAGCCCGCTGCCCACCGTGCTGCTGCTCACGCCGCTGCTGCTGCTGCTCGCCGCCGCCTCCTGGGCCTGGCTGGAGCTGCCGCTGAACCGGGTGAAGGACCGGCTGGCGTATGCAAAATAATTGCCGCATCGAGCGCTAAAACACCAACGATGAAAGTACGTCACTACCTCAACATCTGCCTTCTTGTTCTTATCACCTGGTTTAGCTGCCACACCATTTATGCGGTGACAGACGGGCTGACTGACGAGGGAAAATCTGCCGACGTAGCCGTGATTCTGGGCAGTAAAGTCAACGAGGATGGCACCCTGTCTGCCCGATTGGAAAAGAGATTAGCGTGCGGCTTACAGCTCTACCTCACGGGGCGGGCCAAAAAATTG
>JANNDE010000639.1:0-2473 GCA_031387395.1 Hymenobacter sp.
GCCCGCTGGCCCCGCCGGCCGCCGCCCCCCTCACGGTGCTGGTGCTGGAGGGCGACTACCGCCTCACCGGGGCGGTGCTGTTTTGCCTGAGCCGGCAGGCCGGGGTGCGGGTGCACTTGCTCGCGCGCGACCCGCTCAGCCCGTACCGGTTTTCGGGCTACGTGCGGAAATTCCACCTGCTGGCTCCCGACCGGTCGGAGGTCGAATTCGTGGCGTTTGCGCAGCAAACGGCCCGCCGGACGAAGGCCGACGTGCTGCTGCCCGTGGACGTGGCCGGCATGCGCTTCGTGCTGGCCCACCGGGCGGCGCTGGCCACGGCCTGCCGCCTGCTGCCCCTGCCGGAGGCCGCTTACTACGAAATTGCCACCGACAAGGGCCTACTGGGCGCTTTTATGCAGCAGCACCACATTCCGGCTCCCGACACCATTGTCGATATCTGGCACAACCTGCCGGCCCAGCTCGACGATTTTCGGTTTCCGGTGCTGCTGAAGCCCATTGAGGGCTCCGGGGGGCGGGGTATTGTGCGCTACGCCACGCGGGCGGCGCTGCTGGCGGCCGTGGCCGCGCTGCCGGTGGGCAGCCGCTACGTCATCCAGACCTGCATCGAAGGGTACGACATCGACTGCAACGTGCTGTACCACGATGGGCAATTGGTAGCCCACTCCATCCAGAAGGGGCTGGTGGCAGCGGCCGAGGCCTACGCGCCCACCGAGGCCATCGAGTTTGTGCACCACGACGCCGTGCTGACCGTGGTGGACGCGCTGATGCGGGCCCTGCACTGGAACGGCGTGGCCCACCTCGACCTGCGCTACGACACCCGCACCGGCCAGATAAGAGTCATCGAAATCAACACCCGCTTCTGGCTTACGGTGGTGGGCTCGGCCCTGGCGGCGGGCGTGAACTTCCCGGTGCTGGCCTGCCAGGTGGCGGCCGGGCGGCCGGTGGCCCCGGCCCCGTTCCGGGAGGGCCGCTACATCCCGTTTGCCAACTACCTCAGGCACCGTTTTGGCCGCCGGCCGCGCCGGCCCAATGACGTGCGTTTCGCGCTGCGCGATACCAGCGTGCGCGCCTTTCTGGGCGACCCGCTCACCAAAATCTACCGCTTCCTGACGGATAAGGATTAGGGCCGCGGCCGGGCAGCGGCCCGACACAGCGGCGACAACCGACAAAACCTGTTTTTCACTTAAACCCACCCCTTGCCGATGCTTACGCACCTGTTTCGCCATGAAAAATGCTTTAGCCGCCATCTTTTGCGCTTTGCTGCTGCTGGGCAGCCAGCAGGTGCAGGCCCAGACCCCGCCCACGGGCTTCACCTCCACCGTCGTATCCACTGGCTGGAACGAGGCGGTGGGGCTCACCTTCACTAGTAGCGGCAAAATGTTTGTGTGGGAGCGGCCGGGCAAGGTGTGGGTGGTGGTGAATGGCCAGCGCCAGCTCGTGCTCGACATTTCGGGCGAGGTGGGGGGCTGGGAAGACCACGGCCTGCTGGGCCTCGCCCTCGACCCCAATTTCGACAGCAACGGCTACCTGTACCTGCTGTACGTGGTGGACCGGCACTACCTCATCAATTTCGGCACAGCTGCCTACAGCGCCACCACCAACGACTACTACAGCGCCACCATCGGGCGGGTGACGCGCTACACGGCCACGCCGGCCGGCACGGGCTACACCGTGAGTCCGGCCAGCCGCAAAATCCTGCTCGGGGCCACCAAGTCCACCGGTATTCCGTGCACGTTCACCGGGCACTGCGTGGGCTCGCTGGTGATTGGGGCCGATGGCACGCTGCTGGTATCGACCGGCGACGGGGCTTATCCTTCGCAGGATGATGGCAGCTACCCGCTCACGTACTTTGCCCAGGCCCTGGCCGATGGCATTATTCGGCCCAAAGAAGATGTGGGGGCCTTGCGGGCCCAACTGCTGGATTGCCTGAGCGGCAAAATCCTGCGCCTCGACCCGGCCACCGGCGCGGGCGTGCCCAGCAACCCGTTCTACGACGCCGCTAACCCGTCGGCCCCGCGCTCGCGGGTGTGGGCCATGGGCTTTCGCAGCCCGTTCCGGATGAGCGTGCGGCCGGGCACGGGCAACCCCGACCCAACCGCCGGCAACCCCGGCGTGCTCTACGTCGGCGACGTGGGGGCCTCGACCTGGGAGGAAATCGACGTGGTGGACCGGCCCCGCCAGAACATGGGCTGGCCGCTGTATGAGGGCCTGACCACGCACGACATCTTCATCAACCTGAACTCGGAAAACTTCGACGCCTCCAACCCCCTCAACGGCACGGCGGGGTGCAACCAGCCGTATTTCTACTTCCGCAACCTCCTCAAGCAGGCCACGCCCAGCGGCACGGCCGCCTTTGCCAACCCCTGCAACGCGGCCCAGCCGGTGCCGGCCAGCGTGCCCACCTTCGTGCACACCCGGCCGCTGCTCGACTGGAACCACGCTGCGGGCGGGCCCTCGCGCACGGGCACGTTCA
>JANNDE010000651.1:0-7965 GCA_031387395.1 Hymenobacter sp.
CCCTACCGCCCCTTCGTGCCCACCGCCACCTTTGAGGCCCCCGGCGCGGCCCCAGATGCCCCGGCCCACCGCATCATTCACGGCGACAACCTGGAGGCCCTCAAGAGCCTGCTGCCCGAGTTCGCGGGCCGCGTGAAGTGCATCTACATCGACCCGCCCTACAACACCGGCAACGAGGGCTGGGCCTACAACGACAACGTGAGCGACCCACGCCTGACCGCCTGGCTGCACCGCACCGTGGGCAAGGAGGCCGAAGACCTCTCCCGCCACGACAAGTGGCTCTGCATGATGTATCCCCGCCTGCACCTGCTGCACAAGCTGCTGGCCGAGGACGGGGCCATCTTCATCTCCATCGACGACAACGAGGTGGCCCACCTGCGCTGCGTGATGGACGAGGTGTTTGGGGGAAATAACTTCGTGGACACGGTTATCTGGCAGAAGATGTTCTCGCCCAAGAACTCGGCCAAGTATATGTCGGCCAATCACGAGTTCATCCTCTGTTATGCTAAGCAAAAAGAGCAGTGGGTCATCAATCCCCTACCGCGTTCCAGCACGCAAGACGACCGGTATAGCAACCCCGACGACGACCCCAGAGGCCCCTGGACCTCTGGTGACTTGGCGGCCCGCAATCCTTACAGCGCCGGGCTCTATCCTATTACAACTCCATCGGGCAGAATTATCGACGGGCCACCCAAAGGCTCGTACTGGCGCTACTCCAAGCCAAACCTTGAAATTCTTGACGCAGACAACCGCATTTGGTGGGGAAAAGACGGGGGGAATGTCCCAAGGTTAAAACGTTTCCTCTCGGAAATAAAGCAGGGCATTGTGCCGCAAACTATCTGGACATACGACGAAGTCGGACACACGCAGGATGCAAAGAAAGAAATCAACAAAATACTGCCCGACGTGGAGAATTTCGCCACACCAAAGCCCAGCACTTTAATCGAGCGAGTGCTCGAACTCGCCACCGACCCCGACAGCATCATTCTTGACAGCTTTGCCGGGTCGGGCACGACGCTGCACGCGGTGGCCAAGCTCAACGCCCGCGACGGGGGGCGGCGGCAGTGCCTGCTGGTGGAGGTAGAGGACTACGCCGACACGCTCACGGCCGAGCGGGCGCGGCGGGTGCTGGCCGGCTACGGCACGGTGCCGGGCCTGGGCGGGCGCTTCGCGTTTGGGGAGCTGGGCGCGCCCTTGTTTGAGGCGGCCACGGGCCTGCTCTCGCCAGCGGCCCCGCCCGTCGCGCTGCGTCAGTACGTGTGGTGGCAGGAAACCGGCACCCAACTCCTGCCCGTCGCGCCCGATGCCCCGGCCGACCACCCCGCCTACCTCGGCACCACCCCCGACGGTACCCGCCTCTACTTCGACTACCACCCCGCCCACCCCAGCACCCTCGACACCGCCTGGCTGGGCCGCCTGCAAGTGCCCGCCCCCCGCTACGTAGTATTCGCCGATGCCTGCGAAGTAGCCGAAGACTGGCTGGCCGCGCACAACGTGGTGTATAAGAAAATCCCGCGCGACATCGGGCGGCTGTAGCCGTTCGCTTTGTTGCCCGGCCCCGTCACCTCACCCCCCCAGCCCCCCTCTCCCGCGGAGAGGGGGGAGCCTGACGACTCCGTACAAATGGCATCAGGCTCCCCCCTCTCCGCGGGAGAGGGGGGCTGGGGGGGTGAGGTGAGCCGGCCGCATCGTTGCCTCATTTCCATTCCTATGCAGCTCAAGCCCTACCAACAGTCCGTTCTCGCAGACCTCCGCCGCTATGTGGCGTTGCTTGATGAGGGCCGCCAGGCCCCCGGCGCCGCCTTTGCCGCCTTCTGGCACACGCACCCCGTGTGGCCGCTCGACGTGGCTGCCCCCGCCCAGGAGCGCGCCGTGCAGCCCTACCAGACCTTGAAGGAGCTGGCCCGGGTGCCGCAGGTCACCATCAAGGTGCCCACCGGGGGCGGCAAAACCTACCTGGCCTGCCACGCCCTAGCCGCCCTGCTGGGCGAGGCCCCGGCCGGCACGCCCCGGCTGGCGGTGTGGCTGGTGCCCTCGCTGGTAATCCGCGACCAGACCCTGCGCGACCTGCGCAACCCCGCCCACCCCTACCGGCAGGCCCTGAACGCGGCGTTCGGCAGCCGGGTGGAGGTGATTGACAAGGACGAGCTGGCCCAGGGCCGGGGCCTGCTGGCCGCCGGGCGCGGCGAGCAGCTGACCGTGGCCGTGCTCAGCCTCGACAGCCTGAAAACCGCCAACCCCGACAACCGCAAGGCCTACGACGAGAACTCCAACCACCTGCCCTTCGTGGCCGCCTTCGCGGGCCGCATGCTGCCCCCCGTGCTGCGCCCCGACGGCACGCCCACCGACGCCACGGCCACCTTTAATGTGTTGCGCACGCTGGCCCCGGTGGTGGTGGTAGACGAAAGCCACCACGCCAAGACCACGCTCAGCGACAAGCTGCTCATCGGCCTGGGTCCCCGCTTTGTGCTGGAGCTCACGGCCACCCCGCGCCCCAGCTCCAACCTGCTGAGCCTGGTGAGCGCCCAGGCCCTGAAGCTGGAGCACATGGTGAAGCTGCCCGTGCTGGTGCACAACCACCACCGCAAGGAAGACGTGCTAAGCGCCGCCGTGGCGCTGCAGAAGCGGCTGGAAGACGTGGCCAAAGCGGCCCAGCGTCGCACCGGCACCTACGCCGTGCGCCCCATTGTGCTGCTGCAAGCCGAGGCCCGCACCGGCCACGAGGCCCAAGACTACGACAAGGTGAAGAATGACTTGCTGAAGCTGGGCGTGCCGGCCGAGTACATCAAAATCAAGGTGAGCGGCAAAGACGAGCTGGCCGGCGTGGATTTGCTCTCGCCTAAGTGCCCGGTGCGCTACATCATCACGGTGAATGCCCTGGCCGAAGGCTGGGACTGCTCATTTGCCTACATCCTGGCCTCGCTGGCCAACCGCAACAGCCCCGTGCAGGTAGAGCAATTGCTGGGCCGGGTGCTGCGCCAGCCCCACGCCACCCCCCACCCCGAGCGCTTACTGAACTGCTCGTACGTGCTCACGGCTTCGGCCCAGTTTCAGGCCACGCTGGCCAACATCGTGCAGGGCCTCAAGCTGGCCGGCTACACGGCCGCCGACCACCGGGCGATAGAGGCCGTGGAAATGGTGGACGTGGTGCCGAGCGGCGGGCAGGGCACGCTGGCGTTTGGAGGCGGGGAGCTGGATGTGGACCGCTTCGTGTTGACCCCACCCCCCGGCCCCCGCCCCGGCGGGGAAGGGGAGCCAGCCGATGCCGGCGCGGAGTCGTCCGTCACCCCCTCCCCACCGGGGAGGGGGCCGGGGGGTGGGGTGACGGGGCCGGGTGACCCCGCCCCGCCGTCGCCCAACGCCGCCGTGCAGGAAATCGAAGCCGCCGCCCTGCTCGCCGCCGCCGAAGCCGAAGCCATTGCCGCCACTGCCACCCAAGACCCTAGCACCGACCCCAGCCCCGTGGCCCACCAAGCGCACACCTACCCCATGCGGCCGGCCGTGGCCGCCGAAGCCCAGGCCCTGCGCCTGCCCGTGTTCGTGGTCGACGGCCCCGGCGGGCTGTTCGGCGCCGAGATGGCGCTCAGCAAGGAGCACCTGCTCAAGGGCTTCGACCTGAGCAAGCAAAGCACAGCCCTCGACTTCCGCCAGGCCGCCGAAGCCTGGCGCCAAGTGGACCTGGAAGAAAACGCCGACCATTCCTATACCCCTACCGTGCGCAAAGCCGACGCCCAGCTCAAGGAGCCGCTCATGGCCTACTTCAAGCAGGCCTCGCCCGAGCGGCAGCGGCAGGATGCGGTGAACGAGGTTTTCAAAAGCATCGGGCGCAGCCTGCGCCCCGTCAACGACGGCGAGGTGCGGGCCTATATCGACAAGCTCCTGCTCGACTTCGACGTGGAGCAATTGCGCGACGCCTTCCAGCAGCCCGCCCGCTACGCCCAGGTGGTGCGTGAAGCCATCGAGGGCTTCACCCAGGCCCACGCCGTGAAGGTATTCGACCGCCAGCTCGACACTGGCAAGCTGCGCACGGCCCCCACCTACGCGCTGCCCGCCCGGCGCGTGGCCCTGGTGCCCGCCCTGCCGCTGCCCCACTCCCTCTACACCCAGGAGCAGGACGGCAACGGCCCCGAGCGCGAGCTGATGCAACTGTTGGACGACGCTGACACCGTCGTATGGTGGACCCGCAACCCGCCCAACGCGGCGGCCGGCTTCCGCCTCAACGGCCCCCTGGCCAACCACTACCCCGACTTCATCGCCCGCACCGCCAGCGGCAAAACCCTGCTCATCGAAAGCAAGGGCGACGACCGCAACAACGAGGACAGCGCCTATAAGCGCAAGCTGGGCACGGCCTGGGCCACGGCCGCCGGCCCCAGCTACAAGTACTACATGGTGTTCGACAAGCTGGAAGTGGCCGGCGCGCAGCGCCTAGGTACGTTTGCCGGGCTGCTGGCTGAACTGTAGCACATTCTCTATCTTTCTTGTCACAATGCCTGGCACTGTTCCCTCGCGCGTAGTTCTCTACCGTATCACGCACTATATGAATCTGCCCGACATCGTGCAGCGAGGAATGTTCTGCGCTAACCACCCGGAGGCACCGAAAGGAGCGATAGGTATCGGAAATTCTGATTTGATTAGTAGTCGGGGCATTTGGCCTGTAAAGGCAGGTCCGAGGGGTGTACTGAATGATTATGTGCCTTTTTACTTAGGCCGACATTCGGTAATGTTGTTAAATATCATTACGGGCCGTAACGTGCCTAAACTTCCACAGCGCGAAATCATCTATTTATGCAGTGAGATGAGCCAAGTACAGGCACTTGGACTACCCTTTGCATTCACAAATGGTCACGCCTACGCACGTTACAGTAATTACTTTGACCAACCCAACGACCTAGATAAACTAGACTGGGACGTAATACCGGCCAAGCAATGGAACCGCACAGAGGATGACAATGACCGGCAGCGCCGCAAGCAAGCCGAGTTTCTCATTCATCAATACGTACCCGTGGATGCCATTGTCGCTGTGGTGGTGTACGACCAACAAATGGCTAACTGGGTAGCCCCGCAATTGGCAGCAGCGGGACTAAATTTCAGCATTCATGTGTTACCCAACTGGTATTACTAACGAGCTGTTCGCGGATAATTCCCGTATTTTGCAATCCGAAAACTACCTCATGCTTCTAACACAAGGAAACCTGCTCCTGGCCCCCGTCGATGCCCTCGTCAATACGGTGAATACCGAGGGCGTTATGGGCAAGGGGCTTGCTTTGCAGTTTCGGCAGGCGTATGAATTGAACTACAAGCTTTATCGCCAGGCTTGTAAAGACGGGCGTGTCCGGGTAGGTGAGATGTTCGTGACCGAAACCGGCGAAGCCTTTGGCCCGCGCTACATCATCAACTTTCCCACCAAGCGCCACTGGAAAGAGGCGTCCCGGATGGAGTATATCACCACTGGGATAGAATCTTTGAAGGCTGTACTACGCGAAAAAGGAATTCAATCGGTGGCACTACCGCCATTGGGTTGTGGCAACGGCGGCCTCGACTGGGACGATGTGCGTCCGGTAATTGAAGATTCATTGCGTGAGTTAGAAGGCGAAGTAACAGTTCATCTGTACCCTCCCACCGACTTCGTGCCCGAAGTTCCTATCAATAAATCGGAAGCGCTCACTGAAGCCCGCGCCATGATGCTGCTTGCCATGCAGGCGTATAGCGTGCTGGGGTTCAGCCTAACGATGGTGGAGGTGAACAAGCTGGGCTATTTCTTGCACCGCTTGGGCGAGAAGAGTTTGCGCCTGCAGGTGAAGAAGGCACCCTACGGCCCATTCGCGCAAAACCTCCGTTTTCTGCTGGATGGCCTGGACGGGGTATATCTGCGCGGTATGAAACACAAGGAGGTGCGTCGCGATGAGGAACTGATGCTGATAGCAGAGAAGATGCCTGCCGTAGAGGCATACGCTGAAGCCAACTTCTCGCCAGCGCACAAGCAGCGTTTGGAACGTCTCAAGCAGGTAATTGAAGGCTTTGAGTCACCGCTAGGCATGGAACTGCTGGCTACGGTTGACTATCTGTTTCACGAACGTGAGGTATCTACCGCTGCCGAATTGCCTAATGCCATCAGCAATTGGGGAGGTACTGCCAACCCCAAGTGGGGGGCTCGCAAAGCCAACCTGATGCCTCCCTATCTGCTCGACCTAGCCGCTGATTGGCTGTCCGAAACCCAGATGAGAATAGCATAGCCGTCGTAGCCGTTCTTCTGCTGCTTGTCCTAAAAGAGCCCCGGTTGTGTCCAACAACTGGGGCTTTCTCTTTTCCCCACCGCTCTATCAACTTCAGCCTGCTGCAATGCGTCTACGCTTTAGATGCCGGAGTTACGATATTGGGGGGGTCCAGTAAAAGCGAACAGTGAGCTAAGATAGGTTGGTTTTCAGGTCCTGTTCAAATTGATGCGGCGCGCGGTAGCCCAGAGCAAAGTGGCGGCGGTAGTGGGTGGAGTAGGGGTCGAGGTAATGGGTCATTTCCAAGCGGGCTTCTCCGGGGGAGGCGAAGGCCGGGCCAGCGGGCAGTAGCGTGCTGCGGCCCGGGCGTTGTCGTGTTGCATTCGCCTCCGGCAAGACTTCAGCCGAACATTTTTCGCTAATAGTCAGCGATTTATACTAATAATTAGTCCTACTGAGGCTGGAAGCGCGTAAAACCCAAAAGCGTTAACATTGTGGATAAATCTACCGGGGCCGATAACGCCCCCCCGATGGCAGTAATCCTTCAGCTTGCCTAACACACTATCAATCAGTGGCCTTTCTCAGACTTATTGGAGCGTGGCGCTGGTTGGCAGGCAGCTTTGTGGTCGTGCTGAGCGCCTGCGCGCCCGACAAGCAGGAGCCGGTGTACCGCATTGGCTTTTCGCAGTGCGCCACCAACGATGCCTGGCGGCAGGCCATGCTGGCGGGCATGCAGAAGGAGCTCAGCTTCCATCCCAACGTCCGGTTCGAGATGCTGGACGCCCGCAACAGCAGCGCCTTGCAGCGGCAGCAGGTGCGGGAGCTGATTCGCCAGAAGGTGGACTTGCTCCTGATTTCGCCCAACCAGTCGGGCCCGCTGACCGACCTGGCGGAGACGGCTTACAACCAGGGTATTCCGGTGGTGATACTGGACCGGCGCACCACCTCGCGCCTCTACACGGCTTATGTGGGCGGCAACAACCGCGAAGTAGGCCGCACGGCCGGCCACTATGCGGCGCAGCTGCTGCACGGCCGCGGCCAGGTGCTGGAAGTGCTGGGCCGGCCGGGCTCCTCGCCGGCTACCGAGCGCGACCTGGGCTTTCGGGAAAGCCTCGCGGCGTACCCTGGGGTGAGCCTGGTGGCCAAACTAGAAGGCGACTGGCAGCCCGCTTCGGTGCTGGCGCGCCTGCCGGCGGTGTTGCGCGCCCACCCCGATGTGAATGTCATTTTTGCCCACAACGACCCGATGGGCCAAGCCGCGTACCAGGTAGCGCGGCAGCTGGGCCGGGTGCCCCACATCCGCATTATTGGCGTCGATGGCCTCCCGGGACCCGCCAACGGCCTGCAAATGGTGGAGGACGGGGCGCTGAAAGCCACGCTGCTCTACCCCACCGGCGGCGAGGAGGCCATCCGGACGGCCCTGCATATCCTGCGCCACGAGCCCTATTCGAAGGAAAATGTACTGGGCACGATGGTTATCGACTCGACCAACGTGGGCACCATGCGCCCCCAGACCGAGCTGCTGGACCAGCAGCGGCGGGACATTCAGCAGCAGCAGCTGCAGCTGCAGGCCGACCTGCGCCGGTTTGCCAACCAGAAAACCACCATGCTACTGCTACTTGGCAGCTTGCTGGTGGCGATGCTGCTGGGAGCGCTGGCCTGGCGCTCCTCGCGCCTCAACCGCCGCATCCGGCGGGTGCTGGAAGGGCAGAATGCCGAAATCAGCGCCCAGCGCAACCAGATTGAGCGGCTG
>JANNDE010000656.1:0-1258 GCA_031387395.1 Hymenobacter sp.
GAATACATCAACGAAAAACCCATCTTGTATAACAATCCCGAATACATGAACTTTTTCAACACGTTCTACAAACAACTTTTTCTCACTCATTCTGGTTTTTTCCTGTAATGATGCAATGGTATAAGTGATATACGCATCAAAATAATTATTTTTCACGGTTGAATAAAAATTACGCGTTGCCAATTTGAACGAATCCACTTTCGGTAATGGCGATCTGCTTACAAATGAAGGGTAATCGTATGTAAGGAAATCATCAAAGCGTTTGTCGTAGTCAAGAGTTAGCGCATTAATCTCTGTTTTACTTTTTAATTTTTCATTGTTTCCCCATGGCTCATCCTAAACGGCGGACCTCCTCCGCCAAGCGCAACAAACGTCGCTCGCACGACAAACTGACCCCGAAAGCCGTAACGCTCTGCGCCACTACCGGCGACCTGCACCTGCGCCATAAGGCCTATGTAGTGGACGGCGACCTGTACCTGCACGGCAAAGTAGCCATCAAGAACTATGCGCCCGTAGCCGCACCGGCCGCTGCCTCCGACAACGACGAGGAATAGTCGCGTCGCCGCTTTTCTCGCGTACTGCCTTTTAGTGGCCCTGGCTTTGCCCGAAGCAGGTGCAAACCAGGGCCCGGGTCAGTACTTCGGGCATCTCTCCCAGACTCATCTTTGATACGCCATACATGAAGATAGCCCTGGACGCTATGGGGGGCGATTTCGCCCCCCAGGCAGCTGTCGATGGGGCCGTGCTGGCTGCGCAGCAGCTGGCTGGCAAGGCCCAGATTGTGCTCATCGGCCAGGAAGAGGCCATTCGGCCGCTGCTGGAGCAGCACGGCGAAGCGGCTGCTACACTGGAGGTAGCGCCCGCCACCCAGATCATTGCTATGGGTGAACATCCGGCCAAAGCCTACCAGCAAAAGCAGGATTCCAGCATTGCTGTCGGCTACCGTATGCTGCACGAGGGCAAAGTCGAGGCGTTCTGCTCGGCCGGCAACACGGGCGCTATGCTCGTGGGGGCCATGTTCAGCGTGAAGCCAGTACCCGGCGTGATGCGCCCGGCCATTGCCAACTTTGTACCGAAGCTGCACGGCGGCCTCGGGTACGTCGAGGTCTACCGGCGCGCGGGGCTGCTCGGGACGCGCACCATCCTCGGGCACGGCATCTGGCTCTCGGCCGCAGAGCGACGCGTGCTCGCCGCCTCAGAGAGCGTGATCGCCCACTGCCCTACGGCCAACCTGTTCCTCCAGGCCGTCGTCGGCGAC
>JANNDE010000673.1:0-4205 GCA_031387395.1 Hymenobacter sp.
GGCGATAGTTTCTTTCTCGGGTCGGGCCTGGACTCGCGGACGCGCAGAGTCCGCGGTACTTAGGCTCATAGTTCAGGTTGGGCATCAGCCAGCGCTCCAGCTCGGGCAGCGGCATGTGCTTGCGTTGGGCGATGTCGGCCACCTGGTCGACGCCAATCCGGCCGAGGCCGAAGTAGCGCGAATCCGGGTGGGCGTAGTACATGCCGCTCACCGACGAGGCCGGGTACATGGCCAGGTTTTCGGTGAGGGTGATGCCGGTTTTGCCCTCGGCGTCGAGCAGTTGGAAGAGGGTGATTTTTTCGGTGTGGTCGGGGCAGCCGGGGTAGCCGGGGGCGGGGCGCACGCCGCGGTATTTCTCCTGCACCAGGTCCTCGTTGGTGAGGTGCTCGTCGGGGGCGTAGGCCCAGAACTCGCGCCGCACTCGCTCGTGCAGGCGCTCGGCGAAGGCCTCGGCCAGGCGGTCGGCCAGGGCCTTCACCATGATGCTGGAGTAGTCGTCGTGGTCGGCGTCGTACTGTTCAATCAGCTTTTCAATTCCGATACCGGCCGTGACGGCAAAGCCGCCCAGGTAGTCGGCCCGGCCGCTTTCCTTCGGGGCCAGGAAATCGGAGAAGGCAATGTTGGGGATTTTCGGGCCTTTCTCGCCCTGCTGGCGTAGCGTGAAAAACTCGGTAGCCACGCTCTCACGGGTATCGTCGGCGTAGATTTCGATGGTGTCGTGGTCCTTGGTATTCGCGGGCCAGAAACCCAGTACGGCGCGGGCCGTGAGCAGCTTGCCCTCAATAATGCGCGTGAGCATAGCCTGAGCATCGGCAAAGAGCCTGGTGGCGGCCTCGCCCAGCTTTTCGTCGGTGAGAATGCGCGGGTAGGCGGCTTTCAACTCCCAGGTGTAGAAGAAAGGCGTCCAGTCGATGTACTGGGCCAGCTCGGCGAGGTCGTAGTCTTCCAGTACTTTGGTGCCGAGAAAGGTGGGCTTGGTGATGGACACCGTGTTCCAGTTCGACTGCACGCCGTTGGCGCGGGCCGCCTCAATGGTCAGGTAGCTTTTGTCGCGCTGGCGGCTGGCGTAGTCGGCGCGCAGGGCGTTGTAGTCGTCGGCTACGGTTTGGGCGTAGGCGCGCTCGCCCGAGCCGAGCAGGCCGGCGGCCACGCCCACCGAGCGCGAGGCATCGTTCACGTGCACCACCGGGCCGCTATAGGACGGCGCGATTTTGACGGCCGTATGCAAGCGTGAGGTGGTGGCCCCACCGATGAGCAGGGGGATTTTCAGGCCGCGCTTTTCCATGGCCTGGGCCACGTACACCATCTCATCGAGCGAGGGCGTGATGAGGCCGGAAAGGCCAATTACATCGACTTGCTGCTTCTGGGCTTCGTCGAGAATCTTTTCGAGCGGCACCATCACGCCGAGGTCCACGATGTCGAAATTGTTGCAGGCCAGCACCACGCCCACGATGTTCTTGCCGATGTCGTGCACGTCGCCTTTCACGGTGGCCATCAGGATTTTGCCGGCCGTCTGGCGTTCCGAGCCCTGCTTATCGGCCAGCAGATAGGGTTCGAGGTAGGCCACGGCCTTCTTCATCACGCGGGCCGATTTCACGACCTGCGGCAGGAACATCTTGCCGGCTCCGAACAGGTCGCCTACCACGTTCATACCGGCCATCAGCGGGCCTTCGATGACCTCCAGGGGCCGCCCGACCTGCTGGCGCACCTCCTCAGTATCCTCATCAATGAATTCGGTAATGCCTTTCACCAGGGCGTGTTGCAGGCGGTCCCACACGGGGAGGCTGCGCCACTCGTCGGCCACCACTTCGGCCTTGTCCTTTTGCTTAACGGTGTCGGCGAATTCCACGAGGCGCTCAGTGGCGTCGTCGCGGCGGTTGAGGAGCACGTCTTCGGCCAGCTCCAGCAGGTCGGGCGCGATTTTGTCGTACACGCCGAGCTGGCCGGGGTTCACGATGCCCATGTCCAGGCCGGCCCGGATGGCGTGGTAAAGGAAGGCCGTGTGCATAGCTTCGCGCACCACGTCGTTGCCCCGGAACGAGAAACTGATATTCGAAATGCCGCCGCTGGTGAGCGCGCCGGGCAGGTTCGCTTTAATCCAGCGCACGGCTTCGATGAAGTCGATAGCGTAGTTGCGGTGCTCGTCCATGCCCGTGCCCACGGTCAGGATATTGGGGTCGAAAATAATGTCGGACGGGTCGAAACCCACTTCCTGCACCAGAATATCGTAGCTGCGCTGGCAGATTTCCTTGCGGCGCGCCAGCGAGTCGGCCTGGCCGTTTTCGTCGAAGGCCATCACCACCACGGCCGCGCCGTACTGGCGCACCGTGTGGGCGCGCTCGCGGAAGGCCGCTTCGCCCTCTTTCAGCGAAATCGAGTTCACGATGCTCTTGCCCTGCACGCATTTTAAGCCGGCCTCCAGCACGCTCCACTTCGAGGAGTCAATCATGACGGGCACCCGCGCAATGTCGGGCTCCGAGGCGATGAGGTGCAGAAACGTGGTCATCACCTGCTCCGAATCGAGCATGCCCTCGTCCATGTTGATGTCGAGGACCTGGGCCCCTTCTTCCACCTGCAGGCGGGCCACGGCCAGGGCTTCCTCGTAGGCCCCCGTGCGAATGAGGCGGGCGAAGGCGCGCGAGCCGGTCACGTTGCAGCGCTCGCCCACGTTCACGAAGAGGCTGCTGGCGGTGATGTTGAAGGGTTCGAGGCCGGAAAGGCGCGTCACCCCACCCCCCGACCCCCTCTCCCGCGGAGTGGGGGAGCCTGACGTTTGTTCGTGGGAGTCGACTGGCTCCCCTCTCCGCGGGAGAGGGGTCGGGGGTGAGGTGAGCGGCCGCGGCTTGTACCGCTCCGCCAGCTTGCTCAATTCGGCGATATGCTGGGGGGTGGTGCCGCAACAACCACCCACCACCGTCACGATGCCTTCCTTCAAATATTCCTCCACCAGGGCGGCAAATTCCTGGGCCGATTCGTCGTAGCCGCCGAAGGCGTTGGGCAGGCCGGCGTTAGGGTAAGCCGAGATATGCACGTCGGAAATGCGGCTCAGCTCCTGCACGTACTGGTGGAGCTGGTCGGCCCCGAGGGCGCAGTTCAGGCCCACGCTCAGCAGGGGCAGGTGGCGGATGCTGTTCCAGAAAGCCTCCACGGTCTGGCCCGAAAGGGTGCGGCCCGAGGCGTCGGTGATGGTACCGGAAATCATCACGGGTACTTCGCGGCCGCCCTCGTCGAAGAACTTCTGCACGGCGTAGAGCGCGGCTTTGGCGTTCAGGGTATCGAAGATGGTTTCGATGAGCAGCGTGTCGACGCCGCCATCCACGAGGCCGCGCACCTGCTCCAGGTAGGCGGTGGCGAGCTCATCGAACGTCACGGCGCGGAAGCCGGGGCGGTTCACGTCGGGCGAGAGCGAGGCGGTGCGGTTGGTGGGGCCCACCGCGCCGGCCACGAAGCGCGGCTTGTCGGGCGTGGCGTACTCGTCGGCGGCCTCGCGGGCCAGGCGCGCTGATTCGTAGTTCAGCTCGTACACCACGTGCTCCAGGCCATAGTCGGCCTGCGCGATGGTGGTGCCGCTGAAGGTGTTGGTTTCCACCATGTCGGCCCCAGCAGCGAAGTACTCGGCGTGGATGCCCTTGATGATATCGGGCCGGGTGAGGCTCAGCAGGTCGTTGTTGCCGCGCAATGGCTTGGGGTGGTCGGCGAAGCGGGTGCCCCGGAAATCCTCCTCCGTGAGCGGGTGGCGCTGAATCATGGTGCCCATGGCGCCATCAAGAATCAGCAGGCGCTGGCGCAGCAGCTCGGGGAGGCTGTACCGCGAAGCGAGAGCTTCGCGTGCCGGGGAAATCGTAGGCAGGGCAGGGGCGGAAACGGACATTTCTTTCGGGGTCGAATAGCGGTGCACAAGCGCGTATCCAGAAAGAAACCCAGGCGCGAGCGTCCGGTTCCGGCTGTCATCTTCTTTCACCCAAAAACGCGGTGAAACGGGAGTTGGCACCTACTCGCGGTAGGTTGCCAAGACGTCATCGGGCCCGGTCCCTCGGTCTTTCTGGATAGCAGCGTAGGACGAAGATACGACGGGGCGGGGTTGTAGCGGGTAAATTTTTTTTGGGTGCCCCCCCAAGGAGCCATTCGGTTTTGTTGGGCGGGGGCGCCGAAAAAAAAGTAGCGCTAAAAATCCCAAACCCGCCACACCCAGCCCCCCCCCAACC
>JANNDE010000675.1:0-3787 GCA_031387395.1 Hymenobacter sp.
ACTATGGCACGCGAGATGCTTCGACTACGCTCAGCATGACGTTTTTCTTTAGCAAAAGCGCCCTATTCATTAGCCCAATTATGCGCCTACTCGCCACTTTCGCTGCTGCGCTACTGCTGTTTCCATTGGCTGGGGCGCGGCCGGCGCGCCACGCCTACCATTCCACCATCACGGAGCTGCGCTACAACCCCGCTAAGAAGCAGCTGGAGCTGTCGGTGAAGGTGTTTGCTGATGATTTTGAGAAGGCCATCTCACGGGGCCAGCCCAAAACCGTGAGCCTGACCGAGCCCGGCCCGCGCCCGCTGGTGCTAGCCGACGCTTACTTCCAGCGCACGCTGCAAATCGGCACCGTGGCCGGGGCGCGGCTGCCCCTGCAGGTGCTGGGCATGCAGGCCGAGAACGACGGCTACTGGTTCTACTGCAAAGTAGCGCTGCCGGGGCCGATGACCGGTGTGAAGCTGCGCCAGGCCGTGCTCATCGATGCCTTTGCCGATGAGATGAACATCGTGAACGTGGAAGCGAATGGGAAGAAGCAGAGCGCGCTGTTCCGCGCCGGGCACGAGGAGGAAGTGCTGAAGTGGTAGCACCGTAGCGTGGACTCTGCGAGTCCGCGCCTTGACCGCTCAGCCCCCAAACATCACCCGACCATGCGCGGAC
Source organism: Hymenobacter sp. (assembly GCA_031387395.1). Taxonomy (GTDB): domain Bacteria; phylum Bacteroidota; class Bacteroidia; order Cytophagales; family Hymenobacteraceae; genus Hymenobacter. The sequence continues at coordinate 658 of JANNDE010000675.1, forward strand.
TCGCAGAGTCCACGCTACACTTCTACCGCGTTGCGTAGGAACTGGCAGAAGGGCACCATGGCGGCGAATACCTCCGGTACGTAGGCCCGGAAATCGGCGTGGCTCAGCACCTGTGCGTCGCTCAGCGTATGGCTGGCCACGAAGCTTTTGTGCTTGAGCAGCTCGATTTCGGGATGGTCGACGGAATAGGCGGCGGGCGACTTCTTGAGCTTGTCGCCGCTCATGCCCCCGAAGTAGCGCTGGAAATCGGGCGCGGCGATAATTGCCTTCAGGTCGGCGGCGTTGTAGTCGATTTCCTGGCGGATGGCGGCCAGCTGGTTTTTATCGGGCATGTAGCGACCGCCGCCGATGAGCGTGTTGCCGTTGGACCCCACCTGCACGTAGTAGCCGGGCGTTTCAATGTCTTTGCCGCTGGCGGTGAAGTAGGCCGAAAAGTGCGTCTTATACGGGTCCTTATTGTTGCTGAACCGCACGTCGCGGTAGATGCGGAAAATGCTTTTGCGGCCCAGCGGCCCGGCCAGCGCGGGGTCGAGCTTCTGCAATTCCTGAAACCAGTATTCGGCGTCTTCCTCGAACTGCTTGCGGAGCTGGTCGTAGGTAGGCTTGCGCGCCTGAAACCAGGTGCGGTCGTTGTGTTTGGTGAGGCTGGTGAGGAAGGTAAAAAGGGGCTTGAGCTGCATGGGTCTGTGGGGCAAGTGGGGCGTTCAACTCCCCTCCTTACCAAGGAGGGGATGTTCGAGGCTGAGCCTCGGACGGGGGTGGTTGTGGGCGTTGAACAGTATTGTGCGGCATTCGTTCAGGCACCGTTCAACGCCCACAACCACCCCAGCCGGCGCTTCGCGCCAGCGTCCCCTCCTTGGTAAGGAGGGGAGTTGATGTTCAGTCCTCCTCCCCTTCCTCCTCCTGCTCGCGCTTCCCTTTGGCCTCGCGCACGGCGGCGCTGCGGCGCGGGGCGGGCATGCGGCTGTGCTCGCCGCGCACGGCCTGCCAGATGTTCTCGTTGAAGGCTAAATCCGGGGCGGCGTCCTCGCGGCTCATGTCGAACCGTTCGGCGCGGCGGGCGGGGGCGTTGTAGGCGGTGTTGCGCACGTCCTGCGGGGTGGTAGCAGGGCGCAAGGCGTAGGGCCGGAAATCGGGCCGGGCGGTGAAGCAGGCCCAAAACGGCGGGGCAGCGGCGTCGTACTGGCTCATGGGGGGCAGGCCCAGAATCAGCTCTAGGGTGCGCAGCATGCCGGACGTGGTGTAGGCGGTGTGCACCACGGCGTGCCGGCGGATGTAGGGCCCGATGAGGTAGGCCGTGGAGCGGTGCGCGTCGAGGTGGTCGGGGCCGTTCTGGGCGTCATCCTCCACTATCATCACCACCGATTCTTTCCAGACGGGGCTGTGCGAGAGGTGCTCCATCATCCGGCCCAGGGCCAGGTCGTTGTCGGCGGCGTAGCTCAGGGGGCTGAGCTCGTTGCGGCGGGCGCCCATGGTGTGGTCGTTGGGCAGGCGGATGATGCTGAGGTCGGGCAGCTGGCCGGCAGCCACCAGCCGGTCAAAATCCTGCTCCCATACCTGCTCGCGGTCTACGTCGCGCACATGCAGGTCGAAACCGGCGTAGCCCGGGCAGAAATGCCCCTCGATGGCCGGCAAGCTGGCCTTGCCTTGGTACACAAACTCGCCGTAGCTGCGGAAGCTCCGGCCGGCGCGCAGGCAGTAGTCCCACAGGAAGCCGTCTTTGGGCTCGGCCACTTCGCCGCGGTTGCCCTCAAAGTCGTACTCGCCGCCCCGGCCGCTGTAGTTGCTGGGCCAGCTTTTCTCCACGAAATCGTTGGCGTAGGCGGCCGTACTCCAGTTGTGGCCGTCGGCGCTCACCTCGGCATCGACGTAGAAATTATCGAGCAGCACAAACTCCCGCGTGAGGGCGTGGTGGTTGGGCGTCACCTTCTCGGGGAACAGGCAGAGGCTGGCGTCGCCGTTACCGGCCGGCAGGTCGCCCAGCACCTGGTCGTAGGTGCGGTTTTCCTTGATGATGTAGAAGACGTATTTGATGGGCGAGGCCTCCCCCACGCGGCGCGGCACGGGGTTGCCGGCCGGCACGTCGGGCTGGGCTTCGCGGGCTTTGGTGTAGGGCGTGTTGGCGTACACCTGGCCAGAAAACGCGCTTAGCTGCGCCGCCGTGGGCACGGGCAGCACCATGAGCGTGCTGCGCATCAGCCCGGCAATGTACTCCGTAGGGCCGCTTTCGTCGCGCTTCAGCATGGGATTGGGGCCGTCTTTGCCGTTGGGGAAAGAGCTGACACCTTTGCCGTTGGTGACGAGCAGCGTACTGCCCACGGTGCGCACCGCCGTTGGGTACCAGCCCGTTGGGATGAAGCCCAGCGGGCGGCTACGGCCCGCTTCCTGCACGTCGAACACGGCCAGGCAGTTGTTGTCGGCGTTGGCAATAAAGAGCTGCTTTTCATCCGAAGACAAGGCCACGCCGTTGCTGGTGCTGCCGGCTGGCGCCTGCGGAAACAGCGCCGCCGCCAGCGTTTCGGTTACCTGCCGGATTCTGGTATCAATCACCGACACGGAGTTGCTGTTGGCGTTGGCCACGAACAGGCGCCGGCCGTTCTGGGTCAGCACCATATCGTTGGGGTGGCTCTCCACCGGAATAGTGGCTGCGAGGCGCTGCTGGCGCGTGTCATACACAGCCACGGCGTGCCCGCCCCATAAGCTCACGTACAGCTCGTTGCCGTCGGGGGCCAGCGTGGCGGTGTAGGCTTCAGCGGGCAGCTTGGTACGGCGCACGGTGGCGCGGGTGCGCAGGTCGATAGTGTACAGGGCGCTGTCTTCGCGCGTGACGGCGTAGAGCAGCGCACGGCGTGGGTCGACGGTGAGGCCGGCCACGCCTATCTTCTGCTTCGGCCACGGCCGCCCCAGCACGATGCTGCTGTCGGGCACCAGCTTGTCGTTTTGAATGCGGAAGCAGTGAATCCGATTCGACTCGCCGCCCGAAGCGTAGAGCGTCTGGTTTTGGGGCCCGAAGGCCAGCCCCACCCAGGCGGCCGGCACGGTTTGCTGGTCGAGCACCTGCCCGGTGGCGGCGCGCAGCAGCTGAATGGTATTGGGGCCGTAGCCGTTGTTGCTGACGGCGGCCAACTGG
>JANNDE010000318.1:0-9076 GCA_031387395.1 Hymenobacter sp.
TGGCACTTGGCGGCAATTTCCTGGCCGCGCCGCAGCTCCAGCTTGTAGTCGGTTTCCTCCAGCAGACGGGTTTCCACTTCCTCCAAATAGGGGCGTACCTGGGCTTCGTTCAGGCCCATGATGCGCAGGGCAATGGGCTTCACCAGCCGTATATCAGACTTGATGCTGTCGGCCACGCCGGGGTACTGCACCTTCACGGCCAGCGCTTTGCCGTCTTTGCGGGCAAAGTGTACCTGCCCGATGCTGGCCGCCTGCCGCGCCTCAGGCTCAAATTCATCGAACAGCTGGTAGGGCGACTTGCCAAAAGCGTCGCGAAAAGCCTTGGTTACCAGCGGGCCCGACAGGGGAGGGGTCGAGTACTGGGCCTTGGCAAACTGGTCGGCGTAGGCCGTGGGCAGCATATTTTTCTCCATGGCCAGCATCTGGGCCACTTTCAGCACCGAGCCCTTCATCTCGCTCAGCGTGCCGTAGAGCTCGGCCGCGTTGGCAGCGTGCAGGGCTTCGGTAGTCGATTCGGCACCAACGGCTTTTTTGGCGTAGTGCTTAATGTAGTTGGTGCCGACGTTGAAGCCGGTTTTGGCAAAGCGGGCGGCGCGGGCCACTTTGGTGGTCGGCAGGGAAGTTTGAGGTTCGTCGGACATTAAATCAGTGAACAGTTATCAATGAGTAGTGAACAGTTGGTCAGGATTCAATTGAACTGCATTGTTCACTGCTCACTGATAACTGTTCACTGATATTTACCGCTTCACCAGGAACCGCACGAAATCAAAAGCCGAATCCAGCGTGTTGCGGCCCACCAGGTCGAAGCTCAGCGTCACGGCTTTTTCTACGGCGGCATCGGTGCGCTCAAAATTCACGGTGTCGTCCTTGGCAAAAAAGCCCATTACGAACAGCACCTGCTGCCAGAAGAAGCGCGGGTAGCCCTCCTGCACCAGCGGGCGGTTGGCAATTTCGCCGCTCACCCGGCCGGCGCTCAGCAAGTCGCCCACGAAGTATTCGAAATCCTGCCGGAAGTCGTCGAGCACGCGGGGCGAGAGGCCCGGCATTTTCTTGAGCGAGCGGCGCAGGCTCATCAGGGCGTAGGAGCGGTTATTTTTGAGGATTTCGAGCAGCGTGTAGTAAAACGCCAGCAGCTTTTCGCGGCTGCCGTAGCCTTCCCACACGGGCTCGGCGGCGGCGGTTTCGCGCGCGCGCCGGCCAAAATCAGCCCAGATTTCGCGGTCAATCGCCTCAAAGTTGGGGTAGTGCTGGTAGAATTCCGACTCGGCCACGCCCAGCTGCTTCGTGAGCTTGAACACCGATTGCGGCGGGTGGCCTTCGTTGAGCACGAAGTCGAGGTAGGCTTGTTTGATGCGGTCTTTTTCCATGCCGGTATAACCGGTTGGGGAGGCGGTAGGTTCGGGGCAAGTACCGTGGACTCTGCGAGTCCGCGCGCAAGACTGTCGCAATGGCCCCACGCGCGGACTCGCAGAGTCCACGGTACTTGGTTATGATGCCGCGATGCGCGCCGCCCGAATGGCTTCCACGGCTCGCTCGCGGCCGAACTTGTGCTCCACAATCGGCTTGGGGTATTTTGCCGTGCCTACTTCGGGCACCCAGCGCTTCACGTAGGTCATCTCGGGGTCCACTTTTTCGAGCTGGCTGTCGGGGCTGTACACCCGGAACCAGGGGGCCGAGATGGCCCCGGTGCCGGCCATCCACTGCCAGTTGCCCACGTTGTTGGCCATTTCGTAGTCGAGGAGCTTATCGGCAAAGTATTTTTCGCCCCAGCGCCAGTCGATGAACAGGTGCTTGGTGAGGAAGCCGGCCACGGTCATGCGCACGCGGTTGGGCAGGTAGCCGGTGGCATTGAGCTCGCGCATGCCGGCATCGACGAGCGGGTAGCCGGTGCGGCCCTCGCACCAGGCCCGGAATTCGTCCTCGTTGTTGCGCCACGGGATATGCCGCATCTTGGGGTCGTAGCTCTCGGTGGCGGTGTTGGGATAATGCCAGAGCAACATCATGAAGAAGTCGCGCCAGATGATTTCGGCCAGTAGCTTGTCATTCAATGATTTGGCCTGGCGCAGCGCCTCGCGCACGCTCAGCGTGCCGAAGCGCAGGTTCAGCGACTCGCGGGTGGTGCCGTGCTCGTTGGCGGGCGTGTTGCGCGTTTTGTGGTAGTTGCGCACGATGCTCTCAGCCGGCAATTTTACCGGCGGAAAGTATTGCTCCTTGCGCGCAAAACCCATGCTTTCCAGCGTGGGTCGCGGACCGGCCTGGTCTTTGGAAACGTGATGCAACTGCGCTTTTTTGAAATCGCCTTTTGAGCCGTAGGGCAGCAGCATGTCGTCGGTCAGCTTCGCCGTGTAAGCTTTCAGGTAAGCGCCAAACACCTTGGGTACGGTGCCTGATTTGGTCATGATTTCATCCTTAGCGAAGATGACCTGGTCCTTATAAAGCAGGAAGTCTACGCCGTGTTTTTGCAGCCGCTCGCCCACGGCGGTATCGCGCTCCGTAGCGTAGGGCTCATAGTCCTCGTTGGTATGCACGGCTGCTACGTCGAAGTCCTGCAGCAGCTGCGCCAGCACCGCCAGCGGCGCGCCGTACCGGGCCAGGAAGGTGCCGCCCGCCGCCTCGGTTTCCTCCGCCAGCTTCTCTACTTCATCATGAATAAAGGTGAGCCGGGCGTCGGCCTTCTCAGGCAGGTGGTCGAGAATTTCCTTGTCGTAGATGAACAGCGGCAGCACTGGCAGGCCGCTGGCCAGCGCTGCCGCCAAGCCCGCGTTGTCGTGAACGCGCAGGTCGCGCCGGTGCCAGAAGATGCAGATTTTCATGCGTGGTGGTTTGGGTTATCTGTGCAAATCAGAACGTCATGCAGAGCGCAGCGAAGCATGACGTTCATTTACCTACTTCAATTTCCCCATACCGCCGTCCACCGCCATGGTCTGGCCGGTGATGAACGAGCTGTGGTCGGAGAGCAAAAACGACGTGGTGTAGGCCAAATCCTCGGGCTGGCCGATGCGTTGCAGAGGGTGGCGCTTGCCGCCGGCCTCCACCTTCTCGGGCGAGTTGAGCAGAGCGGCGGCCAGGGGCGTGTTGGTGAGCGAGGGCGCGATGCAGTTGACGCGCACGCCGCTGGCGGCGTACTCGGCGGCCAGGGCGCGGGTAAGGCCCTCCACGGCGGCTTTGGCGGTAGCGATGCTGGTGTGGAAGCTCATACCCGTATCGGCGGCCACGGTGCTGAATAGCACCACCGAGGCCGAGCCCGGGGCCTTTTTCAAGCGCTTGATGGTGGCCTGCAGCACGCGCACGGCCCCGAGCACGTTCAGGTCGAAATCAGCCTGAAAATCTTCTACCGGGATGCGTTCGAAGGGGCGCAGCTTAATGCTGCCGGGGCAGTACACCACGCCATGCAGCACTTCGGGCAGGGCATCCAGCGTGGTGCCCACGGCCTGGGTGGCGTCGTATTCGAAGTGCGTGGAGTTGAGCGTCTGGAGCTCCGGTGAGAGGTGGCGCGAGGCCGTGAACAGGTTGGCGCCCAGGCCGCTGAGCAGCGTAGCCGTGGCCAGTCCAATACCCGAGGAGGCCCCGATAATCAGAATATTCTTGTCGGAAAATTGCATAAACGACCCGGCGGTGAAAAGCGTGAGCCAGCACAACAGCGGGCGCGCCCCCAGGGTTGGCCGAATCCGGCGTAAAATTCAGGTCTGGCCGCGTCGCCGGGCTACCGGCAGCCCGGCGACGCGGCCACGGCGTGGGTGGGCGCAAAGCAGGGCCGGCTCTGGTCCGCGCCGGGCTGCCGCAAGCCTGGGGATTGGGCCAGGCCCGCGGCTTCATAATTTGGTAATACACGCTATTCGCCGCTGGCTTGCTGGCAATTGCGCGCGATGCAAACGTTTGTATCCCGGAATAGGCAGCCTTTGCCGTAGTTTCGCCGTATCCGCGCCAATCGTCTACTTGCCCTGCCCTCCATGAAAATCGTTAAACTGCTGGTCGCCAACCGCGGCGAAATTGCCATTCGCGTGATGCGCGCCGCCACCGAGCTCAACATCCCGACGGTGGCCGTGTACACCTATGAGGACCGGTATTCGCTGCACCGCTACAAGGCCGACGAAGCCTACCAGATTGGCCGCGACGACGAGCCGCTGAAGCCTTACCTCGACATTGAGGCCATCCTGCGCATTGCCCGGGAAAACGGGGCCAACGCCATCCATCCCGGCTATGGCTTCCTCTCGGAAAACGCCATGCTCTCGCGCCGCTGCGCCGAGGAAGGCATTACTTTCGTCGGCCCGCGCCCCGAAGTGATGGAAGCCCTCGGCGACAAGGTGCGCGCCAAGGAGGTGGCCCGGCAGTGCCAAGTGCCCCAGATTGAGAGCAGCGAGGCCGAGCTGGTCGATTTCGAAACCGCCCGCGCCGAGGCCAGCCGCATTGGCTACCCCGTGATGCTGAAGGCCGCCAGCGGCGGCGGCGGGCGCGGCATGCGCGTCATCCGCGACGACGAGCAGCTGGAAAAGGGCTTTTTTGAGGCCCGCAGCGAGGCCCTGAATGCCTTCGGCGACGACACGGTGTTTCTCGAAAAGTTTGTGGAGCGCCCCAAGCACATCGAAGTGCAGCTCGTGGGCGACCACCACGGCAACCTCGTGCACCTGTACGAGCGCGACTGTTCGGTGCAGCGCCGCTTCCAGAAAGTGGTGGAAGTAGCGCCCGCCATGAACCTGCCCGACCACCAGCGCCACCTCTTATATGAGTACGCCCTGCGCATCGGGCGGGCCGTGGGCTACGACAACGTGGGCACCGTGGAGTTTCTGGTGAACCCCGAGCACGACCGGATTTACTTCATCGAGGTGAACCCCCGCATCCAGGTGGAGCATACCGTGACGGAGATGATTACCGGCATCGACCTGATTAAAACCCAGATTTACATTGCCGCCAACTACCAGCTGAGCGACCCCGAAATTGGCCTCGGGGCCGACGTGGTGCCGCTGCGGGCGGGCTTCGCGGTGCAGTGCCGCGTGACGACCGAGAACCCGGCCAACGACTTCAAGCCCGACTACGGTACCATCGTGGCCTACCGTTCGGCGGGGGGGTTCGGCATCCGGCTCGACGAGGGCTCGGTGTACCAGGGCGCGGTGGTCTCGCCGTTTTTCGATTCGATGCTGGTGAAGATTTCAGCCCACGCGCCCACGCTGCACGGCGCGGCCCAGAAAATGCTGCGCGCCCTGGATGAATTCCGGATTCGCGGGGTGAAAACCAACATCCCGTTCCTGAAGAATATCGTCGGCAACGCGGAGTTTCAGGAAGGGCACGCCACCGTCGACTTCATCAAGGACCATCCCGAGCTGTTCGAATTTGAAACCCGACAGGACCGCGCCACGCGCCTGCTCGGCTTCATCGGCGAAACCGTCGTGAACGGTAACTCCGACGTGCGCCACCTGCTCGACCCGCGCGCCAACCCGCGCCGCGCCATTTTGCCGCGCTTCGAATACACCGCGCCCGCGCCCGGCACCAAGCAGAAGCTCGATGAGCTGGGCCCCGAGAAATTCGCCGAGTGGCTGCGCAGCGAGCCGCTCGTTCACTACACCGACACTACCCTGCGCGACGCCCACCAGAGCCTGCTGGCCACCCGCATGCGCACCTGGGACATGCTGAAAGTGGCCCGCGCCTACGCTCAGCAGCATCCGCAGACGTTTTCGCTCGAAGTCTGGGGCGGTGCCACGTTCGACGTGGCCCTGCGCTTCCTGCACGAAGACCCCTGGGAGCGCCTGGCCAGGCTGCGCGAAGCCATCCCGAACATCCTGCTGCAAATGCTCATTCGCGGGGCCAACGGCGTGGGCTACAAAGCTTACCCCGATAACCTGACGGAGCGGTTTGTGATGCAGGCGGCCGAAACCGGCGTCGATGTATTTCGCATTTTCGACTCGCTGAACTGGATGAAGGGCCTGGAAGCCTGCATTGGTTTCGTGCGCAACAAAACCACCCGCCTGGCCGAGGCCAGCATCTGCTACACCGGGGACATCATGGACCCCAGCCGCACCAAATACACCCTCGATTATTACCTGAAGCTGGCCAAGCAGCTGGAAGATGCCGGCGCGCACATCCTCTGCATCAAGGACATGGCCGGCCTGCTGAAGCCCTACGCCGCGACGGAGCTCATTGCCGGCCTGCGCGACACCGTGAAGCTGCCCATCCATTTGCACACCCACGACACGTCGTCGCTACAGCCCGCCACCTACCTGAAAGCCGTGGAGGCCGGCGTCAATGTCATCGACGTGGCACTGGGCGCGCTCTCGGGTCTCACCTCGCAGCCCAACTTCAACTCGGTGGTCGAAATGCTGCGCCACACGCCGCGCCACCGCGAGTTCAACCAGCATTCGCTCAACGAGTTCAGTAACTACTGGGAGGCCGTGCGCGAGATGTACTACCCCTTCGAGTCGGGCCTGAAAGCGGGCACCTCGGAGGTGTTTCAGCACGAGATTCCGGGCGGGCAGTATTCCAACCTGCGCCCGCAGGCGGCCTCGCTGGGCCTGCTCGATAAGTTCGAGGAAGTGAAGCAGCGCTTCGCCGACGTGAACCAGATGTTTGGCGACATCGTGAAAGTCACGCCCAGCTCGAAAGTGGTGGGCGACATGGCCTTGTTCATGGTGAGCAACAGCCTCACGCCGCAGGATGTGATGGAAAAAGGGGAGGGCCTGAACTTCCCCGAGTCGGTGCGCGAGTTGTTTCGCGGCGACATCGGCCAGCCCGAGGGCGGCTGGCCCGCCGAGCTGCAAAAGCTGATTCTCAAGAACGAAACCCCGTTCACCGACCGGCCCAACGAGCACCTGGCCCCCATTAATTTCGAGGAGGAATGGACCACCTTCCAGGAGAAATTCCCCAACGGCAAGTTCACCGATATGCTCTCGTCGCTGCTCTACCCGAAGGTGTTTGAGGAGTACTGGGCGCACCGCCAGAAGTACGGCAACGTGAGCAAGGTGCCAACCTCGACGTTCTTCTACGGCCTGAAATCGGGCGAAGAAACCATCATCGAAATTGCCCGGGGCAAGTCCGTTATCGTGCGCCTGGAGTCGGTGGGCGACATTAACGAAGAAGGCCAGCGCACCATTTTCTTCACCCTGAATGGCCAGACCCGCAACGTGCAGGTGCGCGACCAGTCGGTGGAAGTCACCAAAATCAGCAATGCCAAGGCCGACAAGGCCAACCCGCGCCAGCTGGGTGCGCCGCTCCAGGGCATGCTCAGCAAAGTGCTGGTGAAGCCCGGCCAGGCCGCGCCCAAAAACACGCCGCTTTTCGTTATCGAAGCCATGAAGATGGAAACGACCATCACCGCCCCGCAGGACCTGACCATCGCCGAGGTAATACTGCCCGAAGGCAGCCGCGTAGCCGCCGACGACCTGGTGCTGACGCTGAGCTAAAACAGCGTTTTCATCGCTACTGGCCCACTTTGAAGGTGAGGCCGCCGCCCACGGTAGCGGTACCAGCGGCCGCCCTGCCCAGCACCCGGCCGGCCGTGACGTCGACGCGCACGCCGGGCACGGGGCGGTAGTAGAGGCCGGTGGTGGTGCCCGTGCTCAGGGCCTGGCGGCCGTAGCCGTAGGCTTCCACGAAGAAGCCGGTTTTGGCACTGAGTGGGCCGTTGAGGGCCAGCGTACCCAGGAACTGGCCTTTCTCCAGGTCGGCCACTTTCAGGCCGGGCTGGCGGAAGCCGAAGTTGCCTTCGAGCCCGAACCGCTCGCCAATTTGCTGGCTCACGAGCAGGCGGCCCGCCGGAGCCCAGCCGCGCTGGCGCAGACCATCACTGCCCGAATTCGGCACCGCCGACTCGGCCAGAATGGCTACCTGCGTGCGGGTGTCGTAGTTGGGCGAGAGCATGAACTTGGCCCCCACCACCGCAGGTGCCCAGCCGTTGGCCGGCACGGTACCAGTTTCCGTCGCAATCGTGGGGCCGTTGTGGAAATAGGACTGGCTCACGCGCAGCTCCATGCTATTGAAAAAGCCGATGCGCAGCATGCCTCCGCTTTGACTTTGGGCGAAGCCGGGACCGCCGAACCGACGCTGAAACCCGGTTTCGAGCTGGAACCGGCCGGGTTGCAGCACCTGGGCGGTGATGGTTTGCCCGGGGCGGTCGGCGCGAATGTCGCGAACGAACGGCGCGTTCGTGTTGGGGTTGTTTTCTTCCGGTGTGTTCTGGGCCAGGGTGAGGCCGGGGCTATTCAGAAGGGCCGCGGCGGCCAGCAGAGTGGTCTTTCGCATGCCCTAAAGACGGCCGCCACTAAAGCATCGTTCAGATTAGGTTTCGAACCCCCGAATTCTACACGCCTGTTTTTGCGCCACGAATCTGAAAATCGGGTGAATGGGGGTTGATTTCGGGTACCTATTTTAGCCCGAATGTCGTACAAGCCGCATGTTGCATCTGCGTGTACTTTTGGGCCGCCTGCTTCCCCTCGTGTTGTTGTCGGCTCCCGTCATGGCTCAGTGTACCTTGCTGCTTTACTCCGACCGTCCGCGCAACTGGCTGGAAGCCAATGGCTGGCTGACTAAATAAATGAGAATACCCCTACCCGTTGTTGGTGCGCTGATGGTGGTGGCGACGCTGGCTATGGCCCTGACCAGCTGCGACCAGAAAGCGTATATCACCGAAAAGCGTACTTCGCCGGTGTCGGTGGCGATGGCCCCGTCGGCCCCGCCAGCAGCGGCGGCTTCTGCATCCGCGCCCCGGCCGGCGGCCCCAATTCCCGCGCCGGTGTACCGTCCGGGCTGGGCTCCGCCGGCCGTGCTCGATACGGCCGTGGCGCTCAACGGCCAGCCTTACCGCCTGCGCCTCGAAGCCGAAACCGACTCGACACAGCAACTCAAAACGACTTACCAGCCCTATCCGGGCCACTACGAGCAGGCGCGGGGCTACCAGGGCCGCTTCACTTTCACGCTGCACGCGCCGGATGGCCGGCAGGTGTTCCGCCGCCAGCTGCGCAAGGCCGATTTTTATAAGGCCGCCAGTCAGGATATCGTGACCGAAAGCGAAGCCTACCGCCCCGAGCTGTTGGCTTACAGCCCCGCCTTCGGGGCGCTGGTTTTCACCCTCGATTTTATGGTGCCCGAC
>JANNDE010000319.1:0-1749 GCA_031387395.1 Hymenobacter sp.
GCCGAGCAGCACGAAACTGCCTTGGTCCGAGTGCAGGTACTGGTCGGTTTGGGTGGGGCTGCGGAACGCCTGGCCGTAGGAAACCCGGAAGTTGTGCTGCTGCTGCGCGCCGATAGAGTACACGGCCGAGGCGCGGGGCGAAAACGAAGGGTCGAAATTCTTGAACAGGTCCATGCGACCGGCCAGGGCCAGCTTCAGGCGCTCGCCGAGCAGGGCTTGCGTGAGCTGGCCGTAGGTGCCGTACTCGTAGTTGCGCAGGCGCTCGCCGTTGGTGTCGGCAAACGTCTTGCCGCCCGAGCCGAGGCGGTACTCGCGGTAGGCCCCGCCCAGGGTCAGGTCGGTGCCGGCCGCCACATGGAAGCTGCGCTGGGCGCTGATGTCGTTGAGAAACGAGTTGAAGCTTTGCCGCGCCCCCCGGTCAGGTTTGCTTTCGGTAGCAAAGCGCTCGCGCAGGATGGCAAAGCGCGGGTCCGAGCTTTTCAGCTGGCTAGCGGTGGCGGCGGCCAGAGCGGTGGCCTGGGCCATCGCCGGGCTCTGATTCAGCGTGCGGGCTTGGCCGTATGCTTGGTTGTAGATGCCGAAATACTGCTGGGCGTAGCTCGTTTGGCCGCCCTCGGTGGTGGGTGCCAGCAGCATCAGGCTGGCGAGCTGATTAAACTCGTAGGTGCCGCCGCTAAAATCTTCGGTCGAATACGCCCGGACGAAGCCCTTCGCGCTTTTCAGTTCGATGCGGTACTGGTTCGTGCCCAGGTCCTTGGCCCGGAAGCGGCTCAGGTTCTGGTACGTGGCCGTGCCCACGCCGCGCTTGGCCTCCACGGTCAGCTTCAGGTCGTTCTGAATCAGGTACGACACGGCCCCCTGCACCCGGTACGAACGGGTGGTGTTGTCGCTGGCCACGAGTTCCTGCTCCGTGAAGCCGGGCAGGTACACGGTTTTGCCGTAGAGCTCGGGGTCGACGGTGAAGCCCGGCCCGTTTTGGGTGGGCGAATACACGTTGCCGAAGTCGCCGTAGCGGTTCACCGCGTCGTAGCCCAGCGGCGAGCCGGCGGGGTTAACCGATAAGCGGTTTTTTTCGTAGTTATTGGCCACCCAGTCGTCGGCCTTGAAGAGGCTGCCATTGAGCTTGAAGGCAAACTTGTTGCCCAGCTTCTGGGCGTAGCGCAGCTGGCCGTCCAGCAGGTTACGCTCGCCCCCGCGCAGGCGCACGCTCAACCCGTCGTACACGAACGGGTCTTTCGAGTTGAAGAGCACCACCCCGCTCAGCGCGTTCGAGCCGTAGAGGGCCGAGGCCGGGCCGTGGATGATTTCGATGCTCTCCATGTCCAGCTCCGGGATACCCACCAGGTTGCCGGGGTTCAGGTTGAGCGAGGGCAGGGACGTGTCCATGTAGTCCACGAGCTGAATCACGCGCTCCGAGCGGGCCGTGTTGAAGCCCCGCGTGCTGATGCTGGTGAACAGCATCGAGGCCGAGGTTACGTCGATACCGGGCAGGTTGCCCAGCCCCCCCAGTATTTCCGGGGTGCTGATGCGCATAATCTGCGGGGCCGACACCTTGTCGATGGTGACCGGCGCGCGCGAAATGCTCTCCTCCACGCGCGAGGCCGCGACCACGGTCTCACTCAGCAGCAGGGGGCTCGGGGCCAGGTTGACGGTTATCTCCGTCTCGGCCGGGTTGAGCGCAATGGTTTGCGACACGTAGCCCACGTAGGCGACGACCAGCTCCACCGGGCCTTTGTCGGGGGAGATAGT
>JANNDE010000724.1:0-8707 GCA_031387395.1 Hymenobacter sp.
GCACATAAAAAAGGCGACTGGTTTATAAACCAGTCGCCTTTTTCGTGCGTGTTAATCAACCGTGGTTGCCGAGTAGCCGTAGCGCGGCGACAGGTTTGTAGAACACGCTTCATTTATGCAGTAAAACCGCGTAGCGGTGACAGAATCACCGGGAAATCTGACACCACTACGCGGTTTTCCCGCTCTTGAATCTACTTGCTACAAACCTGTCGCCGCTACGCGGCTATGTGATAGACTCCGCAACTTGGGTTAATTAGCAATGAGCACTACGCCGTGACTGAAATGATTATGTCTGGGAGCCTGCTGTTAATTGCTCATTGATAATTGTTAAATGACCCCGACCTTTGCGGCGCGTTCCGAACTCCGGGGCGCGCTTTTTTTCTGTTATGACCGAAAGAGAAGTTCGGGTGCGTTTCGCCCCCTCGCCCACCGGCCCGCTGCACATTGGCGGCGTGCGCACGGCCCTGTATAACTACCTGCTGGCCCGCAAGCTGGGCGGCAAGATGCTGCTGCGCATCGAGGATACCGACCAGAACCGCTTCGTGCCCGGCGCCGAACAGTACATTCTGGAAGCGCTGGCCTGGATGGGCATCGTGATTGACGAAGGCCAAGGCGTGGGCGGCCCCCACGGCCCCTACAAGCAGAGCGAGCGCAAGCCCATGTACAAGCAGTACGCCGACCAGCTCATCGCCGCCGGCCACGCCTACTACGCCTTCGACACGCCCGAGGAGCTCGACGCCATGCGCGCCCGCCTGCAGGCCGCCAAGGTGCCCAACCCGCAATACAACTCCATCACCCGCGCCCAGATGCGCAACTCTCTGACCCTACCCGAGGACGAGGTGAAGGCCCTGCTCGAAGGCGGCGCGCAATATGTTATCCGCCTGAAAGTGCCCCGCAAGGAGGAAATCCGCTTTCAGGATTTGATTCGCGGCTGGGTAGTGGTGCATTCGAGCGCCGTGGACGACAAGGTGCTGATGAAGTCGGACGGCATGCCGACCTACCATTTGGCTAACATCGTGGACGACCATTTGATGGAGATTTCGCACGTGATTCGGGGCGAGGAGTGGCTGCCATCGGCGCCGCTGCACGTGCTGCTGTATCGCTACCTGGGCTGGGAAAGCACCATGCCGCAGTTTGCCCACTTGCCCCTGCTGCTGAAACCCGACGGCACCGGCAAGCTGAGCAAGCGCGACGGCGACCGCCTGGGCTTCCCGGTGTTTCCGCTGGAGTGGCACGGCACCGACGCCGAAACCGGCGAGCCCACCGTGAGCCGCGGCTACCGCGAAGAAGGCTACCTACCCGAAGCCATGGTGAACTTCCTGGCCTTCCTGGGTTGGAACCCCGGCACGCAGCAGGAAATTTTCTCGATGGATGAGCTGATTCAGGCCTTCTCGATTGAGCGCGTGAGCAAGTCGCCCGCCAAGTTCGACCAGAACAAGGTGAAGTGGTTCAACGAGCACTACCTGCGCGCCAAGTCCAACGCCGAGCTCGCGCCCTACCTGCTGAGCGCCCTGCACGAGCACGCCATTGTGTGCTCGCAGGAGAAAGCCGAGCAGATTGTGGGCGTGATGAAGGAGCGTGTGAGCTTCCCGAACGACTTCTGGCAGGAAGCCAAATACTTCTTCCAGGCCCCAACCGGATACGACGAAACCGTGGTGAGCAAGAAGTGGAACGCCCCGGTGGCCGCCGCCCTCACGGCCTACGCCGCCGCGCTGCCCACCGCCCCCGAGGTTTCGGCCGAAGGCCTGAAAACCTTGTTCAACGACACCATGGCGGCTCAGGGCCTCAAGCCCGGCCAGGTGCTGCAGGCCCTGCGCGTGGCCGTGACCGGGGCCGCCGCCGGCCCCGACCTGTTCGAAACACTTGTGATTCTGGGCCTGCCCGAAGTGGCTGAGCGCCTGCTGGTGGCCGTGGCCAACATTCCGGTAGCCGCCTGATTCGACTTCGAGTCCGGCGATGAGCCCGGTTGCCGGCTAGCCGGCAACCGGGCTCTTTTGTCAGCGGGCCGGTACCCAGGCCCCGCGCCCGACGATGGCCTGAGCCAGCGGGCACCGCTGCTGCTGGCGAAAAGCGGCCGGCCCGGGGCCAGCCGCTTTTTTGTTGCCTGGGGCCACCACCCAGCCCACTGCTTTCACGTACAGCAGCAAAGACTTTTCCCTGCATCCGCCTCCTGCATCATGGCCAAAAAACCCATCAAACCCAAGAAAGCTACCACCGACCCCGCCAAGAAAGCCCGCGTGCACAAAGAGCTCGAAGGCTTCGAGATTGGGGTGAATCCGCTGGGCGAAATCACCTCCAACTACAGCATCGAGCAGATTAATCAGTTTCTGGGCCGCCACGTGCGCGACAAAAAGCTGGTCGACCGCGCCGGCCAGTTCGGCGAAAAGCCCGGGGCCGATGACGCCGACGACGCCGCCTTTCCCATCGAAGACGGCCACCAGGAAGTAGAGGAGTCCGACGAGGACTTCATCAAACGCACCAGCCGCGAGGCCAAGCGCAAAAAAACCGTGGAAGACCCCGAAAAGGAAGCCGCCCAAACCCGCAGCGAGCTCCCGCAGGACGAGTAGGTTTTTAATGATTAATGGTCAGTGATGAATGCCTAACTGTTCGCCAACCAACAGGATTAATCATTCATCACTAGCCATTAATCATTGAATCATAGCGTGCTGGTTGTGCCCACGCGCAGGCCCTTTTCAAAGGTTTCGACCTTGAGCAGCTGGCCATTACCATAGGTTTCGACGCGGCTGCGCTTGTCTTTCTCGAACAGCTCTACCTGCGTGAGCTGGCCCTTCTCGTAGGTTTCAGCGCGCGTAATATTGCCTTCGATGTAGGTTTGCACGGCTGCAATCTGGCCATCGGGCTCGTAGCTCGTCCAGGTGCCGTACCAGTAGAAGCGCGGCAGCTTGCCGGGGCCGGATATCCATTGGGCCGGGCCGCGCCGGGCCAGCTGGCCGCCCGGGTGCCAGTAGCTCACTTCGCAGTAGCCTGCCTTGCTATAGGTTTCGGTGCGGCCGGGCTTGCCGATGGGGTCGTAGTACTGAAATTTTTGCACGGGCCGGCCGTGGCGGTAGCGGCCGGCTGTGTGAGGCTGTTTTTTGCCGGCGTCGTAGTAGGTGCGCCAGCGCCCGGTTTCGCGGCCGTTATGGTCGAAGCGGTTGCTTTTCCAGAAGGCCCAGGCGGGTGGAGCCGTGGCGAAACGCGAGCCCGCGCAGCTCCCTTGTAATACGCTGAACATAAGCAGCAAAAGCAGTCGAAAAGCACGCAAAAGCCAAGAGTGTAAAAGTTGAACTATAAAATTAGTTTACACAGACTATTCCAATGCCACCCCGCCAGAATATTGTGTCGCGGCCCGGCCGGTTCCAGCAAATAGCCCGGCACCTATATCTTTGGCCGCATCAACCTGCTCACTACTTTCTGCTATGACTTCGCACGACGTTGATTACCGCATTCTGGGCGCCGACATTCAGGTGCTCGAAATTGAGCTCGACCCCAACGAAACCGTGATTGCCGAGGCCGGGGCCATGGTGTACATGGAGGAAGCCATTGCCTTCGAAACCAAGATGGGCGACGGCTCCGAGCCCGAGCAGGGCTTCATGGGCAAGCTGTTTTCGGCTGGCACCCGGCTCGTCACGGGCGAGTCGCTGTTTCTCACGCACTTCACGCACCGCGGCAGCTACGGCAAAAGCAAGGTGGCCTTCTCGGCCCCCTACCCGGGCACCATCATCGCGGTCGACCTGCGCGAAATGCCCCAGGGCCTCATCGTGCAGAAGGACGGTTTCCTGGCCGCCGCCCGGGGCACCAAAATCAGCCTGCACTTCAACCAGAAGTTCGGGGCCGGCTTGTTCGGCGGCGAAGGCTTCATCCTGCAAAAGCTCACCGGCGACGGCAAGGCCTTCGTGCACGCCGGCGGCACCATCATCGAAAAGCGCCTCAACAATGAGCTGCTGCGCGTGGATACCGGCTGCGTGGTGGCCTTCGAGCCGGGCATCGACTTCAGCGTGGCCCGGGCCGGCGGCCTCAAATCCATGATATTCGGGGGCGAGGGGCTGCTGCTGGCCACGCTGCGCGGCACCGGCCGCGTGTGGCTGCAGTCCATGCCCGTCAAGAAGCTCATCCAGGCCCTGTCGCCGATGGGCGGCAATGCCCGGAAAGAGAGCGGCGGCGTACTCGGCGGCCTGCTTGGCGGCATTCTCGACGAGTAGCGCGGCCCAGCCAGACGGCGGCTAACGCAGTACCTCCGTGGCAGCCGGAGCATCGGATGCCAACCCGCTGTTGATGGCCACGCCGATAGCAACCAGCAACAGTATGCCCACTACTACGGCCACCCGAATCAGGAATTTGGAGTCGGCGCTTTCATCGTGCTGGCGGCGGGCTATTTCGCGGCGCTGGCTGCGGGTTTTATAGGGCCGCTGGTAAGCTGATTTCTCACTGGCTGAAAGCTTAGTAGTTGTGAGCATGGAATGCTGAGTGAGGTGGGATGGTATAAGAGCAATGTAATAATCACGGTAATATTACCTCTTCCGATTGTATTATGCAATACAGGGCTTTCGCGCCAACAGTGATAACACCGTTTCCAGCGGCTGGAAGCACGTGGGCACCAGCTGCTTTTCGAAGTTTCTACTGCCTCACCGATGTCTCCAAGCAGCTGAGATACAAGTATAAAACCTGATGCGGAAGCACTATATACACTATTAACCTACCGGCACCATAAACAACTGGCTTAATGCTTCCTAGCAACCGCCAGACACCTGCTTTTGCTCTGCCAACGACGGGACAGCCCGCGCGGCAGCCATTTGCAGCACGGCCTCCAGCACCTCGCGCGAGTTGAGCAGGCGCGGCACCTTGTGCTGCCCGCCCAGCTTGCCCTGCCGGGCCAGCCAGGCCTCGAACGTGCCGGCCGGCACCGCGTGCAGACGTGGGGCGGCCAGGGCGAGGCCGCGGTGGCGCTTGGCGGCGTAGTCGGAGTTGAGCTCGGCCAGCGTGGCATCGAGCACGGCCCCGAACCGGGCCAGGTCGGGAACCGCGCTACCCACGAACTCCACCGCCCACTCGTGGCCCCCACGCGAGGCAGCATTGCCGGCCGCAAACCATACCGGAGCCACCGTGAAATCGCGCACGGCCGCGTGGGTGGCGCGGCAGGCGGCCGCCACGGCGGCTTCGGCGTTCTCAATCACCACTTCTTCGCCGAAGGCATTGAGAAAGTGCTTGGTCCGGCCCGTAATGCGCACCCGGTAGGGCGCCAGCGAGGTAAAGCGCACGGTATCGCCCACCAGGTAGCGCCACAAGCCGGCGTTGGTGCTGATAACCAGGGCATAGGACCGGCCCAGCTCTACCTCGGCCAGGGGCACGGCCTGCGGCACGGGCGCGGCCCACTGGTCGGCGGGCAGAAACTCGTAGTAGATGCCGTGGTCGAGCAGCAGCAGCAGGTCTTCGGTTTCGGGCTGGTCCTGCAGGGCAAAGTAGCCCTCCGAGGCGTTGTAGATTTCGAGGTAGCGCATGCGCGCATCCGGAATCAGCTGCCCAAACAGCTCGCGGTAGGGCCCGAACGCCACCGCCCCGTGCAAAAAAAGCCGTAGCCGCGGCCACACCTGCATAATGTGGTCGGCCCCGGCCAGGGCCACCACGCGGCGCAGCAGCACCACCATCCAGGTGGGCACGCCGGCCAGCACGCGCACATCCTGGCGCAGCACGTGGCGCGCGATGCGCTCCATTTTTTCCTCCCACTCCCCGAGCAGCGCCAGGGGTAGCGGGGGCGTGCGCAGCCCTTCGGCCCAGCCCGGCAGCTGCGCCATGATGACGGCCGACACGTCGCCCACCCGCGCGGCAGCCTCCTGCGGCCGGAAGTGGTTGGGACCGAGCGCACCGCCCAGCGAAAGGGTTTTGCCATCCAGCAGCCGCTCCTGGGGGTAGAGGTGGGTGCTCAGGGCCAGCATGTCGCGGCCGGCGCGGTAGTGGCCGTGGTACAGGGCCTCTTTCGTAACGGGGATGAACTTGCTGCGAGCGTTGGTGGTGCCGCTGCTTTTGGCGAACCACTCGGGCCGGCCGGGCCACAACACATCGGGGCGGCCGCGCAGCACCTGCTCCAGCTCGGGGTACAGCTGCTCGTAGGTGCCGATGGGCACGCGCCGGGCAAACTCGGCCGCGCCCGGCAGCTCGCCGTAGCCGTAGCGCCGGCCCCACTCGGTGCGCTGCGCCCGCGCCAGCAGCCCGCGCAGCAGCCGCGCCTGCACCTCGTGCGGCTGCGCCCGGATGCGCGCCAGCCGGGGCAGGCTGCCGAGCTGCACGGCGCGGGCAATGAGCTGGTCGAGCATGGGGTTTGAATTAAAAATTAAAAATGAAGAATGCCCCGCACTACCGGGGCAAGGCAAACAGAATAAGCCTGCCAGGCAACGATAAGCATTTTTAATTTTTAATTCTTCATTTTTAATTGCTTCACACGTTGCGCTTCAGCTCGAAATTCTTGCCCAGGTACACGCGGCGCACGGTTTCGTCGCCGGCCAGCTCTTCGGCGGTGCCCGCTTTTAGCAGCTTGCCCTCGAAGAGCAGGTAGGCGCGGTCGACGATGCTGAGGGTGGAATTGACGTCGTGGTCGGTGATGAGCACGCCGATGCCGCGGTGCTTGAGCTTGGCCACGATGCCCTGAATTTCCTCGGTCGCGATGGGGTCGACGCCGGCAAAGGGCTCGTCGAGGAGCACGAATTTGGGGTCGACGGCCAGGGCCCGGGCAATTTCGGTGCGGCGGCGCTCGCCGCCGCTCAACACTTTGCCCAGGTTTTTGCGCACGTGGCCCAGGCTGAACTCCTCCAGCAGCTCTTCGACCTTGGCCAGGCGGGCGTCCTTTTTCATGCTGGTCATTTCGAGCACGGCCAGGATATTCTCCTCCACGCTCAGGTCGCGGAACACACTGGCCTCCTGCGCCAGGTAGCCCACGCCCAGCCGCGCCCGCTGGTAGATGGGCATGGTCGTGATTTCGGTGCTATCGAGGTAAATGCGGCCCGAGTTGGGTTTCACCATGCCCACCATCATGTAGAAGCAGGTGGTTTTGCCGGCCCCGTTGGGCCCGAGCAGGCCCACGATTTCGCCCTGCCCCACCGTCACCGACATGTCGTTGACGACGGTGCGGGCCTTGTATTTTTTAACGAGGTGGTCGGCGCGAAGAATCATGCGGGCAAAGGTAAGGAGCGGGCCGGAGGCAGCCCCCCGGCAAAGCCAACGCAATCGGATGCACAATTATTCGGCACGCCGAGTAATTGACTTGAATTTTTCCGCTACTTTTAGGCTCACAACTAAACCCACCACCTCTCTTTTTTGATTATGACGATAAAAACACTACTCCTCGCGGGGGGCACGCTACTGGTCAGCGCGTCGGCGGCGTCCGCCAGCGGCTTCCAGGTGAACCTGGGCGGGCAAAAGAACATCGGCATGGGCGGAGTAGGCGTCGGCTTGTCGCTCGACCAGGCGGCCATGTTCTACAACCCCGGCGCACTGGCTATGGTGCGCGAAAATGGCGTGCAGGTCGGCTTCAACGCGGCCATTGCCCGCGTGAGCTACAGCGGCCAGTACGGCGGCGACCAAACCGGCATCGACCACAAAGTGGTGACGCCCTTTAACTTCTACGCCGGCTTCGGCCCCAAAGAAGGCAAGTTCAAGGCCGGCATCGCCGTGTACATGCCCTACGGCAGCACCCTGAAATACAACGATAACTGGGACGGCCGCTACGCCCTCACCGAAATCACACTCGAATCCATCTACGTGCAGCCCACGGCCTCGTTCGCCATCACCCCGACCCTGAGCGTGGGGGCCGGCCTGATGATTCTGGCCTACGGCAAGGTGAATCTGCAGAAGGACCTGCCCCTGCCCACCGGCCCGGGCCACATCATCCTCGACGGCAAAGCCAAAACCCAATTTGGCTACAATGCGGGTATTTTCTTTAAGCCCTCGGACAAGCTGAGCGCTGGCGTGAGCTACCGCTCGCGCATCAATGCCGAAGTGGAAAGCGGCGACGTCACCTACTCGGGCCTGCCCACGGGTGCCAGCGCGGCCATCATCAACCGCGGCTTCACGGCTAATAAGTTCTCGGCCACCCTGCCGCTGCCGGCCGTGGCCAGCGTAGGCGTGGGCATCACGCCCACCGAGAAGCTGACCATCGGCCTCGACGCGTCGCTGACCTTCTGGAGCGCCTATCGCTCGCTCGACTTCGCCTTTAGCGGCAACAACGGCAACGGCACCACCGACGGCCTCGTGGGTGGCAACACCACCAGCAGCTCGAAGCGCTACTACCAGGATGCGCTGGCCTTCCGCCTCGGTGGCCAGTACAAAGTGAACGACAAGCTGACCGTACGGGCCGGCACGAGCTACGATTTTACGGCCGTGAAAGATGGCTATGTGGGCCCCGAAACCCCTGATGCTGACCGCGTTATCCTGACGGCTGGCCTGAGCTACCAGGTAACCGAGCACCTCGGCGTCGATGCATCCTTCCTGTTCGAGGACTTCCTCAAGCGTACCCAAACCCAGTCGCAGCTGCTCGATAACGGCACTACCGACCGCATTGCCGGCACTTACAAAACCCAGGTTTACGTGCCCGGCATCGGCCTGCACTACAAGTTTTAATCCCTCCCACCCGACTTTAGCTTTCTCCCGATATGAATCAGATGATTAACCGTACTGCGGCGGCGCTCTTCCTACTGGGCCTGGGCCTGGCTGGCTG
>JANNDE010000726.1:0-1764 GCA_031387395.1 Hymenobacter sp.
CGCCCCCCGGCGGGGGGCCTTCCACAAACTGGAAACCCAGAAAAAAAAGACGGCAACGACTACAAGCGTAGCCCCCGTGATGGAGACAAAAGGAACCGAGCCTAAACATTCAGGTTGAGCACGCAAACGCCTAGCTGTTTAAAAAATAACATTATTTTAATAAACAAGGTCAGGCAGTACTTTGTGTAAATAGTGCCGTTTTGAAGAAAACCACATACATATTCCGGCTATTCACCACTTTCATCATGCATTACATGTGTATTTATCAGTTATTTGTGTTTTAAATAGTAAACACTTTTTATTTCATACTTAATCAGCAGATAGAGATTTTATTAAACTAATCCAAGCTGCGCGCTACATTCTTCACTTCCTTTCTCATCCTATGAAACCACGCTATTAGGAGTTGCCTGTTGCCCAACGGCCGACTTTCCCGGCCGTTTCCCGGCCAGGCCTACGCCGCCTCGGGGGCGCGTTGCTGCTGGCCCTGGCTGTGACTACCAGCCCCGCCCAGGGCCAGACCGCCCGCCCCGTCCCCGGCACCAACTTCTTCGCGCTCGATGAGGCGGGCCTGCGGGCGGCGCTGGCTACCGCCCCGCTCGAAAGCCGGGTCGGGGCCGCCCCGCTGACCCTGATTTTGCCCCATTCCGACGGCACCAGCGCCCGTTTCGCCCTGCGCGAGGCCCCGGTGATAGAACCCGCCCTGGCCGCCCGCTATCCCCAAATCCGCACCTACGCCGGCATTGGCCTGGATGATGCCACGACCACCGTGCGCCTCGACCTCACGCCCGCCGGCTTTCATGCCCAGGTGCTGAGCGGCACCGGTCAGGGCTTCAACATTGCCCCGGTGAGCCCCACCGACCCGCAGCACTGCCTGAGCTACTACCGAAAAGACGAGCGCCCGGCGGGCCCCACCCCAATCTGCACTTTTAAGGCGACGCCAGCCCAGGAGCAGGCTACGGCGGCGCAAGTAGCGGCCTGGCGGGCAGCGGGCAGTGCACCGGCCCGCGGCGCGGAGACAGGCGGGGCGGCAAGCCGAGCCACGGGGGCGCAACTGCGCACCTACCGCCTGGCCCTGAGCTGCATCCCGGAGTACACGGCGTCCGTGGGCAATACCCTGGCCAGCGTGCAGGCAGTGCAGGCAGTGCAGGCCACGTTCGTGAACCAACTCAACGGCATTTTTGAGCGGGAGGTAGCGGTGCGCTTCGTGCTGGCGGCCAACAACGACCGGCTCATTTTCCTCAGCGACGGCCCGCCGCCCTTTCCCTTCACCAATAATTTTCCGGCCTCCCTAAATATGGTGGAGAACCAGCAGAACACAGACCAGCTCATCGGCGATGCCAACTACGACTTTGGTATGCTGATGACCCTGAACGGCGGCGGCGGGACCTACCCGGGCGTCTTGTGCCGGAGCGGGTACAAAGCCCAGTGCTCGCTGGGGTTTTTCGTGCCCACGAGCACCCTGTACGTCGTGGGCCTGGCCCACGAGCTCGGCCACCAGTTCGGAGCCCTGCACTCATTCAACAACTGCTTCAGTCAGAACTAGAGCCTGTTATGCACTGGTGGCGTAAATTAGGGGTATGACAGCCTTTCGTACCTATCCCAGCGATGTCAGCGATGACGAATGGGCCTTTGTGGCCCCGTATCTGGCCCTGATACGCGAAGATGCACCCTAGCGGGCCTACCCTTTGCGGGACCCCTTCAATGGCTTGCGCTATCTGGCCCACACGGGCTGCCCCTGGCGCTACCTGCCCCACGACCTGCCCC
>JANNDE010000321.1:0-3978 GCA_031387395.1 Hymenobacter sp.
CTTTTTTAGTCACAAGCAGGAGGTATCGGGTAATAAGACTTTTGCTTAAAGCAGCAGACACAAATCCTGCTACTTACTACTTAAGTCTTGCTACTCGAAAGCTAAGGCCGCGGGCCGCGCATCTTGTTCACGATGAAGAACAGCAGGGCTACCACGATGAACACGGCAATGATGCCCGTGTAGGCCCCCGCCTTGAAAATGCTGCCAATGGCATCGCAGCCGGTGAGGGTGGTGGCCAGGGCGGTCAGAAACAGGAATAGGGAGAACCGGGAAGCACGCATGAGGCGAAAGAAGAAGGGTACGAAAGAATAGCCGGGCAGCGTATCGGCCCGGTAGCCCTGATACTGGCCCGGCCTCTAAAAGGTTGGGAGGCAGTCGTCCGGAACCACCGGGGAAGCTACCAGCTGCCGCTGGCTCCGCCGCCGCCGCTGCTGCCGCCGCCAAAGCCCCCAAACCCGCCACCGCCGCCAAAGCCCCCGCCGCCGCCGCCAAAGCCGCCCCCGAAGATGATGGGCGGGATGAAGCCGCCCCCGAAGCCGCGGTTGCCACGTCCGCCGCCACCGCCGCGGTTACGCAACATAGTGAACACCACGACCAGCACAATAATAATAACCCAGAACGGGATGCCCGAGCCCGAGTTGTCGCGTCGGCCCTGGGGCCGGGCATCGGCCGGGTCGGCCTGGTACTCCCCTTTGGCCAAGGCAATAAGCTGGTCGGTGCCGCGGTCGAGGCCGGCGTAATACTGGTTCTGGCGGAAGGCGGGCACCAGCGTGTTGCTGATGATACGCTTGGCCAGGGCATCGGGCACGGCACCTTCGAGACCGTAGCCGGTCTGGATGCGGGCCTGGTGCTCCTGCTGGGCCACCAGAATCAGGATGCCGTTGTTCTTGCCCTTGCGGCCAATGCCCCAGGCTTCGTAGAGCTTTTGGGCGTAGTCGGCAATGTCGTTGCCGTCGAGGGTGGACACGGTGACGACGGCAATCTGCGACGAAGTGCTGTCGTCGTAGGTCACCAGCTTGCGCTCCAGTGCTTCGGCCTCGGCTGGCTGCATCAGCCGGGCCAGGTCGTTCACGAGGTGCGGCGGGTTGGGGCGCGGCGGCAGCGTCTGGGCCGCCGTGCCCAGACTGGCCAGCAGCGCCAATAGCAGTAGCCGGGGCCACCACTGCGGCGCGCGCCGGTAATTCGCAGTCGTATGCACGGCGCGCCGCGTTAGGTTAGCGGCATCAGCCACGGAAGTTTTCATGCGTCAGTGGGCGGCTTAGGGCCGCCGAAAGAAATGGCATCGTCGAGCTCGTTCTCGTCGGTAGCGGCATCGTAAGGGAAGTAGCGCTTGAGCTGCTCGCCCACCATCTTGATGCCGCGCTCCAGGCCCAGCACGTACTTCTCGCTCCGAAACTGCACCAGCACAGCCTCTTTGGTGGTTTCCCAGAAGTCGTCGGGCACGGCGGCGTTGATGGCGGAATCGCCCACCACGGCAAACTGCCGGCTCTGCCAGGCCAGGTAAAACAGCACGCCATTGCGGGCGGCCGTTTTGTGCATGTTCAGCTCGCCAAATACCTGGGCGGCGCGGTCGAGCGGCTCGGGAGTGGGGCAGGTGTCCTCCAGGTGCACCCGGATTTCGCCCGAGGTCTGCACCTCGGCCGCGCGAATAGCCGCCACCAAGGCCGCATCCTCGGCGGGAGTAAGGGGGGAAGTCATTTTTCAGTTAAAAGTTAAAAGTTGAGAGTTAAAAGCTGGGGTTAAAACGGCTGCCACCCATCGGTTACCGAGCAAATGACTGCCTTTTAACCTTTCACTTTTCACTTTTAACTGAAATTAAAATTGAACGGTAGGTGCCTTGCTGGCGGCGGCGTCGGCGGCGAAGTAGGGCTTTTCGGCAAATCCGTACATCTTGGCAAACAGATTGTTGGGGAACGACTTTACGGTACCGTTGTAGTCGTTGGTGGCGGCGTTGAACTTGTTGCGCTCCACGTTGATGCGGTTTTCGGTGCCCTCAATCTGGGCCTGCAGCTCCTGGAAGTTGGCATTGGTTTTCAGCTCGGGGTAGGCTTCCGACACGGCCAGCAGGCGGCCCAGGCCCGAAGACAGCTGCGCCTGGGCGGCCTGGAATTTCTCGATGTTTTCGGGCGTCAGCTGGTCGGCCGTGATGTTGACGCTGGTGGCTTTGGCCCGGGCTTCCATCACGCTGGTGAGGGTGGCCTGCTCCTGCTTGGCGGCCCCTTTCACGGTGTTCACCAGGTTCGGAATCAGGTCGGACCGGCGTTGGTAGGAGCTTTGCACGTTGGCCCACTGGCCTTTCACGGCCTGGTCTTTTTCAGTCATGGCGTTGAAGCCGCACGACGACTGGGTGAGCAACAGGGCCAGGCCCGCGAAATAGAGAAGGAAGCGTTTCATGTTGAAAAAGGGGGGAGGGGTTAGTTGTTTGGGGAAAGGTGAGCCGGTGCGCCGGCCCGAAGGGTGGTTTGAAACCCGGCGGCCCCGCTTACGGTTGAGCCCGGTGCGCCAAAGTACGCAGCTTAGCCCGAGTAGTTGTAGCTTGCTGCGTAGGCGGGTGCCGGCGGCCTCGCTGGCTCTATCCTGAATCGTCTCTTATTCTGCTGCATTACAAATGAAAGCCGTTATTCCCGTGGCCGGTATTGGCTCGCGCCTGCGCCCGCACACCCACACCCAGCCCAAAAGCCTGGTGCCGGTGGCCGGTAACACCATTCTGGGCCACCTCATCGACCGGCTCACGGCGGCGGGCATCACCGAGTTCGTGTTCATCGTGGGCTATCTGGGCGATAAAATTGTGCGCTACATCCGCCGCAGCTACCCCGCCCTCCAGGCCACGTTCGTGGTGCAGGAGCCCCGCGAGGGCATCGGCCACGCCCTGTGGCTGGCCCGCGAGGAGTTCCGGCACGAGCCCGACGGCGTGCTCATCCTGCTCGGCGACACCATCGTGGACGTGGACCTGCCCGCCCTGATGGCCACGCCCGGTACCGTGCTGGCCGTGAAGGAGGTGAAGGACCCCAGCCGCTTCGGCATCGTCGAAATCGGGGCCGGCGGGCGCGTGAGCAAGGTGGTGGAGAAGCCCAAGATTCCAAAGTCGAACTTCGCCATGGTGGGCCTCTACAAGCTGGCCTATCCCGAAAAGCTGGCCCAGGCCCTGGAATGGCTGCACGACTCCGACGTGCGCACCCACGGCGAGCTGCAGCTCACCGACGCCCTGATGCACCTCATCGAGGAAGGTGAGGTGATGACGACCTGCCCGGTGGACAACTGGTTCGACTGCGGCCGCAAGGAAACCCTGCTCGAAGCCAACGCCCGCCTGCTCAACCGCCCCGAGTTTCTGGAGGGCCGCGACTACTCCGAGTTTCCGGATGCCGTCATCATCCCGCCCGTCAGCATCGGTCGCGGCTGCCAGATTTCGCACTCCATCATCGGCCCCAACGTGGCCATCGGCGACAAAACCATCATCCACAACTGCATTTTGAGCGACTCCATCATCGGCACCTACTCCGAGTTGCGCTCGGCCGTGATGCACGATTGCATCGTGGGCTCCGACGCCTCGTTCCGGGGCATGAACCACTCGCTCAATATCGGAGATAATACCGAAATTGACTATAGTTGAGGGCCCGGCCCGGCTTTAAAGTGGAAGCAGCCCCGGCTACTGGTGCTGCCGGGGCTGCTTTTTTGTAGATTACACCCCAGTATTTATTGATAATTCAAGAGGCCGTAGTTCGCTACTGCGCACTGATTTAAATGGCTCGAATCCCTTATAGTGCCCACCTCTACGTAATAGAAAGTCGCAACCAGGGGCAACAGAAATACTAGCAGGAAGCGCATCGGAATAGTAAGGCTTACCAAACACCGTGATGATTTCAAACTCTTTTTCTGGTTCGGGTAAATAGGTTACCCAATCTCCTATTTGAAAGTTGGCTGGTGTATTCGGCATGATTGAAAAGAAAGGTGAGCCGCCAAGCTACACAAACGAGCCCT
>JANNDE010000788.1:0-1651 GCA_031387395.1 Hymenobacter sp.
CCTTCGAGGCCGGCGCGTCGGGCAGGTTGGGCAATGCGGCCGTCACCTCACCGATGATGAAATCCAGGGCTGCGGAGCCTTTGTACACCCGCGGTGCCGATACCACCAGTTCGCCTGGGTCGCGGTAGGGTACCTGGTCGAACAGGTCGAGCAGCCAGTACATGGCAAACGCGCGCAGGAAGCGGGCTTCGGCCTGCTGCTGGATGCTGGCGTTGAACTTAGTCTGGAGCATGTCGGTGGCGGCAAAAACCACCCCGCTCAGGTTGTTAAACGAGTCGCGAACCTGGCTGTGGTTGGCATCCCAGTTGCGCTGGTGCAACGCCCGCCACACGCCGTTGTCGTCCCAGTCGCCGGCCCGGGTGGGCATCAGGCGCTCGTCGGTGGTTACTTCCGAGAGGGCAAAAACCTGCGTGGCTCCCTGGAAAGGGCTGCGCATGGAAGAATACACACCGTCGAGCAAGGAGGAGGCATTGCCCGTAGCAGCCTGGTCAGGCGTCAGGGTCGCATCCAGCTTCTCGGTGAGCTGGCAGCTGTTGGCCAGTTGAAGCAGCGCCAGCAGGGTGGCGGCACTAAGCATCTTTTTCATAGTTATATAGAACGTTTATGGTGAGTTACAGCGAAAAGTTGAGGCCGAAGGTGAAGGTGCGGGCCGGTGGGAAGCCGGTATAGTCGATACCGGCCGAGGGCACCACGCCGTTGGCTTTGTTGGTGTTCACTTCGGGGTCGAAGCCCCGGTACTTGGTGATGAGGAACAGGTTTTGGCCGGTGGCAAATACGCTGGCCCCCTTAAACGTCTTCGCCACATCGCCGATAGCGTAGGAAAGCGTCAGGTTCGAGAGCTTGGTGTAGTTGCCGCTTTCCAGGTAGCGCGTCGAGGGCGTCACGGCGTTGGCCAGCGACTCCTTCGCGCCCGACTGGTATTCCGCGAGCGAAATATTTTTGCCCGAGCGTATCTGGCTCACGTTGAGTACGCTGTTGAAGGTATTGTTGTAAATCACGTTGCCGTAGCTGCCGTTCACGTTGGCCGTCAGCGTCAGTTTCAGGAAGCGGGCCGACAACCCCAGGCCCAGCAGGGTGGTGGGGTTGGGATTGCCTACGTAGCTGGCCTTGCCAAAGTCGTTGTAGAAGCCCGTCGAATTGATGCCGTTGTACGTCGGCACAAAAAAGCCATTGAGCGGCTGGCCGTTCTGAATGGTTTCGGCAAATACCCCTGTCAGGCCCTGCCCGCTTAGCGTGCCCGTCTGGATAACCAGGGTTTTGGGCAGGCCCGATACCTCGTTCTTCACAAAGGTGGCGTTGCCGCTCAACGTCAGGCCAAACCGGTCATTTTCCAGGGCCGTTAGGCTGGCAATCAGCTCAAGGCCCTTGTTCACAACCACGCCGCTGGTCAGGTTCTGCCACACCACGGCCCCGCCGGGGGCGGCCGGCTGCGCCGGGGGCTGCGGGTAGAGCAAGTCGGTGGTGCGCTTATGGAAGTAGTCGGCCGTGAACGTCAGGCGGTTGTTGAACAAGCCCATATCTACCCCGAAGTCGTACTGCGCATCGGACTGCCACTTCAGGTTGGGATTGTTATTGGTAGTCTGGCCTAAGCCCCGGTTGTCGGGCAGAAACGTGTACTGTCCCTGCGCCGAGCCGGCCGCAAATTCCTGGT
>JANNDE010000004.1:0-1143 GCA_031387395.1 Hymenobacter sp.
TTGCCGCCGTTGTGTTCGATCAGCACCGCCACGAAGCGTTCGAGCGAACCGAACGGCGCGCGGTGAATCATCACGGGGCGCGCCTTCGAGTTATCAGCGGTGGTGTATTCGAGTTCGAAGCGTTCGGGGAGGTTGTAATCGACCTGAATCGTCCCCAACTGCCACTTACGGCCGAGCGCATCGCGGACCATAAAGTCGAGCTTGGGGCCGTAGAAGGCGGCTTCCCCCAAGACAGTTACGGTTTTCAACCCTTTTTCGAGGGCGGCTTCTTTGATGGCGGCTTCGGCTTTCGCCCAGTTTTCGTCGGTGCCGATGTACTTAGCCTTATTCTCGGGGTCGCGCAGCGAAATCTGCGCGGTGAATTCGGGGAATTCGAGCGCCTTCAGTACGTACAGCACGATGTCGATCACCTTCTCGAACTCCTCCTTCACCTGGTCGGGGCGGCAGAAGATGTGGGCGTCGTCCTGGGTAAAGCCGCGCACGCGGGTCAGGCCGTGCAGCTCGCCGCTCTGCTCGTAGCGGTACACGGTGCCGAACTCGGCCAGGCGTACCGGTAAGTCGCGGTAGCTGCGGGGCTTGCTCTTGTAGATTTCGCAGTGGTGCGGGCAGTTCATCGGCTTGAGGAAGAACTCCTCGCCGGGGTTGGGCGTCTTGATGGGCTGGAACGAGTCGGCGCCGTACTTTTCGTAGTGGCCGCTGGTCACGTACAGCTCCTTAGAGCCGATGTGGGGCGTCACGACGGGCTGGTAGCCGGCCCGGAGCTGGGCGCGGCGCAGAAACTGCTCCAGCTTCTCACGCAGAGCCGTGCCCTTGGGCAGCCACAGGGGCAGCCCCGCTCCTACTTTCTCCGAAAACGTGAACAACTCCAGCTCCTTACCTAGTTTGCGGTGGTCGCGGCGCTTGGCTTCCTCCAGACGCTCCAGGTACTCAGTCAGCTCCTTGGCCTTGGGGAAGGTGATGCCGTAGATGCGCGTGAGCTGCTTGTTCTTCTCATCGCCGCGCCAGTAGGCGCCGGCCACGTTCATCAGCTTGGCCGCTTTAATGGTGCTGGTATCGGGAATGTGCGGGCCGCGGCAGAGGTCGGTGAAGTCGCCCTGGGTGTAGAACGTGATGGAGCCGTCGTCGAGGCGCTCCAGCAAATCC
>JANNDE010000031.1:0-11272 GCA_031387395.1 Hymenobacter sp.
CAGCCGCCGGGCCACGTCGTCGGGATGCACGGGCGACTCCACGCGCACTACCTCGGTTACCCAGTTGGCCAATTGGCCGGGCGGGTGCAGGTGCAGTTCCTGATGCGCCACCGTATCGGGCAGGCGCGCCAGCTGGTAGGCGGCGGCGCTGCGGGCGGGCGTGGCATCGGCCACGGCTTCGCGCTCGAAGCCAGCGCGCAGGCCTTCGGTGGCTTCCGCTGCTGCTTCACCCGTTTCCAGCTCATCGGGCTGGTCGAGGGCGTGGCGGCGGCGGGCTTCTTCGATGGCCGCCACGGCGCGGTCGGTTTCGCGGGTTGGGTCGCGGAACCAGTCGGTACTCCAGATGCGGTGCAGCCGCCAGCCCACGGCTTCGAGCACCTGCTGGCGCAGGCGGTCGCGGTCGCGGGCCGAGCGGGCGCTGTGGTACATAGCTCCGTCGCACTCGATGCCCAGCACGTAACGGCCCGGCTGGTCGGGGTCGACTACGGCCAAATCAAGATAGAAGCCCTGGCTGCCAATCTGGGGGCGCAAGGTATAGCCCCGCGCCGTGAGGGCCCGGCACACGGCTTCCTCAAAGGGCGACTCCATTTCGCGGCAGGTTTCCTCATTCTCGTTCAGAATACCGCGCTGGGCGAAGAGCAGGAAGGTTTTTAGCGCCCGTACCCCGTGGGCCTGCGTGCGGCTCAAGTCCAGGTCGTCGGCAGTGAGGTTGGTGAATACCTCGCAGCGCTGTTTGGCACGCGAAATCAGTACGTTGAGCCGCCGTTCGCCGCCTTCGCCGTTCAGCGGGCCGAAGCTCATCGACAAGTAGCCGTCTTTGGTACGGCCGTAGCCAATGCTGATGAGAATGACGTCGCGCTCATCGCCCTGCACGTTTTCCAGGTTTTTGATGAAAAACGGCTCGTGCCGGTGGGCTGCGAAAAAAGCCTCGGTTTCGGGATGCTGGCGGCGGCCAATTTCCAGCGCGTCCTGAATGGCCTGGCGTTGGACGGTGCTGAAAGCCACCACGCCCAGCGTGAGCTTGGGCGTGGTGCGGGCGTGGTGTAGCACGGCCTCGGCCACGGCAGCCGCCTCCTGCGGATTGGTGCGGGTGGTGCCGCGCTCGTAGTGCGTGGTGGGCAGGTAGTGGTACACCAAACCCAACTGACCCTGGCCGCCCGGACTCGGGAAAATCACCAGCTTGTTTTCATAAAACAGGTGGTTGGAAGCGGCGATGAGCGACTGGTGCAGGCTACGGTAGTGCCAGCGCAGCATCCGCTCGGGCATCTGGCGGGCCTTGCACAGCTCCAGAATACTTTGGATGTCGGCTGTCACGTTGCCATCGTCGGCTCCATCGCCGGTACCCGTCAGCGAATCGAAGAAGCTGCTGGGCGGTAGCTGCTTGGAGTCGCCCACCACTACCAGCTTTTTGCCCCGCGCCACCGCGCCTAAAGCATCCACCGGCTTCACCTGGCTGGCTTCGTCGAAGACCACCAAATCAAATTCCACCGCATCGGGCGGCAGGAAGCTGGCCACCGAAAGCGGCGACATCATAAATACCGGCTTGATGGCCTGGACTACGCGCCCGGCCTCCTGCATCAGCCGCCGGATGGGCAGGTAGCGGCTCCTCTTGGCAAACTCGTTTTTAATAACCAGCATCTGCCCGCCCGCCGTGGCCGACAGCGGATTGGGCAGGCCCTCGTAGTGCCGCAGCATCGCCCGGCTGCGGTTGTGCAGCAGGCTGGCCCGGTCGGCGGCCCGGAACTGGGCGGCTACGTCCTCGTGCCCGGCCCGCTCGAACTGTGGCAGGGCCGGAAATTGCGTGTAGGCCAGCCGTTGCAGGTATTCGAGCCAGGTTTGCCGCACGGCCGCCACCAGCAGCTGCGCGGCGGCGGGCCAGGTTTCGGCCAGGGGCAGTAGCTCGGGCCGGCCTGCGGTGCGGACCACGATGACCACGTTATTCCATTCGATGGCCAACTGCACGGCCGGCAAATCGGCTAGCCAGGCGGCCAGTAGCGTGGCTTGCGCGGCCAGCGGCTGGGCCGCCAGTGCCCCCACCGCGCCGAAGCGGCGCATTTCATTCAGCACGAGCACATCGCTGGCTATTCGCAACGTGTGCTGCTGTGCTAGCCCGGCGGTGTCGGCCAGTTGGGCAGCCTGGGCTACGGCTTCGGGCCGGGGAGTAAGCGCTACCCAGGCGGTGAGCTGGGTAATTTGCTCGGTAAAGAGCTGTTGTTCCCAATTGCTATTCAGCCTGAAAAGCGATGCCTCGGGCACTGCCGTTCGCATGGCTTGGCTCACGGTTTCGGTCTGCTGGAGGGCGGTGGTGCAAGCGGCGGTGCGGTCGGCCACGTCATCAGCACGAGGGGTGCGGGCAATCCAGGTCGATACCGCTTCGGCTTGTGCTGAGAACGGTTCGGCTGGGAGCGAAGCGGTTAGCCCCTGCCCCCGCGCCTGACCCGGCTGGCTGGCGGCAATGGCAGCCTCTAATTGCTGCTGCTGTCGGGGCAAAGCGGCCGTGAGAGCCGCCAGCGGCGCGGCAACGGCAGCGGCGCTGGGATTGGCCGCCAGGTAAGCCAACAAAGCCGCCGGCAATTGCTGCTGCGCCAATAATTGATGTGTGCGCGTTAGGTAATCGGCGGTGCGCAGCAGGGCGGGCCAGTCGGAAGCCTCCGCTTGCCAGGCCGGGCCGAACAGCCGACCCGCCAGCGGGCCAACGGCTTGCAAGGTTTGGGAGTGCCGGGCCGCCTCGTGTACCGCATCGATGGCGGCAATTACTTCTTCATTCGCCTTCGGCAACGGAGTGCGCCACAACTGCTGCAAGTGGCGACGAGCCTGCCGGTAATCTCCACTCAACCAACGCCACCACTTGGCCCCGGTGCCGACGAGCACGGCGCGTTCGGCGGCCAGGTTCTGGGCCCAGGCTTCGGGCAGTATTAGTTGGTCATAGCGGTGGTGTAGGCCATTGAGCGCGGTAGCGGCCTGCTGGCCGGCCGGCAGTGGGCTGTTGGGCTCCAGCCAAAAGGCATCGGCCACGGCCACGCCCGGCAAAGGCGGGGCCAACGCCGCGTGTTCGGCAACAGAGAGGAGCGCGGCGGCCGAAGCGTGGTCGGCCGGTACCGGCAGGCGGAGCAGCGTGGCCAGTGCGGCGGCGGCGGTCTGGGCTTCGGCAATGGCCGTTGGCACGGCGCCCGAATGTGCAGCCAATGACTCGCCATGTAGCTGGTGGGCCAGCGCCAGCAGTGCCTCGGCGGCCGGGCGGTTGGCGGGCTCGGGTAGCCGGAGTAGCTGCGCCAGCGCCTGGCTCGCAGCTTGTAAGGCCGCCGCGGCCGCCGGAGCATCAAGCTGGTGGGCGGCGGCAGCTTCCTGCTGCGCCCGCCGGGCCAGCGGACGCAGTGCGGCCACGGCGGTGGCATCAGCCGGCAGCGGAGCACCCAGCAGCTGTGCCAGGTCGGTGCCTGCCAGCCATAATGCTCGCACTGCTGCTTGCGCTTCTTGCAGCTTAGTCAGCAGAAGCTCCTGGTCGGCGGGCAGCAGCACGGTTAGTTCGGTGCCCCAGAATAGGAGCTGCGGCGGCAGGCCAATTTTTTGCAGCGTAGCCTGTAGGCGGCCCGCCAGTGCTTCGGCGCGGGCCGCGTCGGCATCGGTCCAGGCGGCCAGGTCCTCGAATGGCAGGCGGGGCAACTGCTGGCTGCCCACTTCCTCGCCCAAGGCCAGCAAGGCCCCGGCCACTTGCTGCGCGGTGCGGCGGCTGCGGCCCAGCGGTGTGTTCACGGCCAGGGCGTAGCGGTTGAGCTGGTCGCGCAGGGGAGGCAGTTGTGCAATTTGCTCCTCAAGTGCCAGGGCGGTGGTGGGGCGGCCCAGCGCCAGCGTGTGGCGCAGGTCGTCGTGCAGGCTTTTCTTATTGGCTTTGTTGCTGTGCAGCTCCAGGCAGGCCGCACCCAGACCCATCATATCGAGCCGACGCTTCACCACTTCCAGGGCCGCCATTTTCTCGGCTACGAAAAGCACCTTTTTGCCCGCCCCGATGGCCTCGGCCAGCAGGTTGGCAATGGTTTGGGACTTGCCCGTGCCCGGCGGCCCCTGAATGACGAGGTTGCGCCCTTCCTGCACGGCCAGTAGCGCCAACAGCTGCGAGGAGTCGGCGTCGAGCACCTGATGCAGCTCGGCAGCCGGGCTCTCGGTGTCCAAAAATGCCGTTTCGCCCACGCTGGGGGCCGCGTCCGCAAAGCCGGTTTCGGTGCCCAGCAACGCTCCGATGGCCGGGTGCGCCAGCAGCGTCGATACCCCGGCGGCGGTGCCGGGCCAGGTGGTAGGGTCCAGGTCGCGGTACAGCATCAGCTTGCTGAACGAGAAGAAGCCCAGCGCGATAGCATCGGGCTCCACGGCCCAGCGGGGGCGACCAGCCAGCGCCTGCGTCACGGCCGCCAGATATTCGGTCAGGGACTGAGTATCGAGGTCTGGCAGCGGCAGCGCAATGCCAAAATCAGCTTTCAACCGGGCTTGTAAGCTCAGGTTGCCCTCCACTTCCGCCCCCGAGCAGGTGAGCTTGAACCGCTCGGCCACCGTGCCGCGCTCCAGTACCACCGGGACCAGCACCAACGGCGCTTTACGCGGCTCGGGGCTGCTTTCGGCCTCATACCAGCTAAGCTGCCCCAGGGCCAGGTAGAGGATGTTGACCCCGGTTTCTTCGAGGCTGGTGCGAGCCGTGTAGTAGGTGTTGAGCAGGCGGGTTTCGAGGCGGGCCAGCGGCTCGGCTGTTTGCAGCTTGTTGTCGGTCAGTAAGGTCTGCTTTTCGGCTTCGGTTGATTCAACTGGTGGATTTTCCTCGAAATAGCTTTCCAGCGAAGGCAGTTCGGTACCGGCGGCATCTATCAGTGCTTCTACTTGTTCGGACGGCGCTTTTTTTTTCGATTCCGGGGCGGCCGAGAAATACATCGTCTTGCCCTGCTTCACCAGAATATCCAGGACCTGCGCCGACTCTTCGCGCACCACCGCCACGCCTTGCGCTTTGGAAAGTCGAAAATTCAGTAAGGGATTGCGCATCCCCAAATCAAGTAATTCCTGGCGCGAAGCTTCGAGGCGCACGGTTAACGTTGCAACTAAAGCTGATTCCATTAGAACTGAATTTCTGGGTAGAAGAAGGGTGATTTGTGTGGAATCCAGAATCCTGCTTTTTAAGCGGCCTCTGCTACCCGGTTCAGCTTCGAATTTTTGTAGCCGTAGGTGAAGTACACGGCCAGGCCAATGAGCAGCCACACGAAAAACAGCGTCCAGTTGCTGATGCCCAGCTCGGTCA
Source organism: Hymenobacter sp. (assembly GCA_031387395.1). Classification (GTDB taxonomy): domain Bacteria; phylum Bacteroidota; class Bacteroidia; order Cytophagales; family Hymenobacteraceae; genus Hymenobacter. The sequence goes on from JANNDE010000031.1 coordinate 5,279, forward strand.
TCAAATACAGGTTGATGAGCAGGCCCAGCGTGGGCAGCAGCGAGAGCTTCTTGCGGAACGAAACCACTGCCAGCCCAACGCAGAACAGCAGAAAAACCACCGTCGGAATCTGGTGGGCGAAGCCACCGGTCACCTTGCCGCTCAGCGCATCGGTTTGCAGCCAGCCGTGCTGCCCGCTCACATCAAGCCAGAATTCGTGGTTGCCGCTGGCGTTGTAGTGGTAAATCAGGAACGCCCCGATTGCCAGAATCAGCGGCACCAGCCACTGCCCATTAATGTAGGGCACCTTGAAGCGGGCCTCCGACTTGCCGTAGGGGTCGATAATCAGAATGCCGCCGCAGACCAGCGCAAACGCGAACAGCGTGCCGATGCTGGTGAGGTCGACCACCAAATCCATGTTCAGAATAAGGGCCGGCACCGCCACGAAAAAGCCCGTGACGATGGTGGCGAACGAGGGCGTGTGGAAGCGCGGGTGAATGCGCGAGAACACCGACGGCAGCAGCCCGTCGCGCGACATCGTGAGCCAGATGCGCGGCTGCCCCAACTGAAACACCAGCAGCACCGAAGCCATGGCAAACACCGCGCTCACCGCCACCAAACCGGAGAGGCGCGAGAGCCCCACCTTGGCGAACACGAACGAAAGGGGGTCGCCCACGCCGAGCTCCTTATACGACACCATGCCCGTGAGCACCAGCGTGATAATCACATACAGCACCGTGCAGATGATGAGGGCGTACATCATGGCCTTGGGCAAGTCGCGCTGCGGATTCTTGCATTCTTCGGCCGTGGTCGAGATGGCATCGAAGCCGATGTAGGCAAAAAATACCGCCGACACGCCCTTGAGCACGCCGCCCACGCCGTTGGGGGCGAAGGGGTGCCAGTTGGCCGGCTGCACGTAAAACGCGCCCACCGTAATTACGATGAATACGATTATCAACTTCAACAAAACCAGTAGGTTGGAAGCGTTTTTGCTTTCTTTGATGCCCACGTATACCAGCGCCGTAATGGCCACCGTGATGGCAAAAGCCGGCAGGTCGATGACCAAATGCAGGCTGTCGCTCAGGGCCGGGGCCATCATCCAGGCCTTGTAGCCGTCGAGCTGGGCCGGCGATACGGCGGCCGTGGCCTCGGCCAGCGATTTGCCGCTCTGCACCAGCGTTTGCACGGCCTCGTAGCCGGCGTGGCCGGTTTGGGTGCCCATCGTGAGCCAGAGCGGAATGTGCAACCCGATGCCATCCATGAGGCCGGTGAAGTAGTCGGACCACGAAATGGCCACCACGATGTTGCCCACCGCGTATTCCATAATCAGGGCCCAGCCGATAATCCAGGCCGCCAGCTCGCCGAACGAAGCGTAGGCATAGGTATAAGCCGAGCCGCTGACCGGAATAGTAGCCGCGAACTGCGCGTAGCACAGCGCCGAAAACGCGCAGGCAATGGCCGTGAACACGAACAGCAGCGACACCGCCGGCCCGCCGTCCAGACTGGCCTTGCCGATGGTGCTGAAAATGCCGGCCCCGATGATGGCCGCGATGCCCAGCGCCGTGAGGTCGCGCACGGTGAGGTGGCGCTCGAGGCCGCCGGGGCTGGCGTGGCCCTCGTGGTCGGCCGGCGGATTTTGCAGAATGGCCGCGATGGTTTTGCGGCGAAACAATGATTTTTCGGAACTCATGAAAGAACAGGGGGCGGGTTTGGGGGCGAAAAGATAACGCCCCGGCGCGGCATGCGGCGCGTCCGGCCCCGTTGGCAGTCCCTAGCGGAGCAGCCCGCTCACGAGGCTGCCGGCCACGTGCACCGTCATGGTGCCGCCGCCCATCCGCACCGGCAGGCCCACCAACATGCTGCCCGGTCCGCAGCCATAGCCACTGGAGTCGAAAGTGTTAGGCGCTGGCCCGCGCAGCCCCAGCGGCGCAAACGCCGGGTTGGTCAGGCGCTCATCGGCGTCGCCAAAGGGTGCGGCATTGCCGTGGGGCTGCACCCGTTAGGGCGCGCGGCTGTATTGCTCGAAGGACCGAGCCCGTTGCCCGGTACGTAGCGTAGGTTGGGCTGCACGCCGTAGCCGGCCCGGCCCGGGGCCAGCACCGGCGAGTAGCTACCCGGCAGGTAAGCCCGCCCCAGCCAGTTCCCGCGAGCCGGCGCGGGCGCCGCCGGAACCGCCAGCCCCACCGCGTTGCCGGCCCGCTGCTGGGCGTGGCCGATAAGTGGTCGTCGATAAAAGGCAGGGCAACCAGCGCCAGCGGCGCGGCGCGGAGAAGCGTTTCCGTGCGGAAGGGCTGTGGTGGCCGGATAGCTATTTCAGGATGCAGGTTTTTACGGATGCGCCGTGTGCATTCGCGCAGCGGCGGGCATCGGAAGGAAAAAGCCGCTTACTGCTCATCTATGCGCTCCTCCACCACCCTTCGCATCCCGCAGCCCTGCCACGAAAGCTGGGATGCCATGTCGCCCACCGCCGCCGGCCGCCACTGCGCCGCCTGCGCCCACACCGTGGTTGACTTCACCCTGAAAACCGATGCTGAAATCCTGGTCCATTTGGCCGGGGCCGCGGCCGGCCGCACCTGCGGCCGGTTCGCGGCGGGGCAGCTGGAGCGGCCGTTGCAGCGCGCCGCCCCGGTTGCCCCAGCGGCCCGGTGGCGGGCCTGGCTGGCGGCGGCCGTGTCGGTCTGGGCCGTGCGCGAAGGCATGGGGACCGAGGCGAAGGCGCAGACCGCAACCGAGTGGCGCGCCCGCTACTGGGGCGGCCCGGTGCCAGCCGCGCCGCCGGCCGAAACGCCGGTAACCCCAGCTGCCATAGTGCCCCTGGCAGCCAGAAAACCCCTTGTTACTGCCGCCCTGCCGCCGGTTGAAAAGCATTTTGTTATGGGCGGGGCCATCTCTGCCGTGTCGGAGGCCACGCGCCACCCTGCCGCCGCCGTCGCGCCTTTCCAGTTGCGGGGCGTCGTGACCGATTCAAGTTCGGGCGAGGGCTTGCCGGGCGTCACGGTGCTGCTGCCCGGCACGCAAATTGGGGTCAGTACCGGCCTCAATGGCGAGTTTGCCCTGCTCGTGCCCGTCGGCCAAATTTCATTAGCCGGAGTTTGGGTGCAGGTGTCATCCATTGGCTACACGACGCAGCGGCGGCTGGTAGCGACGGCTACGGCCGGGCCGCAGGCATTTCGTCTCCAAGGCGACATCAAGGGGCTGATGGGTCTAATAGTGATTTCTCCATCCAAGCTGCCGCCCGCGCCCTGGCACCCCCGCGCTTTATATTCCTGGGGCAAATACTGGCTCACCCGGCCTTTCCGCCACAACTGATGTCATTGCGACCTGATAACGTCGGGCTTAAGCCTAAAACCAATACCTTAGCTCCATGGCTCCTCCTCCAATTTCCATTCCGCAGCCCTGCGCCCAGCCCTGGGCTGCCATGTCGCCCACGGCCGCCGGCCGCTTCTGCGCCACCTGCGCCACCGAAGTCGTCGACTTCACCACCCTCAGCGAAGCCGAGATTCTGGCGTTTCTGGCGGGGCAGGGCGGCCGGCGGGTGTGCGCCAATGCCTACGCCACGCAGGTAGCGCCACTGCCCATGACGCGCTGGCGGCGCTGGGCGCTGGCGGGCCTGGCGCTGCTGGGCTGGCAGTCGGCCACCTCGTGTGCCACCCAGCCGCCCCAGCAGCCGCCCACCACGGCCACCGCGCCCATGCCCGCCACCGCTGAGCAGCAGCAGTCCATCATCATTCGCGGGGTGGTGCTCGATGGCATGAACGGCCCTGGCGTGGCCGGCGCGTTCGTTTTCATCAACGACACCCAGTACGGAGCCACTACCGACGAAAACGGCCGCTTCGAGCTGGTGCTGGCCCGCAGCTGGGAGCCCGTGCGGGCCGGCGCGCTCACGCTGCGCGTGCAGGGCAGTCCGTTTATTTTCAAAAACCAGCAAGTGCCCGTGAAGCTGTCCGCCGCTGGTGCGCCCGTCGAGTTGGTGGTGCGTATGGAATCGGTGGAAGGCCGGGGTAGGATTATGGGCAGAATTAGCCCGCCCGAGCCGCCGGTGGCCCCACCGAAGGGGTAAAATGGCGCTGAATGCGTTTGTCGGGAAGTAGGGGCGGGACTCGTCCCCGCCCGTCGTTGAAAAGGCCACGTCTGAACCGTTCGACGACGGGCGGGGGCAAGCCCCGCCCCAGCCTCTTTTCGTGCTTCCCGCTCAAACATTTCGCCCCCGAAACGGCTTTTGGCAGGATATGAAAGTGTTGCGTTTTGCCCTCCTTTGCCTGCTGGCGGCCTGTGCGGCCCCGCGGCCCACTACCCGCTTCAACCCCACCGCCCAGCGCGCCGAGCTGCCCCACGAGGAAGCCCCGCACCCCAAAAACTCACTGGAATGGTGGTACCTCACCGGCCACCTGCGCGACCAGGCCACCGGCGAGCAGTTCGGCATCGAGTACGTCTTCTTCCACTTCAACCTGAAAGATGGCAAGCAGGACTGGCAGATGGTGAACGTGGCCATTACCGACCCGCAGGGCCAGAAATTCAACTACGACTATAAGCTCGGTAAGCTGCCGCGCCTGCTCACCGACTCGCTGCCCGTGCGCCTGCGCGAGCGCAAGGCCGGCCAGACCTGGGCGTTCGACGGGCAGGAGGGAGCCTACCACTTGCAGGCCGCCCTCACCGGCAAGGCCAATGCCGGCTACGCGCTGGATTTGAATACGCGCCCCACGCGCCCAGTGGTGCTGCACAGCGGCACCGGCTACGAAAACTACGGCAACGGCATTGTGGCCGGCTACTACTCCTACCCGCGCCTGGCCACTACCGGCACGCTCAAGGTGGGCGGCAAAACCCATCAGGTAACCGGCGAGCTGTGGTACGACCGGCAGTGGAACTGCACCACCATCGTGGATAAGAACGTGGGCTGGGACTGGCTCAGTATCCAGCTCGACGAGCCCCGCGAGGAGTTGATGCTGAACACGTTGCGCAACTCCGCTACCGGCCTCACCCTCAACAACGGCACCCTGAGCCGCCCTGCCGGCGGCGACTTGCACCTGTCCGGCCCCGATTTCGTCCTCACGCCCCTCACGTACTGGACCAGTCCGAAGTCGAAGAAGAAGTACCCCGCCACCTGGCGCGTGCAGGTGCCCGGCCAGGGCTACGACCTCACCGTGGAGCCGCTGGTGCCGCAGCAGGAGCTGGCGCTGCGGTTTTTCCACGCCTTCACCATGTACTATTGGGAAGGCATGTGCCGCGTGAAAGGCACGCACAACGGCCAGCCGGTGACAGGGCAGGCCTACGTGGAAATTACGAACCGGTAATTTTCATGCTCCTGCTAAGCAGCATTCTCAGCTTCTTACCTGGCCGATACCCGTTGGCGCTTCCTTAAAAAAAACATCCACCGCTCATGAGCAATCCCTTTATCCGCAACGGATTCATCGCCGCGGGGTTGGTAAACATCCTGGCCGTGCTGCTTTTGTCGCGGGCCTTTACGAATGCGGTAATCCCGGCAACCGACCCAGTGGTGATGTCCAATTTTGGCTTGCTGATGATTGCCGTTTGGGGGCTGGTTTTCCTGGCAGTTGCCACCCGCTACCAGCACGTGAAGTGGGTTGTGGGCGCTTTCGTAGTCGAAAAACTGGTGTACGCAGTGGTCTGGTTCCGTTGGATTACCACGCACGATGTGGCCGCCGTGTATGCGCGGGATTTATTCGCCGGAGTCTTCTACTCGGTTTACGGCCTCAACGACTTTCTCTTCTTTCTCTTCTTCGCAGCCGTGTTCTACCAGCTTCATCAATTGGATGCAAAGCCGCTCAGCAGCGATATGCACTAGGTTCCGGTAGCTGCGGCGAGCGCTCCACCGGCCTGACACTGGCCGCCGCTGGCACGCACCGCGCCGATTGGCCGAGGTTAGGCTACTGGTTAAGCACCACCCGAAAGGTCGTTCCTCTGCCCAGCTCGCTCCACTTCACGAAGAGCCGGCCCTCGTGATAATTCTCGATGATGCGCTTGGCCAGCGCCAGGCCCAGGCCCCAGCCGCGTTTT
>JANNDE010000096.1:0-1027 GCA_031387395.1 Hymenobacter sp.
GCGGCCTTGATGGCCGGCCGCGAGAGCTGCGCCTGCACTTCCTTCTCCCGAGCATCGGGCACCACCAGGTACAGCGCCGTTTCGTTTTCCGGCATGGAAAACGCCAGGTCCGTCAGGCGCAAAATGCCGCTGTAGATGCTGGTGCTTTTCTCCACTTCGAAGGCCGCCACCACCCGGCTGGTGCCGGGCGCAAACCACACGATGTCAATCAGGCGAATGGTGCTGGCTACGTCGGCCGGCACCGGCAGCTCGGGGTGCTGGTCGAGGCAAAGAAACGAGAGCTTCTGACCCCCGCACAGCTGGTTGCGGTCGTTGATGGCCGTAGTCACGTCGCAGCCCAAGGCTTTACCGATGCGCAGCAGGTGGTGCTGCATCTCGGTGTGCTGGTTTTCTTCCTGTGCTTCGGACTGTACTTCTTTGTGGCGCTTCTGCGCCTGCTGCTGGTACTTGTCACGGTCCTCGTCGGTGGCAAACTGCTGGTCGCCGGCAATCATCTTTTTCACGCCCACGTCGAAGAGCAAGCCAGCCAGGGCGCCGTAATCCAGGCTCAGATGCTGGCGGTGCTCCTGGTTGAGGTCCCGCAGCCGGTCACGCATCCGCAGGTATTCGGGCCAGGAGCCGAGCTTAATTTTCTCCCCAAACAGGGCATTGAAGCCGTTAACAATGGCCGTGTTGCAGGGCGGCATCAGGGTCGGGTGCAGGAAGTAGAGGATGCTGGCCACGGCCGGCCCCAGGCCCTTGATTTTGCGGCGGTCCAGAATGTCTATTTCGCGGAGCAGCTGCTGTTCGGTGGTAGCCGCCAGGCAGCTTTCCAGGAATTGGCCGAAGGCCCGCTTGTTATCCTCGTGCTCGTAGATGTCGGGGATGCGCAGCTTGGGCTTCCAGTAGAAGGGGTGGGCCGCGCCCTGGAATACCTGCTTCTGCTCACTGATGACGCTAAGCACGAATTCGAGCGAGGTGCCCTTGAAGTCGTTGCCGAAGCTGCCCGCCTTAATGTCCTTGACCACCCGCTGCACCCCGCGCCGGA
>JANNDE010000101.1:0-9221 GCA_031387395.1 Hymenobacter sp.
ACGCAGGCGGTGATTTTGCGCCCGGCCACCAGCTGCACGGCTGCCACCCAGGCCACTGCCGCCGCCCAGCCCGCCAGCACATCGGAGGGGTAGTGCACGCCCAGGTACACGCGGCTCCAGCCTACGCCCAGCCCAAACAGCGGCCCCAGCCCCCAGGCCAGCCAGCGGCCGCGGTGCCGCCACAGCAGGAAGCCCAAGGCCGCAGCCATTGCCGCTGAGCCCATGGCGTGCCCGCTCGGGAAACTGTAGTAGAAAGCCGGTTTCAAACTCAGCCACAGCGCTGGCCGGGGCCGGGCAAACACCACCTTCACCAGCAGGTTCAGGGCCATAGCCCCGCCCACCGACAGGCCAAAAAACCACGCTTGCTGGCGGGTGCCCCACGCAGCCAGCCCCACGGCAATAACCACCGCCAGGATACCCATTGGCAGCGGGTTGCCAGCGGCCGTGAGGCCCAGCGCCAGCTTATCGAGGCCCGGCGTGGCGTGAGCATGCAGAAACGCCAGAATCCGCTCGTCGCCGATAAAGCCCCCCGATTCCCAGACGTCCTCAGCCACGTTCACGAACACCACCCACGGCAGCACCAGGCCAGCCAACAAGCCCAATAGCAGTATTTTGCACGCCCGCAGAGCGTGGCGCGGACGGAGCCAGAAAAAAGCGCGCATTGCGATAACCGGAAGAAGTTGCGGATGACCATACGGCCTTCCTGAAAAAAAAGACGGCCCGCCTCCCGCCACCTAAAGCGTCAGCTTCAGCTGCTGCCCGGCTGCTTCCGGGCCCGCCTCCAGGTTCGAGAGCGTGATGCCCAGCAGGCGCACGCCTTTGGGCAGCGGTAGCAGGCCCGCCACCAGCTCGCGGCTGAGACGAGCCAGCGTGGCGGCATCGGGCACGGGGCCCCCGCCGCTGCGGCTGCGGGTTATCTGCTGGAAATCGGCAAACTTGACTTTCAGCGTCACCGTGCGGCCCCGCCCGCCGGTGCGCTCGCAGTAGGCCCACACGTCGGCCAGCAGCGGCGGCAGCGCCGCCAGCAGCTCGGGCAGCTCGTGCAGGTCGTGGGCGAAGGTGGTTTCCGCGCCCACCGACTTGCGCACGCGGTCGGCCACCACGGGGCGGTGGTCTTCGGCGTGGGCAATGGCGTGGTAGTAGCGCCCGGCCTTGCCAAAGTGCCGGCAAAGCAGCTCCACCGGCTGGGCCCGCAAATCGGCCCCGGTGAACACGCCCAGCTGGTTGAGCCGCGCCGCCGTTACGGGCCCGATGCCGTGGAACTGGCCCACCGCCAGCCCCTCTACAAACGCCAGCCCTTGTCCGGGCCGCACCACAAACTGCCCGTTGGGCTTGCGATAGTCGGAAGCCAGCTTGGCCAGAAACTTATTGTAAGAAATGCCCGCCGAAGCCGTCAGGCCCGTTTCAGCCAGGATTTTGGCCCTGATTTCGCGGGCAATCTGGGTGGCGGAGGTAATGCCCACCAGGTTTTCGGTCACGTCGAGGTAGGCTTCGTCGAGCGAAAGCGGCTCGATGAGGGGCGTGTATTCGGCAAAAATAGTGTGAATCTGGCGCGACACTTCCTTGTACACGGCAAAGCGCGGCGGCACAAACACCAGCTCGGGACACTTGCGCAGGGCCGTAGCCGAGGGCATGGCCGAGCGCACCCCAAACTGCCGCGCCTCGTAGCTGGCCGCCGCCACCACGCCGCGCTCGCGGGCCCCGCCCACCGCCACCGGCCGGCCCCGCAGCGCGGGCGCGTCGCGCTGCTCCACCGAAGCGTAGAACGCGTCCATATCGAGGTGAATAATCTTGCGGAGGGTGGTCGGATGCACGGGCGATACCCGGCCGGGGCCGGGCCGCAAAGATACCCATCGGCACCGGGCCAGGACCCAGCCAAACGCTCGTTCGCGCTAACCATTGCGCAGCTATCCCCCTGGCATTCACCCCGGAGCAGACAATAGCGCCCAGGTGCTTTTTTCGGGCCCGCCGGCTGGCGGGCTTTTGTTTTCGCGTTTTTTGAGCCTTAACTTGGCTATTTATTCAGACGGCCAGAATTACGGCGGGTCGGGCAGCAGAATCAACGATTCCAGCCAACAGCACGGGTTTCCTGATTTTCAATCCGGCTGTCGGGTGCCCGAATTATGCACATTATGCAAATGTTAACACAAAAATAATCTTATTAAATATTTGCTTATTGCCAAAAGACGCTCTAAGTTTGACTTACTAAACCATGTGGGGTGGCGGAACTGGCAGACGCGCTAGCCTATCTCGCTAGTCCAATTAGAGGTTCGAGTCCTCTCTCTACAGCAAAGTCCCGGCCGTGCCAACGGCCGGGACTTTTTGCGCTCGGGCCCGAACCTGGCTTATCCCCGCCTATCGGCGCTGCGACGACTCGCGCACAATCAGCCGGGGTTTGAGAACCACGTTGCGGGGCCGGGCCAGGCGGTCGAGGTTGGGATTGAGCATTTTTTGGAGCAGGCGCACGGCCGAGATGCCCATGGTTTCGCAGCCTTGGTCGACGGACGTGAGGTTGGGCTCGGTGAGGGTCGCGAAGGCCTCGTTGCTGAAACCGGCCACGGCCACTTCGTGCGGCACGCGCAAGCCGTGGGCCTTGATAACCTGCATGGCTCCGGCCGCCGCCAGGTCGTTGGAGCCAAATACGGCATCAGGCGGCTGGGGCAATTTCAGCATTTCGGCAATGGCCCGCGCGCCGCCCTGCTGGCTCATTTCGCACTGCGCGATATAGGTCTCGTTGATTTCGAGGCCGTGGGCGGTGAGCGCGTCGCGGTAGCCCTGTTGGCGGTGAATGTTGAGCTGGCGCGGGCCGGTGAGATGGGCAATGCGGGTGCAGCCCTGCCCGATGAGGTGCGAAACCACCTGATAAGCCCCCTGGTAATCGTCCAGAATCACCGCGCTCACGTTGTCGCCCCGGAAGTTATCGAGCACCCGGTCGAAAAACACCAGGGGCATGTTGTGCTGCCGGGCCAGCTCGAAGTGGCTAAAATCGGTGGTGGTGTTGGCCAACGACACCAGAATGCCTTCCACCTGCGAGTTCATCAGCAGCTCGATGTTCTTTTTTTCCTGGGCCGCGTTTTCGTTCGACTGAAAAATCATCACGCTGAAGCCGGCCTAGCTGGCCTCGGCGGCAATGCCGTCGAGCACCTGCGGGAAGAAGTGGCCGGTGATGTGCGGCACCAGCACCCCAATGGTGTGGGTGCGGCCCCGGCGCAGCGAGGCCGCCAGCTGGTTGGGCTGGTAGTGCAGCTCGGCGGCCAGCTGGCGCACGCGCCCCTTGGTGGCCTCGCTCACGTCCTTGTGGCCGGCCAGCGCGCGCGACACCGTGGAGGGCGAAAGTTGAAGTGCCGTAGCCAAGTCGGTGAGGGAAGCCCGGCGGGTTTGCATCTTGCAGGAGGTTAAGTCAAAAGAAGTCCGGCTGCTGGGTGCCTGTTGGGCCCCCGGTGCCCGGGCGGCTCCGCATACTGGCGGCCGGGCCGGGGGCCATACTAGCCGCGCGGCGGTGCCCGGCTTAAGCTAAGGTAACAGCCGAAACACCCTCCGGGACCGGGATTCCGTGTTTTGCAATTGTTACTTCTTGCGTCGGGTCCGGTGGCGACCTGCCCCTCAGCCCGCTATGCCTGCCCCTTGCCTGTCCTACTGGCCGGGCGGGCTTTGCCGGCGGCCCCGGCCGGCTTCTTTTTCTTTGCCGTGGGTCGCGCCTTTTTGCGGCGGGGCGGCAGCCTTTCCCGCTCGGCTTTGCGCTCGGCCCGTAGCAGCAGGCGCTCGGGCAGCCGAGCCATCAGGCGCTGGCGCACGAACTGCGCCAGCCCCGACAGCGGCACCAGCTGCGTGGTGCGCAAAAACTGGCTCACTTCGCGCAGCCGCAAGGTGCTCACGCCCGTGAGGCCCAGCGCCAGCAGGTACTGCTTCACGTCTTCCAGCAGCAGCAGGCGGGCCAGGGGAGCGCGCTCCACGGTGGCGTTGTAAGCGGCGGCGCGGTGCGGGCGCAGGCCCCCGGGCGCGGCCACCTGCACGCCCACCCACGCGGGCAGCAGCGGCAGCAGCTTGGCCAGGTGCTTCTCGGTTACCACGAAGGTGACGAAATCGTAGACCTCGCCGTAGCAGCGCAGCTGGTTGGCCACGCGCTGCAGGGTGTCGCCGTCGCCCTTCACTTCGTAGCCGTGCATGAAGTGCTCGGTGATGTGCACCACGTCGGCCCGGGTGCTGCCGGTGGGCAGCTCGTCGATGTGCACGCCGCCTAGGAGCAGCGGCCGGAGCAGGGCGCGAATTTCCGGGTCGTTCATAGCAACCCCAAAAGTAGCTTCCGGGCGCAGTATCGACCCCGCCCCATCTCCACCAGGCTGCGTAACAGCAGTTAAGATTGGCGGCTACACCGACAGAAACGGCGCCCCCCTCAAAAACAACCGGCTCAGCGAAGACCGGGCCCGGGCGACCATGGTGACGCTCGCCAGCATGGGGGGGTGAGCGCCGACCGCCTGCAGACCAAAGGCTACGGCCCCAGGCACTTTGTGCGGCCCAACAACACCGCTACCGGCCGGACCCTGCTTCAGCAGGGCTCAGGCGCGCGCCTGCAACTGCCGCTGGCAGGTGCGTAGCCATTCTTCCGCTTCGGGCACCTGCTGAAAAATCTGCAGCTCGAGCGCGCCGGCCGTGCCTCGGTTAAAATGCACCGTGAGGGTGTCGGACAGTGAATGGGCCTGTACCACGTGGGCCACGTAGCGCAGGCCCATTTGCGTGGCCTGGGGCATCCACACGCGCTCCAGCCACTCAATGGAGTCGAACCACGGCCCCATTAGCGCCACGTTATCGTTGAGCAGGTAGGGATTGCGCAATTGCTGCAGGGCGTGCAGGTAGTGGCCGGCCCCGCGCAGCGCTTCTTCCATATCGACAAAACCGCGCCAGGTGGCCCGCAGCCAGCCGTCGGGCTCTTCGGTCAGCGTGCAGCGGCTGCCATCGGTGTCGGGTAAAGAATGGAGTGTCATAGCACGGTAGGTGGGAAAGGCCAAGAAACAAGAACCAAACTGCGGGTGGCATACGTACGCACGGCTGCGTAGTTGGGGGCCGGGCGCAATAGCAAGGGGGCCGCCGTCTGGTATTTCGGTCCGGGGCTGTACCTTCGGAAATGTACGTATCGGGGCGGCGGCCGGCAATGGCAGTGCGCGGTGGCTGCTTCACCTTTTCTTCCTGCATGTCCCGAAAAAAAGCTTTGTTTCTTATCGGCTCGCCCAACCAGACCACCCAGATGCACCAGATTGCGCAGCTGCTGGACGACGAGTTCGAGCCCTATTTCAGCCAGCTCTATTATGATGGCTGGCAGCGTCCCTTCTACCGGTTCCTGCTCTGGACGGGCGGGCTGGATAAAACCATCGTCACCGGGAAAATAAAGGCTAAGGCCGATACGTACCTGGCCGGGCACGGGCTGAAAAATGACTTCGAGGCCCGCGTGTTCCACAACACCTACGACCTCATCGTGTGCTGCTCTGACGTGGTGGTGCCCTGGCCTCTGATGAGAACCACGAAAACGGTGTTCGTGCAGGAAGGCATGACCGACCCGCTCACTTTCTGGGCGCGACTGGTGAAGCGCTTCACGCGTTTCCCCATTCTGGCCATCGGCACGGCCCTGAATGGCATGAACAATTGCTGCGACATCTACTGCGTGGCTTCGGAAGGCTACCGCGAGCATTTTGGCCGGGTGGGCGTGGCTGCGGGCAAGCTTGTCGTGACGGGCATCCCCAACTTCGACCACCTGGAGCAGGCCCGCCACAACGACTTTCCGCACCACGGCTACGTGCTGGTGGCCACCTCCGACCTGCGCGAAACTTTCACCCCCGAAAACCGGCCCAAGTTCATCCGCGAGTGCGCCCGCATCGCGGCCGGCCGGCCGCTGGCCTTCAAGCTGCACCCCAACGAGGAGCTGCCCCGCGCCGTGGACGAGATAAAGGCGCACGCCCCGCCCGGCACGCTCATCTTCACCGAAGGCAATACCGACCACCTGATTGCCAATTGCGTGGAGCTCATCACCCAATACTCGACCGTGGTGTATGTGGGCCTGGCGCTGGGCAAGCCCGTGCATTCCTACTTCGACCTGGACGACCTGCGCCGCAAGCTGCCCTGGCAGAACGGTGGCACCTCGGCCCGGCGCATCGCGGCTATTTGCCGGGGCTTTAGCCAGTTTGCGGGCAGTGGGCCAGACTTTCTGCGGCAGTTAGACGGGGAGGCTTTTGCGACTGTTGCGCCACGGGTGGCCTCTTCGGCAGAGCGCTAAACCCGGGCGACGTTATTTTAATACTTTCTTTAACAGCCACTTGCCTGGCCGCCCTTCTTTTGCCCGGCTGTTTTCAGCGTATTTCCGTTTGCTGACTGCCTACGCGGCAACGCCATTCGCCCGAATATGCCTCCCCCAAAAATCCTCACCGTTGTGCAGGCCCGCCTGGGCTCGTCGCGCCTGCCGGGCAAGGTGCTGCTGCCACTGGCCGGCCAGCCGCTGCTGGTGCGCATGGTGCAGCGGGTGCAACGCGCCCAGCTGGCCGGCACCGTGGTAGTAGCCACCACCCCCGACCCCGCCGATAACGCCATCGCGGAGCTCTGCGTCGCCCACGGCCTGGCGTGCTTTCGGGGCGATGCGCTGGATTTGCTCGACCGCCACTACCAGGCCGCCCGTCATTACGGGGCCGACGTGGTGCTGAAAATCCCGTCGGACTGCCCGCTCATCGACCCGGCCGTGATTGACGAGGTGGTGCGGTTTTACCTCGACTTCGCCGAGCGCTACGACTACGTGAGCAACCTGCATCCCGCTACTTTCCCCGACGGAAACGACGTGGAGGTAATGCCCTTCGAGGCCCTGGAAACGGCCTGGCGCGAGGCCCGGCGGCCGCTGGAGCGCGAGCACACCACGCCGTTTTTCTGGGAAAATCCCGGCCGGTTCCGCCTCGGCAACGTGGAGTGGTACGCGGGCCAGGACTACTCGATGAGCCATCGCTGGACGATTGACTATCCCGAAGACTACAATTTCGTAAAGGCCGTGTATGAAGAGCTGTACCCTGCCAACCCGACCTTTGGCCTGCCGGATATTCTGGCCCTGCTCGAACAACGCCCCGACCTCGCCCAGCTCAATGCCCGCTACGCCGGCGTGAACTGGTACCGCCACCACCTCGATGAGCTGAAGACCGTGGATTCGTCGCAAACTCGTAGAATCTAGTGCTTGGTGCTTGGTTGCTGGTGCTTGGCTTTATTAGCATCAACAGACCAGGCACCAGGCACCAGCAACCAAGCACCAGAATTTATGACTCCCGAAAAACAACAGAAACTAGAGCAACTGGCCCTGCGCGTGCGTGAGTACATCGTGCGCCTGAGCACCGACGGCGGCTGTTTCACCGGGGCCTCGCTAAGCTGCGCCGACCTGCTGGTGTACCTCTACGCCGACTGCCTGAACGTGCGGCCCGACAACCTGACGGACCCCACCCGCGACTACCTGTTCCTGAGCAAGGGCCACGACGTGCCCGCCCTCTACGGCACCTTCGTGGAGCTGGGATTTATGAGTCCGGAGCGCCTCGACCAGCACCTGAGCACCGACGACCACATTTACTGGCACCCCAACCGCCACGTGCCGGGCGTGGAGTTCCATTCGGGCTCGCTCGGCCACCTGCCCAGCGTGGCCCTGGGCGTGGCCCTGGACTGCCGGATGCGCGGCCAGGACAACAAGGTCATCGTGATAACCGGCGACGGCGAGCTGAACGAGGGCACCGTGTGGGAAAGCCTGCTGGTGGCCAGCGCCCACCAGGCCAACAACCTCACGCTGGTCGTCGACCGCAACCATTTCCAGGCCAACGTGGCCACCGAAGACCTGATTCCGCTGGAGCCACTGGCCCCCAAATTCGAAGCCTTCGGCTGCGAAGTACGCCGGATTGACGGCCACGATTTCGCGCAGCTGGAAGCCGCGTTTTCGGCCCTCCCCTTCTCGGAAACGAAGCCCAGCGTTATCATCTGCGACACGGTGCGCGGGCGCGGCCTGCCCAGCATCGAGGCCCGGGCCGACCGCTGGTTCTGCAACTTCTCGGCCGATGAGGTGCAGGAGCTGCTGAAGGAGCTGCACAGCCAGGAAGCCACCAAGCTCACGAGCGAAACGCTAACGGTGCGCTAAACACCCCCTCGCGCCAAGCACAATCGACTACAAAATCCGTGAAATCCGCCTAAATCCGAAAAATCAGTGGTTTACGAAGACCTCATCAAAGCAACCGCCCTCGCCGATGAGCGCATCGTCGTGATGACGGCCGAAAACCGCGCCCTCATCCGCAACCTGCCAGCCGTGCTTGGCCCGCGCTTCATCGACACCGGCATCACGGAGCAGACGCTCATTGGCGCGGCGGCCGGGCTGGCCCTGCGCGGCCGGGTGCCGGTGGTGCACGCGCTGGCCACCTTTCTCACGTTGCGGGCATTCGAGTTCATCCGTACCGACGTGGGCATCGGCCGGCTGCCGGTGAAGCTGAGCGGCTTCGTGCCCGGCTTTCTTTCCGACGGTAACGGCCCCACCCACCAGGCCATTGAAGACGTGAGCCTGATGCGCGGCATTCCGGGCATGACGGTTTTCGCCCCCGCCAACGAGCAGGACATGCTGGCTATGCTGCCCGCCATCTGGGCTTCGCCCGCGCCGGCCTACGTCCGCATCAACACCCGCCCCGCCACCTACGCGCACGCCCCGTTTGAGCTGGGCAAGGCCGAAATCGTAGCCGAAGGCACCGATATCACCATCCTCACCTACGGCATGCTCTTCGAGCAGACGCTGGTGGCCCGCGAGCTGCTGCAGGCCCAGGGTAAGTCGGTGGGGCTCATAAACCTGCGTAGCCTCAAGCCCATTGACGAGACGGCTTTGCTGGAAGTGGTGCGCCGCGACTCGCTCATCGTGACCGTCGAGGACCATTTTATCACCGGCGGCCTCTATTCGATTCTGGCCGAATTGCTGCTGCGCCACCAACTCACGGCCCGCGTGCTGCCGCTGGCGCTGGAGGAACGGTGGTACCGCCCCGGCCGCCTGAGCGCGGTGCTGGAATACGAAGGCTTCACCGGCCAGCACATTGCCCGCCGCATCACGGAGCATCTGGGCGAGCCGGGCGCGGCCATTGCGGAGGGGCCGGCGGTGCTGGAAAACCAGTTCGCGGAGTAACCCGCCGGAAACAATAAAGAACGTCATGCTGAGCGTAGCCGAAGCATCTCGCGTGCAGCAG
>JANNDE010000344.1:0-2119 GCA_031387395.1 Hymenobacter sp.
CTGCAGGCCGGCAAGGACTTGCTAGGCAAAATGGCCAACCTGCACAACAACTACAAGCTGAACGCCATCGTCTACAACTTCGTGGACATGCTCTCGCACGCCCGCACCGACATGGCCATGATCCGGGAGCTGGCCGCCGACGAGTCGGCGTATCGCAGCCTCACTAAGTCGTGGTTCCTGCACTCGCCGCTGTATGAAATGCTACAGGTGATTGCCGACAAGAAGGGCAAGCTCATCATCACCACCGACCACGGCACCATCCGCGTGAAGCGCCCGTACAAGATTGTGGGCGACCGGAACACCAATACCAACCTGCGCTACAAGCACGGCAAAAACCTGGGCTTCGAAGACTCGCGCGACGTGTACGTGGTGCGCAAGCCGGAGTCAATTTTCCTGCCCCGTGAGAACGTGAGCACCGCCTACGTCTTCACCATCGGCGACTATTTCTTCGCCTACCCCAACAACTACAATTACTACGTGAACTACTACAAGGACACGTTCCAGCACGGCGGCATTTCGCTGGAGGAGTGTATTATTCCTTACGTGACGCTGACGGCGAAGGGCTAGCGCGCAAGGTTTAGCAAAGTAAAAAGAGGTTTCGCAAGGTTTGACGTTCTGTCGGCCTTGCGAAACCTCTTTTTACTTTGCTAAACCTTACGCGAATTACTTCAGCTTATCCAGCGCCGCCCGCAATCGCGGCAGGGCCGCCTGAATCGACTCCACCGTTTCAGCACCGACTGAGGCGCGGAACCAGGGCTCGTTAGATTCCGAGCCGAAGGCGGAGAACGGCACCAGCGCCAGCTGGGCTTCGGCAATGAGGTAGGAGGTGAGCTCGGCGGTGGTGGCGAGCGGGGTGCCGTCGGGGGTGGTGCGGCCCAGCACGTCGATTTGGATGGTGAGGTAGATGGCCCCGGCCGGCGCGACGGCATCGACGGGGTAGCCCTGGGCTTTCAGCTCTTTCAGGCCGTTGAACAGGCCTTCGAGCGAGCTGTCGAGGCGGGTTTTCATGCCGGTCAGGAACTCGTCGACTTCGGCGGTCTGGGGCAGGAAGTGGGCGGTGGCTACCTGCTCGGCCTTCGGGGCCCAGGCCCCTACGTGGCCCAGAATGGATTTCATCTGGTTGATGATGGCGGGCGGGCCGAAAGCGTAGCCCACGCGCACGCCGGTGGCGGCGAAGCACTTCGAGGTGCCGTCGATGTAGATGACGTAGTCGCGCAGCTCCGGGCGCAGGCTCACCGGGTCGAAATGCTGGGTGTCGCCGAAGGTGAGCAGCCAGTAAATCTGGTCGTAGAGCAGGTAGAGGGGCTTTTCGTCGGGGCCGCGGCGCTGATTTTCGGCCAGCACGAGGTCGCAGATTTCCTCCAGGCCTTCTTTAGTGAAGACGGTGCCGGTGGGGTTCAGTGGCGAGCACAGGGCCAGCAGGGTGGCGCCGGCTACGTGCGGGGCCAGGTCGGCCGCGGTGGGCATAAAGTTGTTTTCGGCGCGGGTGGGCACGGCCACGGGCGTGGCGTCCACGAGGTGGCAGTAGTGGTTGTTGTTCCAGCTGGGGAGCGGGAAAATGACGCGGTCACCGGCATCCACGAGGGCGCGGTAGGTGGCGTAGATGAGCGGGCGCGAGCCCCCGGCAATCAAAATATCGTCGGGGCCGTAGCTCAGGCCCTGACGCGTCCCGATGAACTTCGACACCGACTGACGCAGCTCGCCTATGCCGGCGGCCGGCGGGTAGTTGGTGAGGCCGGCCTTGTAGGCGTCGATGATGCCAGCGGTGAGGCCGGCCGGAATCGGGAAAATCTTCGGGTCGAAGTCGCCAATGGTCAGGTTGCAGATATTGGCCCCCTGGCGCACCTGCTCACTCACCTGGTTGCCAATTCGGATAATTTCGGAGCCGCGCAGTCCGGCGGCCATCTTGGATACTTGCATGAGCTGGAAAACCCCGGTGGAATCGTCACCACGGCACACGAAGGTAACTGACGCTTCGCTTAATGAGGAATGAAAAATGAGGAATGAAGAATTGGAAGCGGAGCAGATGAGCCCGAAATTCCTCATTCCTCATTCCTCATTCCTCATTCCTCATTCCTCATTCCTCATTCCTCATTCCTCATTCCTCATTCCTCATTCC
>JANNDE010000174.1:0-12981 GCA_031387395.1 Hymenobacter sp.
CCCCGCCCGCGCCCCCCGGCGCCCCCCCCCCGCCCCCCCCCCGCCCCCCCCGGCGGGGGGCCCGGTGGGGCTGAGTAGCCCAGGATAATAGTTTCCGGAGATGTTGAGCAGGGTGTGGGAATAGCGTCTTTTCACTGAAAAAGGAGCGGCCATGCTCCCACCAAAAAAGAAGCGACTGGCATTCTTTCCGGGGAGGGCATGGCCGCTCGTTTTTCGGCTGCATCAGCCCTACACTTTCACGTCGTAGCGGTCAAGCATCATCACTTTATCCCACGCGCGCACAAATGCTTTCACGAAGCGCTTGTGGCCGTCGCTGCCGGCGTACACTTCCGCTACCGCCCGCAGCTGGCTGTTGGAGCCAAACACGAGGTCCGACCGGGTGGCTACGAAGCGGCTTTCGCCGGTCTTGCGGTTGTCGAGCGAGAAAGTCAAGCCCTTGGTGTCGGCTTTCTTCCAGTCGAATTCCGTGCTCGTGAGCACCGTGAAGAAGTCGTTGGTGAGCACGCCCACGCGGTCGGTGAAGATGCCGTAAGGGGAGCCGTCGTGGTTGGCGTTCATGGCCCGCAGGCCGCCCACCAGCGCCACCCACTCGGGCGAGGTGAGCGAGAGCAGCTGCGCCTTATCAAGGAACATCTCCTCCGGGGAAACGCCCTGCGAAATTTCCTCATACCCCTTGTCGAGGTAGTTGCGGAAACCGTCGGCCACGGGCTTCAGCCACGTAAACATCTCAATGTCGGTGAGTTCCTGCGTGGTGTCGCGGCGGCCCGGCGTGAAGGGCACCTCGGTAGCAACGCCCGCATCGGCGGCCGCTTTTTCGAGGGCGGCGCAGCCGCCCAGCACGATGAGGTCGGCCAGCGAAACCTGCTTGCCACCCGTGCTCTGGCCGTTGAATTCCGCCATTACCGTGCGCAGGGCCGCCACGACCGGCACCGTGCGGCGGTTCACGGCCCAGTCTTTTTGCGGAGCCAGCGCGAGCCGCCCGCCATTGGCCCCGCCGCGCTTGTCGCTGCTGCGGTGCGTGACCGCAGCCGAAAAAGCAGTGTACACCAAGTCGGAAACCGACACGCCCGAAGCCATAATCGACTCCTTAAGCGCCGCGATATCCGCCGCGTCCACCAACGTGTAATCTGCCACCGGAATGGGGTCCTGCCACAGCAAATCGTTCTCGTTCACCTTTTCGGGGCCGAGGTAGCGCTCGCGCGGGCCCATGTCGCGATGGGTCAGCTTGTACCAGGCCTTGGAGAAGGCCTGCGTGAACGCGTCGAAATCGTTGAGGAATTTCTCGCACACCACGCGGTACTCGGGGTCCACCTTGAGCGCGATGTCGGTGGTCATCATCATCAGGTCGTTCATCTGGCCTTCGATGTGCGCATCGGGCGTCTTGGGCGCGCTCTTGTCCACCGGAGTCCACTGCAGCGCGCCGGCCGGGCTCCGGGTCTGCTCCCAGTCAAACTTGAACAGGTTGATGAGGTAGTCGTTGTCCCACTGGGTAGGGTTGGGCGTCCAGCTACCCTCAATGCCGTTGGTCATCGTGTTTTCGGCGTTGCCCGTGCCCCTGGGGTTGTGCCAGCCCAGGCCCATCTGCTCCATGGGTGCAATCTCGGGCTGGGCCCCGATTTCGGCCGCCGGTACCATGCCGTGGCTTTTGCCGAAGGCGTGGCCGCCGGCAATCAGGGCCACGGTTTCCTCGTTGTTCATGGCCATGCGCGAGAACGTAATCCGAATATCACGGGCCGCGCCCATGGGGTCGCCTTTGCCATAAGGGCCTTCGGGGTTCACGTAAATCAGGGCCTGAAAGGAAGCTGCCAGCGGGTTTTCGAGGTCGTAGTCGGCATTGCCGTTCTGGCCGCGCCAGCGCTTGTCGCGCGTCACCATGGCGTCGGGGGTATGTTTTTTATGCCCGTCCCACACCTCGGGGCCCCAGTAGGTGCTATCGTCGGCCTCCCAGGCATCGTGGCGGCCGCCGGCAAAGCCGTAGGTCGGAAAGCCCATGATTTCCAGGGCGCAGTTGCCGGTCAGCACAATCAGGTCGGCCCAGGACAGTGAGCTGCCGTACTTCTGCTTGATGGGCCAGATGAGGCGGCGCGACTTGTCGGTGTTGCCGTTGTCCCACCAGCTGTTGATGGGCGCGAAGCGCTGCAGCGCCTCCCCGGCCCCGCCGCGGCCGTCGGCAATGCGGTAGGTGCCGGCCGAGTGCCAGGCCATGCGAATCATCTGCGGGCCGTAGTTATGGTAGTCCGACGGCCACCAGTCCACCGAAGTGGTCAGGAAGCCTTTTATTTCCTGCTTCAGCGCCTCCAGGTCGATGGCGTTGAACGCCTCAGCGTAGTTGAAATCCTCGCCGAGCGGGTTGGCCCCCGGGGCATTGTGATGCAGCAGCTCCACGCGCAGCCGGTTGGGGTACCAGTCGGAAAGGGTGGGCGACGCGCCTTCCGTGCCGCCAATGCGGTCGCCGCCAAAAGGGCATTTGCCGGGCATTTCGAAGGTCCTGGTGTCGGTTTTATCGGGACTGAAGTTATGCATGATGGGTTGCTATAAGGTTATCGAATGTGGGTAAGTCGTGGGCCGCGGGCCGCTCAGTCACGAAGCGGCCGCGTTTTGGGCTATCGCGGGTTAAAGCAGCCGCGGTGGCTACCTGGCTACCGAGGCGAACAAACAGCACGTACTTATTCCGAAGCACGGTTTTTAATCGTCAGGTATACCTAACGAAGAAAAAAGGCCTGCGGCTGCATTTTAAGCGAAAATTAAGGCGCTCAGGTTGGTAGCGCCCGCGTGATGCCCGCGGCCCGGATGGCTGGTTTGCGCCTCGCCCTTACCTTTACGCCCATGCAAACAGCCGCCCCCGCTCGTCTCCTCGATACCGCCGTTTTCGACCTCATCGCGCAGGAGAAAACCCGCCAGACCCACGGCCTCGAACTCATCGCCTCCGAGAACTACGTGTCGGAGCAGGTGATGGCCGCTCAGGGCTCCGTGCTCACCAATAAGTACGCCGAGGGCCTGCCCGGCAAGCGCTACTACGGCGGCTGCGAAATCGTCGACCAGGTCGAGCAGCTGGCCATCGACCGCGTGAAGGAGCTGTTTGGCGTGGCCTGGGCCAACGTGCAGCCCCACTCCGGCGCCCAGGCCAACGCCGCCGTGTTTCTGGCGTGCCTGAAGCCCGGCGATAAGATTCTGGGCTTCGACCTGAGCCACGGCGGCCACCTCACCCACGGCTCGCCGGTCAACTTTTCGGGCAAATACTTCGTGCCTAGCTTTTATGGCGTGGAGCGCGAAACCGGCCTCATCGACTGGGACAAGGTGAAGGAAACCGCCCGCCGCGAGCGCCCCAAAATGATTATTTGCGGGGCCTCGGCCTACTCGCGCGACTGGAACTACGCCGCCCTGCGCGAAGCCGCCGACGAAGTGGGCGCCCTGCTGCTGGCCGACATCTCGCACCCCAGCGGCCTCATCGCCACCGGCCTGCTGAACTCGCCCTTCCAGCATTGCCACATCGTGACGACGACCACCCACAAAACCCTGCGCGGCCCGCGCGGTGGCCTCATCATGCTGGGCCAGGACTTCGACAACCCCTTCGGCCTGAAAACCCCGAAGGGCGAAATCCGTCCCATGTCGGCCCTGCTCGACTCGGGCGTGTTTCCCGGCACCCAGGGCGGCCCGCTCGAACACGTGATTGCCGCCAAGGCCGTGGCCTTCGGCGAAGCCCTGAGCGAGGACTACAAGGCGTATACCCGCCAGGTGGCCCGCAACGCCCAGGCCCTGGCCAAAGCCTTCGTGGACCTGGGCTACGACATCATCTCGGGCGGTACCGACAACCACCTGATGCTGATTGACCTGCGTTCGAAGGGCCTCACCGGCAAGCTGGCCGAAAACGCTCTGGTGCGCGCCGACATCACCATCAACAAAAACATGGTGCCCTTCGACGACAAGTCGCCCTTCGTCACCAGCGGCATCCGCATTGGCTCGGCCGCCATAACGACCCGTGGCCTGGGCGAAACCGACATGCATCGCATCGTGGAACTCATTGATGAGACGCTGATGAACCACGACAACGACACCCGCATCGGCCAGGTGCGCCAGCAGGTGAATACCTGGCTGCAGGATTACCCGCTCTTTGCGTAAGTTCTTACGTATGTAGGACGGCTCACCTGCTACCAAGCAAGAAAACAGGCGGTCATGCTGAGCGAAGTCGCAGCATCACTCCCGCGCAACTAATCCAGCCGATTGGGTTGCTGTTGCGGTAGAGATGCTTCGGCTTCGCTCAGCATGACGTTCTGTTTTAGCTCGTTATTCCATCTCCTTATCCTTCGATTATCTCCGTGCAACCGCAACTACCCCCACAACCTGCCGCGCCGGGCGACCAGCACGAAATGTCCTTCATCGACCACCTGGAGGCATTGCGCTGGCATATCATCCGGGCCGCTATTTCGGTCGTCGTGTTTGCCACCGGGGCCTTTTTTGCCAAAGATTTCCTGTTTCACGACCTGATTCTGGGGCCCTCACGGCCCGATTTCTGGACCTACCGCATGTTCTGTAAGTTTGGCCAGTGGGTGCACGCCCCCGATTTGTGCATCAACGATGTTGGCTTCGTGATTCAGAACCGCGAGATGAGCGGGCAGCTCACCATGCACATCAGCACGTCATTTATCGTGGGCATCGTGCTGGCTTTTCCCTACCTGTTCTGGGAAATCTGGCGTTTTGTGAAGCCCGGCCTCTATCCGCACGAGCGGCAGAACTCGCAGGGAGCCGTGTTTTTCGTGTCCATCCTGTTCATCATGGGCCTCCTGTTTGGCTACTACATCGCCGCCCCGCTCAGCATCAACTTTCTGGCCGGCTACGTGGTCGATGCCAGTATCGAGAACCAGATTGACATGCAGAGCTACCTGAGCACGCTCACCACCATGAGCCTCTCGTGCGCCTTCGTGTTCGAGCTGCCCATGATTGTCTTCTTCCTGGCCAAGGCCGGTGTCGTATCGGCCGAAATCATGCAGCTGTATCGCAAGCATGCCATCGTGGTCATCCTCATTATCGCGGCCGTTATCACGCCGCCCGATATTTCGGCCCAGATTATCGTCACCATTCCCATCCTGCTGCTCTACGAGCTCAGTATCCACATTGCCCGGGTGGTGCGGCGCGGCGATGCCGCCCGCCTCAACGCCAAGCTGGCCCGCGAACAGGCGCAGGCTGCCCGCCAGGCGTTGCAATAGGGTCCGCCGGCCTGGCCGGTTTGGCGTTCGGGCCCCGGTGGGCTGCTTCCGGCAAGCCGCCTGCCGGGGCCTGGCCCGTTGTAGTAAAAGAAGAGCGGCAAGGCTAAATGAAAATTGCATCTAATGCGATGGAGGCGCGAGAGAGGCGGGTATTAGCCTTCGTTCCGGGGATTGAATTACTGGTTTATTCGGTTTTTAAAGAGATTACGGAAACCAGATATTGTCCCAGGTTAAAAAAATGGATTGTGTGAAATGGTACTAAAGCGTGAATATTGCCGTTCGCCGTGTATCTTTGAAGAAGTGTTACTCGGCAATTGTTCATGATGCGGCCCGGATTGTTTGCGTGCAGGGTGGTAGCGATTGCGCTGCTGCTGGTTCCGGTGGCCCTGCGGGCAGCACCGGAACCCCTGCCATTGCCGGCCGCCCTCGAACCCCTGCGCCACCGGCTGGCTGGCCAGCTGCCCGATACCACCCGCGTGCGACTGCTCACCGTTATCAGCTACGCGTTGCGCGAAGAGCAGTCGGCCCGGGCCATCAGCTACGGCGAGTCGGCGATGGCGCTGGTCCGCACGCTGCCCGCCACCGTGCGGGAGCCCCTGCTGCTGCCCGTGCTGCTCAGCCTGTCGTCGTGCTACGCCAACCTGTCCAATAGCTCGGAGGCGCTGCGGCTGCTGGCCGAAGCCCAGGCGCTGGCCCGGCAGCAGCGCAACTATGATGCGTTGGTGCGTACCTATTCTAACCAGGGCAGCATCTACCACGCGCGGGGCGACACGGCCACCGCCGGCCTGCACTACCGCCGCGCCCTACGCCTGCTGGCTGCCCCGGCCGGCGAAAGCGTGAGCCCCCGCACCCGCATGAAGCTGCTGGGCAACCTGGGCAGCCTGGCCTACCTGCGCCGCCAGTATGCGCTGGCCCTGCACTACGACTCGCTGGCCCTGACGCTGGCCCGCCGCAGCCGCGACGAGACGGCCGAAGCTACGTATCTGTCGAGTCTGGCCACTTACCTGATTCAGAGCGGTGAGCTGCCCCGCGTGGGGCGCCTGTTGCTGCAGGCCCTGGCCATTAGTCAGCGGCAGCATGCTACCCGCACGCAGGCCGAGCTGCAGGCCCAGCTGGCGCAGTACTACGACCACGTGAGCGAGCCCGCCCTAGCCGAGACCGCCGCGCTGGAAGCCTTGCGGCTGGCGCGCAGCAGCCACTACCTCGAGTGCGCCCTGGGGGCCATGGGCCAATTGGCCGGCCTGGCCGCCAATCGCGATGACTACCGCGCCGCCTACAACTGGAACAGCCACTACATCGACCTGAACGATTCTTTGAACAGCCGCCAGACCACGCAGACATTCGCAGTGGCTCAGGTGAACTACGAGGCCCAGGAGCGGGCGCGCCGCCTGCGCCAGCTCACGGCCGAGCAGGCCACCCAGGCCCAGCGCACCCACCTGCTGATGGGCGTGATTGCGGTAATGGCGCTGATTCTGGGCGTGCTGGTGTATCTGTATCGCAACCTGCGCCGCAGCCGCGCCGCCGTGGCCGCCAACAACCACGCCCTCGAAGCCGCTTCGGCCGAGCTGCGGGCCGTGGCCGTGTTCAAGGATAAGCTCTACGCCATCGTGGCCCACGATTTGCGCGGCCCCGTTACGGCCTTTGCCGGCGTCACGAGCCTGATTGACTCCTACATTACCCAGAACGACCAGGCCGGCCTGGCCCGCCTGCCGGCCATGGTGCGCCAGGCCGCCGACAGCCTCAACCACCTGCTCGACAACGTGCTGAACTGGGCCGTGAGCCAGACCGGCGAGCTCGAATGCCGCCCGGTGCCGCTGCCCGTGGCCGACATGTTTTCCGAGTGCCAAGCCTTATACCAGACCACGGCCGCCGCCAACTGGCAGCACATCACGGCGACTGCCCCCCAGGGCCTGGGCCTGCTGGCCGACCGCAACATGACGCGCACCATTCTGCGCAACTTGGTGGGCAATGCCCTCAAGTTTATGCCCACCGGCGGCCATGTGCACCTCGATGCTGCCCCCGACCCCGACGACGCCGGCATGGTGCTGCTCACTTGCACCGACACCGGCCCGGGCATGAGTGCCACCACCGTAAATGCCCTCATGAGCGGCCCCGCGCTGCCCGAGCCCATGCCCGGCCCCAGCCTGCGCCCCACGGGCCTGGGCCTGGGCCTGGTGCTGTGCCGGGCTTTTGTGCACCGCCACGGCGGCACGCTGGTTATTCAGAGCCGCCCCGGGGCCGGTACCAGCGTCACGGTTAGCTTGCCCATGGCTAGGTAAGCCGGCCATTGCAGCGGCGCTGCGGGGCACACAAAAAAATCCCCGGCGGCGAGCCGGGGATTTTTTGTGTGGGCATGTCAGCTTATTCTTTCGTGAAGTCCAGCGTGTCAATCACCGGTGCGCCGCGCGAGGGCTTGAGCTTGACGTATACCCGGTAGGTGCCGGTGCGCCCCACGTACCGCCCGATGGCGTACTGAATGTGCTCCTGGCTTTCGCCCTGATGAATGAATTCGAAGCTGCTGGGCGCGTTTTTGGCGAAATAATCTTTGAGGACCAGCTCCGCCTGGGTCGAATTATAGCTCTGCTTGTCTGCGTCGAAGCCAACTTCGACGGTGGCGGCAAAATACTGCGAAAGCTCGCGCGAGGACCCGTTGCGCAGGGCCGCGCGCACGGCTGCGAGGTTATCGGCCTGAGCCTGTGCGGCTCCGACCCCGAGGAAGAATAGCCACCCGAGTAATAGCGTTCGAATTATATAGCGTTTCATTAGCGGGGTAATAAGTGCGTCGTGCGCAGTAAAAACCAAAGCTAAAATGGTGCCAGGATGAAGTGACGGGCTTTTGGCGCGGGTGTGGGCTACCCGACGAAAATTGGCGCGAAGGTAGAAAAATTCAGCCCTTCGCGTGGGGCTGCCGTATCTTTGCCGCATGAGTAAGCAGGTTTTGTTGGTGATTCTGGATGGCTGGGGCATTGCCCGGAACACCACGGTTTCGGCCGTTGATACGGCCCGTACGCCGTTTTTTCATGAGCTGTTGCAGCGCTTCCCGCATAGCACGCTCCAGGCTTCGGGCGAGGCCGTGGGTTTGCCCGAGGGCCAGATGGGCAACTCTGAGGTGGGCCACATGAACATCGGGGCCGGCCGCGTGGTCGACCAGGAGCTGGTGCGCATCGGCAAATCCATCCGCGAGCGCAAGCTGGCCCAGATGCCGGCCCTGGCCAAAGCCCTGGAATATGCCCTGGCCAACGATAAGCCCCTGCACCTCATCGGCCTGCTCAGCGATGGCGGCGTACACTCGCACATCGACCACGTGAAAGCCCTCTGCACCATTGCCCACGAAGCTGGGGTGCGCCGCGTGTTCGTGCACGCCTTCACCGACGGCCGTGACACCGACCCCAAGAGCGGCGTGCGCTTCATCAATGAGCTCGAAGAGTCGATGGTGCGCAGCGGGGCCAAAGTTGCCTCGGTGGTGGGCCGCTACTACGCCATGGACCGCGACCGCCGCTGGGAGCGCGTGAAAGTGGCCTACGACCTGCTGGTGCACGGTATCGGCATGCCCTCGCAGAACCTGATTCAAACCATTCAGGAGCAGTATAAGGACGGGGTGACGGACGAGTTCCTGAAGCCCATCGTGAAAACCGGCCCCAATGGCCAGCCCCTGGCCACCATCGAGGAAGGCGACGTGGTGCTGTGCTTTAACTTCCGCACCGACCGCGGCCGCGAAATCACGGAGGTGCTCACGCAGCAGGACATGCACGCCTTCCAGATGCAGCGCCTGAACCTGCGTTACCTGACGCTGACCAACTACGACGACACCTTCGTGGGCGTGACCCCCATTTTCGAGAAGGATAACCTCGATAATACGCTCGGTGAGGTGCTGGCAGCCAATGGCAAAACCCAGATTCGCATTGCCGAAACCGAGAAGTATCCGCACGTTACGTTCTTCTTCTCGGGCGGCCGCGAGAATGAGTTTGCCGGCGAAACCCGTATTATGCGGCCCTCGCCCAAGGTGGCCACCTACGACCTGCAGCCCGAGATGAGCGCCGCCGACCTGCGCGATGCGCTCATTCCGGAGCTGCAGGCCAATTCGGCCGATTTTGTGGTGCTGAACTTTGCCAACCCCGACATGGTGGGCCACACCGGCGTGTTCGAGGCCGTGGTGAAGGCCGTGGAAGCCACCGATGCCTGCGCCCGGGCGGTGGTAGAAGCCGCCCTGGCCGCTGGCTACGCCAGCATCATCATCGCCGACCACGGCAATGCCGAGTTCATGCGCAACGCCGACGGCTCGCCCAACACCGCGCACACTACCAATCTGGTGCCCTGCATCCTGGCCGATAACGACTACCGCGGCACCCTGGCCGCCGGCAAGCTCGGCGACCTGGCCCCCACCATTCTGGCGCTGATGGGCGTGCCCAAGCCGGCCCAGATGACGGGCCTGAGTCTGCTCCGCCCCAGCCCCGCCCCGAATGCGTAAGCGCGGGGCTACCAGGTGGGTGGGGGGCTTGCTGGCCCTGCTGCTGGCGGGCTGCGGCGAGGCCGGCCCGGCCGCGCTACCGGCCCGCCGGCCGCTCTATTTCGATGTGAAAGGCCTGCTCACGCAACAGGTGGCCCGGCTGGAGCAGTGCCACGCGGCCGCGACCAAGCACGTGCGCCTGCGCGCCGAAACCCCCGAAATCGTGCGCGTGCCCACCGTGAAGTGGGCCGACGAGCTGCAGATTTTTTTCCAGGCCGACATCAACAAAGCGGCCCTGCGGGGCGCCTATACCGTCGATTCGGTGGCGCTGCCCGGCGGGGCGCTGCGCCACACCTACACGCGCCGGCCCGGCCAACCCAACGCGCCGGTGGCACGCCTGGTGGTGGTGCAGCAAGGAGCGGAGCCGCAGGAAATCGCGGCCACCATTGTCCAGAATAATGCATTGTTCTCGGCCCAAAAGCAGCTGCGGGTGCAGCTGGAACATGGCCAGCTGCGCCGCTACGAGGTAGTAGGCACCCAGAAGCTGGTGTTGTTCGACACGCTGCGCTACTCGGCGGCCGGCGTGGTGGAGTAGCGCGGAATCTGCGAGTCCGCGTGTCGTCCGGTCAACGCGCGGACTCGCTGAGTCCACGCTACAGGGCTACTTGTGCTCGTAGGCCCCCAGGGCCGGCAGGGGCTGGCCGGCTACGGGGCGGGGCAGGTTGCGCAGGTCGCGTGGGGGCACATTCCCGGTGGGAGCGCGGCGGGGCGTGTTGGCTGGCGAGGTAGCTTGCAGCGTGTAGTTGGGCCGGCTGCTGCTGAGCGCGTTGCGGGTGAACAGCGGGTCCACGTTCAGCAGATTGGTGCCGGGCGCGCCCACCACGGCCAGGGTGGTGGCGTAGAGCTTGGTGCGCAGCAGCGAGTTGCGGATGCTGATGGTGCTGGCGTACTCCGTGTAGTTCTTCAGGAAAAGCTCGTCGTCGATGGTGCCGGCCCCCAGGTTGGAGCCCCACACAATGGAATTGCGCAGGCTGAGGCTAAGCAGCAGGTGGATTTTTGAGTCGGTGGCTTTTTCGTTGGTGAAGGTGAGCGAAGCCGTTTCGCGGCGGAAAGCCGGGGTGTAGTTGGCGAAGGTGCAGAAGTTGAAATCGTACACGCCGCCGCCCACGCCCACCACGGCGTACTCGCCGCAGTTGGTGAACAGGCAGTTGGCGGCCGAGAGGTTGCCCGAGTAGCTGATGACGCCGCCGCCCGCGCTGGCCGTGGTGTTGGCAAACGAAAGGTTGGAGCCCGAGATGTTGCGGATAACCGTATTGGTCAGCGCCAGGTCCGGATGCGGCAGCAAAGCCTCCGGGTTCAGCAGCAGCGCGCCAAACGTAGCGTTCTTGATTTCGGCGTAGCGGATGCTGTTGTTGCGGCTGGTGGCCGTGAACACGATGCCGCCCCACTGCCCGGGAATATCGGCGTAGTCCGGCTCCAGCCGGTCGCCCTGGAACCGTACGATGTTGGCGTTGGTGGCCTTTACGGTGTCGGCTGTGCCGGTGCCGGGCACGAAGTCGTCGTTCACGCGCAGCGTGCCATCCACCTGCAGGTAGGCCCCGGCATGGTTATAAACGCGGGCCCCCTTTGGAATAGCAAGCGTAACGCCCTGCCTGACCAGCACCCCAAATGTCTGCGCTGGCTGCCCTGGTGTCAGCACCCGGCTGGCCGGAATAATGACGTGGGGCTTGTCGGTGGCCCAGGTGGTGTTTTTGCTGATGAGCTCAGCCCGGTGGAAGTAGGCGTTCTGGCCGTAGGCCACCAGCTTCACGTTCTGGTCGTTGCCGTTGGTGCGGAAGTTCACCTGGTCCGTCACCAGAAACTTTTTGGGCGCGGTAGCCTGGCCGTTGTCTCCGAGCACGGCCCGCACCAGCACCTGCAGGCTGTCGTTGCCCCGAATCAGCACGGCGCTTTTGGCCGCGCCCGCGTCGCCGTTGATAATCAGCGAGTACGTATTGCCCACCGTGCCGGCCAGGCTGATATCCGTCTTCACCGCGCCGTTGTTGCGGTTATACACCCACAGGCGCTTCGTTACGGTTCGGATGGTGGTAAAAACCGTATCGAAGAGCACGGTGTCCTGGGCAAACTCCAGGCGGCCGGTGGTCTGCGTCAAATCCTCCTTCGGCTCGCAGCCAGACAGCAAGGTGAGCAAACAGCTCAGCACTAGAAACAACGGGAAAAGGTAGCGCATAAGGAGTTTGAACGGCCAAACTCCCCTCCTTTTTTAAGGAGGGGATATTTCAGCTTCGCTGAAATCGGGGTGGTGAAGTCGTTGCACGTGGCTTGAACGACCATTAGGGCACGAAAAGTATACGGTCCGGGCCAGCGGCGGGCTGCAGTCGTTCGGGTAACGTTGGCTACGCCGACCTTCGGTTCAACGACTGCACCGCCCCCGTTTTTGCTGGCGCAAAAACTCCCCTCCTTAAACAAGGAGGGGAGTTGCCGTTCAATCAAGCCGCTTACTTCGTGACGCCTTCCTGCAGGCGCTCGGCGCTTTCGGCGATGCGAAGCTGCTCCACGAAGTCGTCGACGTTGCCTTCCATCACGCTGGCCAGGTTATACACCGTGTAGCCGATGCGGTGGTCGGTCACGCGGCCCTGCGGGTAGTTGTAGGTCCGGATTTTGTCCGACCGGTCGCCGCCGCCAATCATGCTTTTGCGCACGATGCCGTCGGCCTCATTCTTCTTGGCCAGCTCCATGTCGTACACCCTCGAGCGGAGCACGGCCAGGGCCTTATCGAAGTTTTTGAGCTGCGATTTCTGGTCCTGGCACTGGGCCACGAGGCCCGAGGGCAAGTGGGTGAGGCGCACGGCCGAGTAGGTGGTGTTCACCGACTGGCCGCCGGGGCCGCTGGAGCAGAAATAGTCCTTGCGGATGTCGCCCATGTTCAGCTCCACGTCGAATTCTTCCACTTCTGGAATCACGACAATGGACGCTACGCTGGTATGAATGCGGCCCTGGGTTTCGGTGGCCGGCACGCGCTGCACGCGGTGCACGCCGCTTTCAAACTTCAGCTTGCCGTACACGTCCTCGCCGCGCACGGCCACGATGATTTCCTTGTAGCCGCCGGCAGTGCCGTCCATGGCGTCAATGAGCTCCATTTTCCAGCCCTGCTTTTCGGCGAAGCGCATGTACATGCGCTGCAGGTCGCCGGCAAACAGGGCCGCTTCGTCGCCACCCGCGCCGGCCCGGATTTCCATAATGACATCTTTCGAGTCATTGGGGTCCTTGGGCAGCAGCAGGTCTTTAATCACGCCTTCGAGACGCTCCTGCTCGGGCTGGAGCTCGTCG
>JANNDE010000187.1:0-4714 GCA_031387395.1 Hymenobacter sp.
CTGCCGTGTTCTACGACGGCAACGACGTGCTGGGCGGCGGCTGGATTGAGCGCCACGTCATCGGCGAATTTCCCGTACCTTTTGCCGCCGCCAGCGTTGCCGGCACCTAACTGCTAACCTTCCGGTACTTACCGCCGACCCGCATGCGTAAATCGTTTTTTGCCTCTCCACTAGTGGTTGCGCGCCTGCGGGTGGGGCTGGCCATTGCCACCGTGCTAGCGGTGGCCGCCCTGGCGGGCTGCCAGAACACGACGGTAGCCGTACCCGACCCCGGGCGCGGCTACTACCCGTTGGCCGTGGGCAATACCTGGACCTACGCCGTGCGCGACTCGGTGTGGAGCGTTGCCACCCCGACCACGCCCACCAGCCAGGCCACGGCCACGTTGTTTCAGTTCCGCGAAACCATTTCGGAAGTCTTTACCGACGCGGCCGGGCAGCCGGCCTACCGCCTGGTGCGAGCCCGCCGCGCCACCGCCACTGATGCCTGGGTGAACGATAGTGTCTTCACCGTCAGCGCCCCGGGCAGCGCGCTCATCCTTAACTGGGGCAATACCCGCACCGTGGAGCTGGTGTTTCCGCCCCGCCCCGGCCGCTCCTGGAACCTGAACGCCTTCAACAATAACTACAACGATACGATTACGGCCGAAACCCGGCAGTATAGCGCGGTGGGCCAGGCGTTTGCGACGGGCGGTGGCAGCACGGGCCTGCCGGCGGTGGCCTACGCCAACACCGTCACCACCGCCAACACCGGCATGGCTGCCGAAAGCAGCCTGTTGCGCCGCGTGAGCTATCAGCAGGTATTTGCGCAGGGCGTGGGGCCAGTGTACCGGCGGCGCGACAATTTTGCCTCCCTCTCCTACACCAGCTCCGCGCCGCCCTTCAACCAGATTTTTCCGCCCGGGGCGTACACCAGCGGGTTCACCCGCCGCGAAACGCTGCTCGACTACCAGTTGAAGTAGGCCCGCCAGGGCGAGCCTGCCGCTTTATTCCGCTTACCAGCTGTTCAATATGACGCGACTTTTTCTGACCGGGCTGCTGCTGCTGGCCCTGAGTGCTGCCACTCCGGCCGCGGCGCAGGGCACCGTACGGCGCCATCTGGTGTATTTCCGCGACAAGGCGGGTACGCCGTTTTCGGTGGCGCAGCCACAGGTATTTTTGTCGGCGCGGGCCATTGCCCGGCGCACCCGCCAGGGCATTGCCGTGCTCCCGCGCGACCTGCCCGTGACGCCAGCTTACGTGGCCCAGATTCGGGCGCTGGCCGGCCAGCCGCAGGTGGGTTATACTTCGCGCTGGTTCAATGCCGCCCTGGTGAGCTGCGATTCGGCCACGCTGGCCCGTATCGCGGCCCTGCCGAGCGTGCGCACCGCCAGCACGCTCAACCGCACCACTCGCCCGGCCCGGCCCGATGCGCCGGCAACGGCCCCGGCGGCCCCCGCCGCCCGCACCCTGGCCGGCCGCGCCTACTACGGCCCGGCCTACGCCCAGAACCAGCAAATTGGCGTGCCGGGCATGCACGATGCCGGCTACCGGGGCGAAGGCATGCAGATTGCGGTATTCGACACGGGCTTTCCCGGCGTGAATACGATGAGTGCCCTGCAGCCGCTGTTTCAGGAGCAGCGCCTGGCCAGCACCCGCAACTTCGTGGATGGCGGCACCAACGTGTAC
The DNA here is from genome assembly GCA_031387395.1 of Hymenobacter sp. Lineage (GTDB taxonomy): Bacteria > Bacteroidota > Bacteroidia > Cytophagales > Hymenobacteraceae > Hymenobacter. The sequence goes on from JANNDE010000187.1 coordinate 1,666, forward strand.
CAGCGCGGCAACCACGGCACCTACTGCCTCTCGACCATGGCGGCCAACGCGCCGGGGGCTTTTGTGGGCAGCGCCCCCAAAGCCACCTACCGCCTGTGCATCACCGAAGACGACAACTCGGAGCACCCCGTGGAAGAAGCCAACTGGCTGGCCGCCGCCGAGTACGCCGACTCGACCGGAGTCGACGTCATCAGCTCCTCGCTGGGCTACACCGATTTTGATGCGCCTTCGCCCGCCTACACCTACGCCGACATGAACGGCCGCACGGCCATCAGCTCGCGGGCGGCGACCGTAGCGGCCCGCGTGGGCATGCTGGTGGTGAGCGCGGCCGGCAACGAGGGCAACAAGCGCTGGCATTACATCTCGGCCCCGGCCGATGCCGATTCCATTCTCACGGTGGGGGCGGTCGATTCGCTGGGCACCCACGCGCCGTTCAGCTCGTATGGGCCCACGGCCGATGGCCGCATCAAGCCCACGCTTTCGGATATGGGGCAGGCCACCGCCGTGCTCAGCCCCAGCGGCACCGCTTTCCGGGGCAATGGCACCTCGTTTGCCTGCCCCGTGCTGGCGGGCATGGCGGCCGCTTTCTGGCAGGCCAACCCTACGCTCACAGCCCAGCAGGTGATACTGGTGCTGCGCGGCACCGCCAGCAAGGCCGCCTCACCCGACAATACGCTGGGCTACGGCCTGCCCAATTTCGGGCGCGCCTACGATAGCCTGCACCCCAATGCTCCGCTGGCCGCCGCCGCGGCCAGCTCCACCGAAGGCCTGGCCCTGTACCCCAACCCGCGCGGCACCGGCGCGCTCATGCTGGTGCTGCCGGCCGCGCTGCGCGGCGTGCCGCTGGCCGTGCGCGTGCTCGACGTGCGCGGGGCCGTGGTGGCCCGCCGGCAGCTGGCCGCCAGCCCGGCCGCCGAGGTGCCACTCACGCTCGGCCCCCTGGCCCGGGGGCAGTACCAATGCGAAGTGAGTGCCGGCGCGGTGCGGCAGACGGTGCGCTTTCAGCAGCAATAAGCAGGGTATCAGCCTACAAAAAAAGGACTCTGGAAGGTGTCCTTTTTTTGTGCCTTCGGGCGAGGATATCAGCTTGTTTTTGAGGCGTATATTTTGTAATTTTAAAGCAGTAATTCACCCTTTTTTCTATCCGCAGAATGTTGCAGATGATGACGACCAAGCGCATCGGGCGCCGCCAGTTTCACTTCACCGTGCAGGGCAATAATTTTCATGAAACCGTGGCCGAATACGAGCGCCTCAGCTTCGCCGACGTGGCTGCCTGCGGCATCTGCGGCTCCGACAACCTGGACCTGACCAGCCGGGTGGCTCAGGGCAAGTTCAAGTACACGTCGGTGCGCTGCCTCGAGTGCCGGGCCGATGTGACCTTCGGCAAGCGGGAGGACGACGACCAGACCGTGTTCCTGCGCAAGAAGACCGGCGGCCTGCCCGGCGAGCTCGACTGGCGGCCCTTCGAGAAAACCGACAAATAACCGTTGAGCCGGTTTGCCGGTTATTTGGCCCCCGAACGGCACTCCGGCAACGGGGTGCCGTTCTTTGCATCGGGCCGGGCGCGGGCCGGTTTTTTCACCTAGCTTTTTCAGATTACAACTGTGTTTACCGGAATTATTGAAGCCGTCGGCACCGTGGTGGCCGTGGCCGACCAGGGCAGCAACCGCCATTTCACCATTGCCTCGCCCTTCGCTGCCGAGCTAAAAATTGACCAGAGCGTGGCCCACGACGGCGTGTGCCTGACCGTGGTGGCCGTGGACGCGGTGGCCGGCACGCACGTCGTCACGGCCATCGGCGAAACGATGCGCGTGACCAACCTGGCTCAGTGGCAGCCCGGCCGCCTGCTCAACCTGGAGCGCTGCCTGGCCGCCACCGGCCGCTTCGACGGTCATATCGTGCAGGGCCACGTCGATGCCACGGCCAGGTGCGCCAGCGTGCAGGACCAGAACGGCTCGTGGCTGTTTCGCTTCGAGCATGGCGTGGCCCCCGGCCGGCTCACCGTCGAAAAAGGCTCTATTTGCGTGAATGGCACCAGCCTGACCTGCTTCGAGAGCACCGACGAGGGCTTCACGGTGGCCATCATCCCATACACTTACGAGCACACCAGCTTCCAGCAGCTGAAAGGCGGCGACACGGTGAACCTGGAGTTCGATATCGTGGGCAAGTACGTGGCCAAGCTGCTGGGGCAGCGCGCCACTGCTTAGCGTAGAAAACGACTGTGTAAGCAATTGAAAATCAATTTTCCCTGATGTACAGCCGGAGAGGATTGGTTGAGCTGCTGGTGCAGGGCGAAAGCGACAGGCCGTTTTCAGGCGGTGCGACGCTCCCAGACCCGGAACAGCCCGGCTGCCAGCCAGGCCAGCAATGCCCCGATGAGGGCCCCGCCCAGCACATCGGTGGGGTAGTGGGCGGCCAGGTACACGCGGCTGTAGGTGAGCAATACTGCCCAGGCCGCCACGCCCCATTTGAGGGGCCGGAAGCGGCCGGCCGGCAGCACCAGTGCCAGAAAAACGGTGAGGGCCACCGCATTGGCCGCGTGCGATGACAGGAACCCAAACATGCCGCCGCAGCCGTCGGGCAGGTGCAGCAGGCCCACCAGGTACCCGTCGTGGCAGGGGCGGGGGCGGGCAAAATAGGGCTTGAACAGCCGGCTCGTAATGCTGTCGGTCAGGCCCACGGTGGCCAGCAGCAGCGGCACCAGCAGCCAGGCCCGGTGGCGAAATGTATAAATGAGCCAGCCCAGCAGCAGCGCGTAGGCCGGAAACCAGACGAGCCGGTTCGACGCAAACACCATCAGCGCATCCAGCGCGGGCGTGTGGGCGTGGTTGATGGCCAGCAGCACTTGCTGGTCCAGCGCCTTAATGGTGTCAAACATGGGCCAGCCAGTCAACGCCTTTCCGCAGCCAGCCCAGCGTGGTGGCCTCGGGCGAGCCGGGGGCGGGCGGGGCGGGGTTGTAGGCCCAGCCGGTGCGCGGGGGCAGGCTCATGAGGATGGACTCGGTGCGGCCGCCGGTTTCGAGGCCGAAGCGGGTGCCGCGGTCGAAGG
>JANNDE010000205.1:0-1143 GCA_031387395.1 Hymenobacter sp.
AGCCGATGAGCACGATGCCGTTGAGCACGGCCACCCCAAACAGGGCAATGAAGCCCACGCCCGCCGAAATGCTGAACGGCATACCGCGCAGCCACAGCGCCAGCACTCCGCCGATGGCCGAGAGCGGAATGGCCGTGAAAATCATCACTGTCTGGCTCAGGGAGTTGAACGTGGCGTAGAGCAGCAGAAAGATGAGCAGCAACGCCACCGGCACGGCAATCAGCAGCCGGTCGCGGGCCGACTGCAGGTTCTCGAACTGCCCGCCGTAGCTCACGTAGTAGCCCGGCGCGAACTTCAGGCGCCGCTCAATGCGCTGCTGCACCTGCTGCACGAGGCTTTCCACGTCGCGGCCCCGCACGTTGAAGCCCACGATGATGCGCCGCCGGGCGTCGTCGCGCTGGATCTGGCTGGGGCCGGAAACGAGTTCAACCCTGGCCACTTGCTCCAGCGGAATCTGGCGGCCGTCGGGCGTGGCGATGAACAGCTGGCGCAGGCTGCTGATGTCCTGGCGGGCGCTTTCCTTGAGGCGAACCACGAGGTCGAAGCGGCGTTCTTTTTCAAACACCTGCCCCGCCACCTGCCCGGCAAAGGCGGCCTGCACCGTGCGGTTCACGTCGGCTACCGTCAGGCCGTATTGGGCCAGCTTGTCGCGGTCCATCCGGGCCACTAGCTGCGACTGGCCGGTGGCCCGCTCCACGTACAGGTCGGTGGCGCCGGGCAGGCCTTTCACCAGCTCGCCCACCTGGCCCGCGTAGTCGTCGAGCTGCTGCAGATCCTCCCCGAAAATCTTAATCACCACGTCCTGCTTGGCCCCCGAAATCAGCTCGTTGAAGCGCATCTGTATGGGCTGCTGGAAGCCGAACGTGACGCCGGGAATGGTACTGAGCCGGGCCGACATTTTCTCGGCCAACCCCTCGCGGGAGTCGGCCGAGGTCCAGTGCTCGCGGTCCTTGAGCACGATCTTGCAGACCGCCTGGAGCTCACTGTCGGCGAGCACCGTCCTGAGCAGCTGGAAGGCCTTCCGACCGACCGGCTCGGGTTCCAGGTGTTCCACACCGAGCACGAGTACGGGATCGTCGGGCGCGGCGAGACGTGGATCCACTTCTGGGGCCCGAGCGGGATCGAGCCCGGCGACTCGATGAC
>JANNDE010000240.1:0-4175 GCA_031387395.1 Hymenobacter sp.
TAATGCCGGCAAAATTTATGGAGAGGTCGGGCATGGTTTCTATTCATTAAGAACGGTCATGCAGAGCATTCTGCGCATTAAGCAGAGACGAAGCATCTTTACCTCGTAACTAACTCTAGATTACTTGCGCAGTAAAGATGCTTCGACCGGCGGACGCAAGATGAGCATGACGTTCTTTCGCAACGCTCACTGGCCGTGCCAGCAGCAACGCCAGCACGCCCAGCAGCCCCAGTGGCGGCAGGAAATACAGCCAGTGCAGCCCCGCCGGGTTGCCCAGCACCAGCGCCACGCCGTTGAGCGGCAGCAGCAGCGGCAGCAACGCCAGCAGCAGCAGCCATTGCCCGCGCCGGGGCAGCAGCCGCGCGAACGCCAGCAGCGGCAGCAGCAGCACGGCATCGTAATACAGATGGTAGGTGGTGAGCAGTGTGAGCGTGCTTATTACCAGAAACACGTACCAGCTGCCCAGCCGCTGCCCTTGCCGCCGTAGCCAGCCCACGCGGGCCAGGGCGGCCAGCCACAGCGCCCCGTGCAGCCACGGGTGCGCGGCGCGGCTGCCGGGCCGTAGCCATTCGAGCACGTTGCCCAGCTCCAGGCGCAGCGTCAGGCCCTGGGTGAGGGGATAGTCGGAGTCGGTGGGGGCGAAGGACTGGTCGCGCACCTGGGCCAGCAGGTGCTGGTAGGTGGGTAGCAGCTCCGAAGGGAAAGCGGCCCAGTGCCAGGCTACGGCGCTCAGCAGCGCCACTACGGCGGCGGCTACGGCTAAGGCCACCCACTGTTTCTGCCAGAGAAACCACGCCACAAATGGTAGCAGTAGCGTGACTTTGAAGGCCGCCAATCCAAGTAGCAGGCCCGCCAGCTCCTGCCGCCGCCAGTGCGCCGGTAAAGCTGCGGCCTCGCTGCTGATTGCGCCACCAGCTACTCCAGCGGCCCCAGGCTCCAGGGTTTTTTTGATGCCAGCCGCCGCTACCACCAGCGCCGCTACGCCCAGTGCCAGCGCCGCAAACGTAGGCTGGCCCGTGAGCAGCGCTGGCACCGTGCCCTTCAGGACCAGCGCGAATAGCAAATACTGCCACCACGGCACTACCGGCGCGTCTTCGGTCCGCAGCACGCGCGGCCATAGCCCCGCCAGCAGCCCCAGGCTCAGCAGGGCCAGGGCGTACCACAGGGGCCAGGCCACGGCATACGGCAGCTGCCCCACGGATATGCCAAACAGCGCCGCCGCCCACGGCGGATACAGAAACGGCAGGTTGGGCAGGCCCGGTTGAGTGCGGCTGACGAGATGCTCTCGCTGCACGAGGCGCGTCCAGCCGGCTTTCAGCGTGGCGTCATCGTAGGGGTTCTGGCCGTGGCGCAGCACATCCTGCCCCACGTAGCAGGTGCGAAAATCCATGGGCCGGTCGGGGCTGGGCCGGGGCTCGCGCAGCACGCGGCTGGCGTGGAAAGCGGCAATCAGGAGCAGAAACAGCAGAAGCAGGCGCGGCACGGCGGCAAGGTAGTAGCGCGAACATTACTATTGCGCGGCCAGCGCTGCCAATCCGGCGGGTTCGTGGTGCTGCTCGAAGTACGCGTAGCCCGCCCGCAGCCCGCGCCAGTAGGCCAGGTGCGGGCTGCCGGCCCGCTGCGCCAGCTCCGCATCGGTAATCGGAAAGGGAAAAATGTGCACCGGAATCACTGCCTGCCCAGCGGCGCGGGCCAGCACGGCCAGCAGATACACTTCCCTGATGCCCGCGTTGGTGATGGGCAGGCAGCCAATGGTGACCTTGCCGCCGTGGATGAAGATGTCGCCGCCCGGGTCGGGCTCGCCCAGGGCGCGCTCGGCGGCGGTGGGGTAGTTGAGGCCCAGCGAGAGGTGGAAGTTGCTGTTGGGGTTGAAGCGGTCGATTTCGTAGAAGCCCTCCGGCACCTGGCCGTCGCCGGCGCGGCGCTTGGGGCCCAGCGTGCCCGAAGTAGCCGCCAGCGGGTAGGCGTGCAGTAGCTCGAAAGGGCCGCCGTTGCGGTTGCGGGCCCACACTTCCAGCTCACGGTGGGTTTTGAGGAGGCGAAACAGGATTTCGAGCCGGTCGGGGGCCAGGGCATGGGCGTGCAGGCGGGCCGCTACCACCGGCCCGGCCACGGCCCGCGCCGCCCGCACCCGCGGATACCGCAGCTGCTGCCGCCAGAAGGTCGCGCTGCTATCCAGCGGGGCCGGGGTGGTGCAGGACTGCGCCAGCAGCGGGCACGCAGGAAATAACAACAGCAGGTAGTACGACAACCGACGTAGCATCAGGTGCTTTTTTGAAATGGTGAGCAATGCGCGTACAACGGTATTCGGGAGTTTCTATTTGATGCGGTCGCAGCATAAAATCGGGGTGGTGCGACTATTTACAGTCATCGTACTACCCCGCCAGACAGCCCTGCCAGCCGCCGTTCCTTCATCGGAATGACAGTGTATTGGCCCATTCCACTAGGATGCACCCATTACCTTCGTACCCTCTGCGGCGGCCGGTGTGCTGCTGCCTGCCCCGCCCATGTTGAGTGCCACGACCATCCTCCGTCTTACTCTTGCCTTACCGCTGCTAGCGCTGCTCAGTTGCTCGGGCAACCCAAGCTCCCGGCCTGCCGCCGAAGCGCCTGGCGTGCTGCCCGGCCCCATTGTCGGCACCACCCAAACCCGGCTGCCCAACGGCTGGAAGCTGAGCCCCGCCGGTACCACCACCTCGCTCGGCGACCTGCCCCTAAGCCTGGAAATCAGCCCCGATGGCCGCCTGGCCGCCGTGAGCAACGGCGGCTGGGGCGAAAACTCGGTGCAGCTGCTAGATGCCGCTACCGGCCGCGTGCTCGACACCAGCGTGGTGCCCGCCGCCTGGGCCGGCCTGGCCTGGGCCCCCGACGGCCGCACGCTCTACGCCTCGGGCGGGCAGCACAACCGCATCCACAGCTTTCGCGTCGAAGGTGAAAAGCTGCGGCCCGACAGTGTCTTCGTGCTGGGGCAGAAGTGGCCGAAGCAGAAAATCGGCGTGGCCGGCCTCGCCGTCGATAGCCGTCGCCGGGTGCTCTACGCCGTCACGCGCGAAGACAATTCGCTCTACACCTTCGACCTGAAAACGCGCCGCCTCCTGCGCACCCTCAAGCTGCCCGCCGAAGCCTACGCCGCCCAGCTCAGCCCCGATGGCGCGCGCCTCTACATCAGCCTCTGGGGCGGCCACGCGGTGGCGGTTTATAATACCGAAAAGCTGCTGCTGCTGGCCAGCATCCCCGTCGAGAGCCACCCCAACGACCTGGCCCTGACCCGCGACGGCCGCCGCCTGTTCGTGGCCAACGCCAACAGCAACTCGGTTTCGGTGATTGACACCCGCGCCGGCCGCGTCACCGAAACCCTCAATACTGCCCTGTTCCCGGCCTCGCCCGCCGGCAGCACCCCCAACGGCCTCGCCCTGAGCGCCGACGACGGCCAGCTCTTCATCGCCAACGCCGACAACAACTGCCTGGCCGTGTTCGACGTGCGCGACCCAGCCACGAGCCGGCCCCTGGGCTTCGTGCCCACCGGCTGGTACCCCACGGCGGTGCGCGTGGCCGGCGGCCAGCTGCTGGTGGCCAACGGCAAAGGCACGGCTTCCAAAGCCAACCCCAACGGCCCCAATCCCGGGCGCGACGTGGGCGAAGTCGGCAAGGGCTACATCGGTGGGCTGCTGGCGGGCTCGCTCTCGCGCCTGCCGCTGCCCGATGAGAAGGCACTGGCGGCCTATTCGGCGCAGGTATACGCCAACACGCCCTTCAGCAAAACCCGGGCGGCCGCGCCCGAAGTGCCCGCCGGCAGCCCCGTGCCGCAGCGCGTGGGGGAGAAGTCGCCCATCAAGCACGTGTTCTACATCATCAAGGAAAACCGCACCTACGACCAAGTGCTGGGCGACCTGCCGGCCGGCAACGGCGACGCCAGCCTCTGCCTGTTTCCCGAAAAGGTGACGCCCAACCACCACGCCCTCACCCGTGAGTTTGTGCTGCTCGATAATTTCTACGTCGATGCCGAGGTGAGCGCCGACGGCCACAACTGGAGCACGGCCGCCTACGCCAACGATTGCGTGGAGAAAAGCTGGCCTAGCAACTACAGCGGCCGGGGCGGCGAGTACGACTTTGAGGGCAACCGCGGCGAAGTGGCCGAGCCCAAAGACGGCTTCCTGTGGGACTACTGCCTGCGC